>JAIRQX010000022.1 GCA_031256375.1 Deferribacteraceae bacterium
CGGCGCTTTGTCTCTAACTTCACTCATCCTTTTAAGGTTATACAGTTGTCCTAATTTCATTCTTTTATGCTCCTTTGCGCTTATGCGCACGCACATCCTGTCCGGTCTTAGCCAGACGGGCAGTTTTGCTTTGTGGCGTAGCCGTTGCCCTCCGCAGGAGTTCGCTCCGCTCACGCGCCATCCGTGGCGCTGACTTTATGCGCTACGCGCCTTTTAAGTTTACAAGCCAAACGCCTGTTTGCACTTCCTGAATAAACTCAGCGTTTACGTCAACAGTTGATATAGGAACCCCGGTTGCTTTTCCGCTGTCATTTCCTACAGAATTTACGGCGTAACACTTATCAAATATTTTCGGCGTTACTCCACCCACAACTTCAACAGTTACAAGCCCCTCGCGTTTATATTCCGCTTCGCGGTGTATTTCGGCGTCATAACTATCCCCAGATTCAATGGGGTTTACTACGCTACGTAGCGCAACCCCAGCGACAAGCGTGGTAGATGATCCGTCAAGGTTTGCTAGTTGAATGCCGTTTTTTATTTGTGCAAACCGTCCTATTTTTAGCCCATTTTGGAAATCGGTTGCTGTCAGGATAAGACCACCGTCATTCCAGCGCTCGCCGGCGCGTACATTTTCAATATCGGGTCGTATTGGGTCTTTAAAAGGCATATTTATCTCCTCTCGTGATTTTCACTACGCTCACACTCGAGCGCTTCGCTCTATTTCGCGGGAGTGAATCCCGCTCAATGACGCTCGCTACAACAAACTTCATCGCTTCGCTCTATCGTTTGTTGACGGTCACCGTGTGACCTTGCCCCCACCGGAGCTATCGCTCCGACTCCCCGCAGGGGAGTATAGGTTTATTCCCCGTTTGTCCGCAGCAAAACCGCGCTTTTGCGAAGGACATGGCTGGCGCCAACCCAGCCTCATAGACTTAATCTCTGCGGGTTCGCTACGCTCACGAAAGGAAGGGGAGGTTGGGCGTGAACGTAAGTAAACCCTCTGAAATAAAATCAGTCGTGGCATGGGCTGGGCTCCCAGCCAAACGTAGTTGCCCCTCCCAGTTGCCTATATCTCTTTTTCTGCCAGTTTTGCGAAAGGGTCATTTGACGCCGCGTCCGCAAAATTTTGGTATTTGTTGCTTTTCTGAAGCATCTTAAATGCTGTTGGTAGCTCTGCATCTGTAAACTTTGCCTTTGATTGTGTGGCGATAGCATCGCGCATAATCTGGTTGGGCGTTTTGCTCGCAAATCCATAACTTTCCGGTAAAAACCCCCGCGCCTTTTCCACTACGGAAAGATGGTTACTCACCGCCTTATTTACGGCGTCAGTAAACTTTGTCGAATCGCCGAACTTCTTCTTCTCATCTTCAGGTGGCGTTCCGTTATCGCCCGGATTATCCTTAGCGGCTCCTTCCTGCGAAGTGTCTGAATTTGATCCGTCTCCGGCGACATCCTCCGGTTGTGTTGGAGTAATATCCGGCTCAATATCCCCTGCTAGACTGATAAGCTCCTCAAGCAGGGGCATTACTTCATTGAGTTTCTCAAGCGGAACTTTACCCACCGCTTTGGGTAGTAGCACAGCTATTTCCGCGATTCGCTCAAGCGTGGCGACAGGCATCTCTCCGCCCTCGCCTAAGTCTCTAAAACTTTTTTTTATCGTTTTGGTCTCCTTTATTGTTTTATTTGATTTATCCATAAAACTGCACGATACCCCGCATCTGCCGCAGTCAACCACAGCTAAGTGGTGCGGACGTATAGCATACTGTTCGTATCCGTCTTTGTATGGTCTTGTATCGGCGTAATATCCAAGCGAAAGTTGACGCTTACCCGCGCTTACCTCCGCCATAAGTTCAGCCTCAAGCCTTACAGTATTTTTTATTCCGACTGTTGACTGTTTATTTTCATCGGCAAGGGGGACAAGTTCTGATGTTAGTACCTCCCCTTTTTTGCACTCTTTTGGTACGGGTTGCTCAATATCTATATGCCCGTTGGTTATAGGAAGCCCTGACATCGCATTTTCTAACGCTTTTATCGTCTCAGGTCTACGGTAAACGTTATAAACGTTGTTATCCGGTACGCCAAGCTCATAACCGCGATATTGAAGTTTGCCATCCCTTACGCTTATAAGGTTTTTTACCCCGCCGCAAAGGCAGAGTTTATCGGTAAATTTCAATCCCCTGCTGGCTGCTGAATCATGAAAGTTCGATGATAAATCTTCAAATTCAATGTTGACAACTTCAAGCGTTTGGGGTAGGTTATCTATTAAGGGAAGTAAATGCTCAGGGTGCGCTTGTTCATGCTTAATAATTCCTTGTTCATTTAGCTTCCTTTGTTCGTCTATGTAATATGCCCGTAATATGCCATCATCCTTTATTAGATGCCCTGCGTGTAATCTGCAGAGGACATCTTTGCCGTTAATATTCAGAATTTTTTCATACACTTCAAAACATGAATAGTCCTTCCGAATACTACCATCTTTCAGTTTTTCGTTTACTCGTTTGCCTGTAGTTATAATCTCATCAAGACGCTCCAATGCTTCCTTTTTCTCATATGGAATAGAATTAGCTATTTTATCATTTCCTTTTCTTGAAAAAGATACCTTATCTCCACTGCTATCTGTGATAATTTTATCTTTGTAATGATCTTGTAAATATTCAAATGCACCATTCCTAAATTCTCTTAAATCTTTACCTTTTATATAATCGTCAAGTTTTTTTTCTTCCCCTCCGCCCTCTTCCGGCGCAAAAGAGCCGCTGGTAGTTCCTGCTGTAGTTTCGCCCCTTTTCCTGTCATCCCCTTTATCAGAAAAAGAATGCTGCGTATCCTTACTGAACATCTGTACCCATTTAGGCATTGTATTCATACCTTTTTACACTCCACGCTTTGCGTCCAGTCAGCGCCCATATAATCACCTTTAAAGTTCATGCTTAAAACTTTATAAGTTCCGTTTAAATGCTCCGCTGTTGCGCTTTTAAGAGATACACAACCGCCCAGCTTTATTTCAGGATTAATAACAGTTTTAAATGTTACACTCTTTTCTTTCTTTTCCGGGGTATCAATAAGCCCTGTTTCCGCTGATATAATCGGAACTGTCATCTCAAGCGTTTCACCATCTCTGATTATGTAAAACTGCTCATTGTCTATAAAATAGCTGTCGCCTTTATTTAATAGCTGCTCAATAACTCGGAATGTGTCGCCCGACATAACCACCGGACGCTGAAACTCTTCAAGTTCCGGAACATAACCGTAAGTGATATTTCCATTCCTGTTCATATCATCTATCAGCTTTTTTATTGCGTCTTTACGTTTTGTCACGGTTATTGAAGTATGACTGTTACGGTAAGCGTGTCCGCCGTCCAGACACTCAATCTTGGTTATATAATCTGTTCCGCTCCGTCTTGTTCCCGCTGATTCCGCATTCCCTTTAAAAAGCAGTAAAAGGCTGCCTTGATAGCCTACGCTTAACTCTATAGGTATAAGCGTTTTCCTGTCCTCTTTATCCTTTATCACCGCTTTGCGTTTATCTGGATTAAGGTTATATATCTCTATATTACAGGCGTTTGGGTCGCCTGATATCTTCTTAGCGCCGTCAAAGGTGATACGCAGACCGTCTCCGGTTTTGGGGTCAGGCTTTATCGTATGCAGTTGGGTCTCAAGATGTATTTTTAGCTCGTAGTCACGTTTAAATCGGTACAATTTATTTACCTCTCGTAATGTTCACTACGCTCACACTCGAGCGCTTCGCTCCATTGCGCCGGAGTAAATCCGGCTTAATTGCGCTTGCTTCGCCGCTCCTCACTTCGTTTCGTCTCGCGGGCGGCGCTTTGCGCCTTTCCCCCACAGAAGCTTCGCTCCGACTCCCCAGCGGGGAGTGCAAGCGCTCAACCTATTAAATCTTCTGCTTCCAGCATATAAAGGTTTATCCTTCCAATCATAAAATCTTCAGCCATAAACGGGTCAATTCCTGTATTTGAGGTATCTTCAATCATAAAATCAAACGGATAATTATTGTTTTTAAGGTGTAATACGCCCAAAGACAGCTTTATCCCGTAAACGTTCTTACCGCCGTATTCAACTCCCATTGTCCAAAACTCATGGTGTCCGTAAAAGCGCAGACGCAGTATCACCCGCCCCTTTTCAAACGGTATTATGTGTCTCTGCATCGGATAGTTTGTTATTCCGTTAATTTTCAGCATTATTTACTCAGCGCCGCTTTCGCCACACTTGTATTACCTGTCTTTTCGCCTTCTGTTGAATCTTTTACAGCCGGACTTGCATCAGGCGCTGCGACAGTTTCAAACTCTGTCTCAATAAATTTTAACTGTACGAGTGACATCTTATAAACAAGTCCGTCCTGCTCATTATCAAATTCAGTCACCCATGACGTCATAAACATATTGTAATAGCCATAGCTGAATCCGTTGTTTTGCCCGTATATCTCCAAATCAAACGGTTTTCTCTCCTCATAGAGTTTGCGCATCGTATCCATAAACTCTATCGTAGGAGGCGCTCCGGGTCCTGAAATAAACCCTGCCATCTGAGCGACCGCCCCTGCCGCTCCTAAAAAGCCGTCCAGCTTTTCAAGCGTGTCCCGAAACGCCAACACCATCGCGTTTATCTGCGTTATCTGCGCCTGCGTCCGCGCGGGCATAAATTTCGTTATAGCTCCGATTGTTCTGCTGGCGTTTATAAACGCCTGAACTAACGCGGACGGCTCAACTACCACATTGGCAACGCTGCCCTCTATATCAATCCTTAAAGGGGTTAAAATTATGTGGTCATGCGCCTTGCTCCCGTTCTCAAGGGGTATCTCGGGAACATCAGCGGTATAGGTGACGGTCTCCTTAATACGCGCTTCAAGGGTAAACCCACCGATGCCTATCTTTTGTTTATCGTCCAGAAGCGCGTCTATTGCGCCTATTATTGCGCTCACCGCGTTGCCCCTAAAATCATATTTTCAGCATACGCTATACGCTGATTAAGTCTGTCAGCCGCTTCTTGTCCCGCAACTTTAGCATCGCTTGTGTTTATCTCCATCTTTACTTGCTGATTGACTGTATTATTGTTGTTTGCTGCGCCATGCGCCGGCGGAATGGGATGCTGCATCATGCTCATATCAGCGTCTGTTATCGTAGGGATTTTATTGCCGTTATTTCCTATTCCGATTGCGCCGACTATTTTTTCACCTATAAATTTCATTGGAGATGTTATTATCTCAATAAGCGGCATTATTGTTAGCTTAATCATATTTGCAATGGCATCAATTATTTTTGCGAATCCTGACTTTATCTTCTCAAAATCAAATGTAAATATACCAACGACAATATCTTTTATCCCGAGCAGAAACCCGCATATTGATTCAATAGCATTAAACGCCGCGTTTACCCATTTTTCTATAATGTCTATGAAATAGCCGCCAACATTTTTTAGTACCTCAGCAATCTTTTCCCAGTTGTTTTTAAAGAAGTTTATTACAGCAACCACTATTGTTTTAAAGGTTTCAAAAACCGCTTTCCATATACTTATAAAAATACTGACCATAACCTTAATCACCTTGATAAGATTCGGAAATCTATCTGAAAACCATTTTATGAACTTCATAAAAAACGCCTTAACCTTATCCCAGTTCTTAATAATCAGATATACGGCAACGGCTATTGCAATACATATTAATATGACAGGGGACGCCGCCATTACCATTTGCAGCGCTCTAAAAGCTTTTGAAATACCTCCTATTATAGGACCGATTGTTCCAAACGCTTTTCTTAGCATTAATCCGGCAGCTACAGCGGCTAATATCCCTTTATCAATCTTTTTTAACCAATCTAACGCTTTTATTACCCACTTATATATCCAGTCGCCACAGCTGCTTTTTAAACTTTTAAAATTATCAATAATCTTAAGTATCCACTTAACAACGTCTTGTAATACTTTTGTTATATCTATTTCAGGGAAGAACTTTTTAAAAAAATCACCTATAACAGAATCCCCGCCTTGAAATGTGACAATTAAATCGTCAATAATCAGTAAAATAGCGCTTATAATAGCAATCATCTTTCCCATAGGCGTTTTTGCAAATGCCAGCCCTAGAAGTATAACCGCGCCTTTTAAACCTATTGTTTTCTCTGTCAAATCTTTTGTAAACTTTATAAGCCGCTCCGCGCCATCGCATACATATCCAAATCCGCGGCTGAATTTATCTATCATTGAAACAAAGTTTTGTTTTTTCAGGAAATCATTAAACTTGTCGGTCAGCCGTTGTATATTCGGGGCAAGCCCGATTGCCACCTGCCTGCTTAATGACTGCATCCCAAATTTCAGATTTTTTATGCTGTTGTTAAAACTGCTAATTTTCTTTCTCTGCTCTTCAGACATTTTTGTTAATGCTTCAGCATTGCCAAGTACAGAGGTTGTAAATTTAGCGATAGCTCCCACAACGCCGATAACGCCCATTGCGTATTTAGCGGACAACGATATAGCCTTGCCAAGCCCTGTGTTAGACCTTGCTAATGGCTTTAACGCGCCCTTAAATACAAATCTTGTTACAAATTCTGTTCCTACTGCCGCCATAAAACTCCAACTGGGAGGGGCAACCAAGGGTTTCCCCTTCCCAGCCTCCCCTTCCTTTTTAGGTTATCCCTCCAGAAAAGCGTGGTTTTCTTACGGAATAACGATTTGTTTTTATGCGCTTACGCGCCAAGTCAGCGATTTGCACTGACCCATAAACTTTGTGCGGGGTATTGAGTTGTCAGATGGGATGCGATACGCGACGCCGTCCGAGGAAGGCAACCGCAGTGTACATACTAACGTACATGAGGATTGCCGACTGAGGCGGCAACAAAGTAGCGCGCCCATATCACAACTCAACACATTCCCGCTCATTATCTCTTTCCTGTCTTATCAATATGCCAGTCCGTCACTGCATTTACGATATACTCGTACTCCAGCGCGTTTAAAAATTCCGGCGTATCTAAATCTGTTATCTCCGCTAAACTGCCGTATCCCTGTTTTGAGAGGTAACAGCTCTGCATATCGTAATCTGTCAGGTTGGTAAACAGGATATAATTCTCATCCCTCTTTACCGGAATCCTTAGCCTTGTTTCCTTCCGCGCAAAAAAGGGTAACTGAAAACCCCCATTGCCATCATATAAAACGCTGTGAACTCCTCTTCGTGTTCCTCCCAATGCTCAGGAAGTTTACTTAAAAGCGAGCCTTCATACATAACCACATTGTCAATTATATTCTGAATAGCCTTAAACTCTTTATCGGCAAAAAATGAGAGGTCTCCGTCAGTTATCTGCCTCTGTATCTTTGTCATATAAGCGAACACTGACAAGCGTTTCTGGTGTGTCGTTTTAGTAAATGTATAAATATTTCCGTTTATCTCGGCTTCTTTATCGTCATATACAGCTTTTATCTCAGCCAGCGCCGCTTCATCTGTTTTATCAATCTTTATTTCAGCCATAAAAAATTCTCCTTTATATGCAATGAGCCGTCAGGCGGGATGCAATACAAGGTGGCTTCCGACCAACCAACCGCAGTGTACGTACCGGGTACATGAGGATTGGGAGGGAGGAAACAACGCAGTAGTGCGCCCGCATCACGGCTCATATCCTTGTCGCCTGACACTGAATGACATAAGCCATAGTCGCATTTCCGTCCTGATTATTCTGCGTATCGGTAGGCTGTGTAGTTATAGAACCGTTCTCAATAACCCACGAATTTACGAAATTAACGCCGTTCTTTTTGTAATTTTCCTTCATGCTTCCGTTTATGACTTTCGGGGAATCGCCATTCATAAGGCTATTAAGGTATATGTCAGAATCGCTGTATTTGAGTACGTTTACCGTCAAATCGTACTCGTTTCCGTCAACCCTTTTCTTTATCACTGTCGCCCCGTTTGAGCCCCGCACCCGCGAAGTCAATGCGTTTACAGGCGCAAGAGTGATAAAGTCTCCCGCTATAAAGTCGGTTATTGCTGTTCCGTTTAGTGTTAATGTCGTACTGTCTGCGTTTAATGCGTAATTTACTCCTGACATAAAATCTCCTTGGGGTGGCAAAACCTGCGGTTTTTCCCCTCCCGACTCCCCCTTTTCCCTTAGCGGATTGCCGCTGCGAAAAAGTGTGATTTTTCTGCGCGGCGTTAATAATTCTATTTGTCCGTAGCAAAACCGCGCTTTTGCGAAGGACATGGCTGGCGCCAACCCAGCCTCATAAACTTAATCTCTGCGGGTTCGCTACGCTCACGAAAGGAAGGGGAGGTTGGGCGTGAACGTAAGTAAACCCTCTGAAATAAAATCAGTCGTGGCATGGGCTGGGCTCCCAGCCAAACCTTGGTTGCCCCTCCCAGCTACCTTAATAATTAAAAAATATTATTATATCCGCGCTGTGTATCGCTCCCGCGTTTTTAACAGCGCACTGTATAACAGGCGATTTCCGCGCCTGCCTGTCTGCCGCTGACTGTTCTGAAAGCTGTCCGGCAAGAACGTAGTACCCTACTGCGGCAACGGAGCGTTTCAATACATCTATGTCACCGAATCCGTCCGGCGATGTCCATTCTCCCGCAGCTATCACACCGCAACGGACATATCCCGCAAGAGTCTTTTCAACGGTATCTACTATCTGATTCACTCCGCGCTGGGTTTGCGGTATCTTTGTCGCTGTGGCTTTTAACAGGTTATAAGCGTCTGTCTGTACAGCGTCTATCATTGCAATCAGGTTATACCGGTTGTCTGTATAATCGTTAGACCCGCTTACTAAAAGGCACGGCACATTTTTTATTGTGGTGTAAATGTCAAGCCCTATTCTCACGGCATTGCTTAGTTCCGTCTGGTTATAATCTTCCGATGTAATTCCGGCTAATGTTTTAAGATTCATTGTAATTGCGGAATTTTCAGCGTTAAAATTAACCGAGTGCATACGTGACATATACGCCGCCGCTATCTTTCTGTTGCCGGATTTGGAATAAAGCATACGGAAGTTTGTTAATCCGGCAAGACGCGCCTGCCAAACGATATTATCTGTTTTTACAAGCAGATTATCAGATTCACGAAACGTTTCATAAACGAGCGTATTATTAGCCTGCGCCCATTCAGCTATATTTACCCTCGCTTCATCCGTGGGTTCGTCAATAATTGAGAGCCCTTTGAAGTTCACAATGGATTTTAATTTTTGTACCGCTTCCAACTGTGTCTCCGGCGGTAATACTGAAGACGTTTCAGCCTCTTCAATTATTGCCCCGCTGCCACTGGAAAGTGAAAGAATATCTCCGATAAATGTTCCGTCTGCCGCCGGTTCGGTAAACCCTATCTCACCTGTCGCTGATTCAATGATTATCCTCCTGTTAATATAGGATACGGTAACCCCCTGCAATGCGGCTGAAAGAGTTTTTATCACGTCAGAGATGCTCACAGCCGTTCTGAAATCTGTAGCAGGCAAAACAACATCAGTATCATTTGCCGTGACTGACATAGAACCGTCACTTATGCGCTGTAAGGCGGATATAACCGTTGTTTCATTGATAACTCCCCCTGTCAGTCTGGCAGGTCTTTTTTCCGCCGCTTCTTCTGCGGCTCTGTGATAACCTATAATCAAAGAACCGCCGCTGTTTACAGGGTTGGGCGACTGCGCAAATACAGCCGCGGCAAAATCATACGTTTTTGAGAATGTACCGAAATCGTTTGCTACGGAGTTTATATCTTTATACTCCATATACCTGTTGCGGCTTGACAGCGCATTGCCGCGTTCAGGAGTGAGCAGCGCAACAATGTTCATATTGTCCCGCCCTGTAGCCTGACCTTCGGGTAAAAGGGTCACATTGATTACATTTGAAATATCTGCCATTACTGAGCTCCTATATCTATATTTTCATTGCTTTTTAGCCAAAAATGGGGTATGGTTCGTATATGGTTAAGTGAATTGCTAAGGGGTGGGTTATGACAATGTCGAAAGAAGATTATGAAAAAATGATGGAGTTTCTTATGAAATATTGCAGTTTTACTGACCATACCCACGATGAATTGGAAATTGTATCGTATCCCAAAACAGATGAAGAGGTAGAAAAACTTGGGCAGTTGGTTGAGTTTTATAACCGTACCCATAAATAGTTCTATTCCTGTTTCCTTGCTTTTTAAGCAAAAAAATGCTATTGTTCGCTTGTTGTCAAGTAGGTAATTGAGGGGTGGGTTATGAATATGTCGAAAGAGGCGTATGAAAAAATGATGGGATTTCTTTAGAAATATTGCAAATTTAATAATTATTACAATCCTTATATAGAAATAGTGTCTTACCCGCCCACAGATGAAGAGGCAGAAAAACTTGAACAGTTGGTTAGTATGCTTAACCGTTTTTATAGTGGATAACCTCATTCAGTTTTCCTTTGATTAATAGCGCCCTCTGCCACGGCAATAGCAAAATCAGAGGGTTTCTTGTCTTTTCCGGTTTTCCAGCCAATATACCTTGAGAAGCATTCCGCGATACACTCTCTTACACTATATGCGCCAGCTTCACTTACATTCAGTTTGATAAAACTATTGCCTAGTCCCATCATACTATCTGTTGTGTACTGTTTTCCGTCATATTCAAAGCTAAAGTCTTTATCTATAGTGTGACCTATTTCGTGTGTTAAAGTGGAATGTTTACTTCCGGATGAGTTCCAGTCTGAAGCATAATCAGATTCAGCTAGCCATTTTGTCGGGGCTGCTAAAACAATGTTTTTTCTGTCATAACATGCGCCGTTAGATTTATTGTTTATAGCGTAACTGATTAGGCTTTTAGTATCTTCGCTTAGATTTTTCCGATCACTGTGTATAGTTTGCAGTTGTATAGGCGGCAATGTCGCTCCCTGTTCAGCAACTACTGTTGCAGTGTCCAAATAACCGGACATCATATCCTTTTCGGACCGCCATGTGTCACCGCCGGGCAAATAACAAGTATTTGGACTTGCTCCGTCAGTTATTTCACCATTTTTGAATGTATGTGCATGTTCATTTTGAAATTTCCTTAACTCTTCTTCCGACTTAACAGCATTAAGTATATATTTCATTGCAGAGTACTGTACCATAAGAGCTTTTGGAGCTTTTACTTTACCGCCTGAAATAAGAGATTGCGGATTTTTGACAGTATCTACAGTTTTATTAATTGCGGTTTTTAGTTTGGTCGCTGGTTTTGATATGTTTTTTGATATATTGGAGTTGCTCCCTTCCGTGAATTTCCCCTCTTCATCGCGGCTGTGTTCCTCCTCTTTGAACTCATCGGTAAACTCCGACGTTATATCAACTTCATCATCAGGTATCACCCCTTGAAAGGTGCACCGGCAACCCCACTCTTCACCCGGAAATATATACTTGCCGTCTGATGTGCTGTAACAGCCAACGTCAAGGTCAAACTTCTCACCGTCCCGTTGTTCGTGTGATACCCGCTGTCTGCCGTCAACATTTGTCTGCCATATCCCCTGAGTTATGCCAAGGTTCTGATACCGTATTTTTGTTGAAAGGTTGTTAAAACAAGCAATCTGCTGTCGCGCTGTCGCTTCCGCAACGTTTCTGCGTTTTGAAGCTGTAAGGTCAAACGCCTCTAAAATATCATCAAGCGTTTTCCCCTGCGTCATCATTGCAAGACTGTTTGTTGTGAACTGCTGTAATGTGTCATCCCTTAGCTTTTTTGTGTATTCAACAGATGCCTCAATCAATGCGTTAAATGTGGGAGATAACGCTTCATTAGCAAATAATACTTGCGGATCAATCCCTATCCTGTCTGATATAGCCTGATATGTAGATGTTTTATTGTAATTGTTCATTTTTGAAAAAAGTTCTCTGACTTCTTTTCTTATATGCTCATCACTGAATCTGGCTAGTATCTTGTTTTGTACAGATTTAGATAATGATAAAAACACTGTTGAAAAGTTGCCGTATTGAGAATCGTGGAATTTACTTCCGTCCCATTTTTCAACTGTGCTTTTATTCAGTTCTTTAAATGTGTTATTCCTATATTGTGATGTCATAGCGTCAATCATATATACACATAGTTCTGAGAACTGCCGTTCGTACTTCTTCGGCGGTCTCACAACTCGCAGCTTCTTCTCTTTCCGTGCGGTTATGTGCATTTTAATATAGACACTCCAACATTTTTATCTTGACAAATCTGCATAAATAAGGTATATTTTGCGAGTTGTTAAATGAATATTTTTGGGGTGGATTATGGATATGCCAATTGAAATATATGAGAAAATGACAAAGTATTTTGAGAAATATTGCAAATGGGATAAAGTCCGTCTTTATGTGGAAATAGTATCGTATCCCCCTACAGATGCGGAAGTAGAACAACTTGAACAATGGGTTTATAGTTATAACCGTTTTAATAATCATGTTAAATAAACCTTTACTCTTTTTTCCTTTGTTCAAGCATACCCTCTGCCACAGCTAGAGCGAAATCAGAGGGTTTTTTATCTACTCCGTTTTTCCATCCCACATACCTTGAAAAACACTCCGCCATACACTCTCTTTTATTTTTTTTTCCATATCCACTTACGTTCTGTTTAATGAAATCCTCACCTAACCCCATCATGCTGTTTGTTGTGTACTGCTTTCCGTTATATTTAAAACTGAAGTCTTTATCTATAGTGTGACCTATTTCATGTGTTATAGTCCTATTTTTCAAATTTTTTGATGATTTATACTTTTTGGAATATTCGTTTGCCACTTCGTTGGGATCATTTTTTGAACGTTTTAAAACAATATTTCTGTTATCATAACATACGCCATTATAATTATTTTTTCTAACATCGTCTATCAGGTCTATACTTCCCCTGTTTAGATATTTTCTTTCACTGCTTACTGTTTGCATCTGTATAGGCGGCAATGTAGCTCCTTTTTCCGTAGCTACCTTTACAGTATCCAAATAGCCTGACATCATATCCTTTTCAGCCCACCAACTGTCACCTCCGGGTAAATGACACGTATTTGGACTCGCTCCGTCTGTTAGTAACCCTTTTTTAAATGTATGTGCATGTTCTTTTTTGAACGTTTTAAACTCTTCGTATGATTTAACCGCATTCAGTTTATCTTGCATTACTGCATATTGCATGATAAGCGCTTTTTTGTTTTCTTCATTCACTTTTCCGCCTGATATAAGTGTTTGCGGGTTATTTTTTGCATTTTCAGATAAATTTTTTGCTGTTGCCAGTTTTGTTTGGGTTTGCTCCGCTTGTGTTGGCTGTTTTTGCGATGGCGCAGTATTAGATTGAGTTTTTGTCGGTTGATTATTCACGGAACTTTGTTTTGTTCTGCTTGGTGTGGTTTTTCCAGTCGGTTTGTTTTTTATCTCGCTTATCTTCTGTCCGGTGAATTTTCCGCCAAGTCCTGCCTTTATCTCTCCGCCTTCTCCAAGCAGTACATGCTCACTATTTGATTTAACTGTTACCCAATGGTCTTTGGGGTCTGCATCCGAAAACGCCTTTTGCCAATCGGACGGGTCATCAACAATGATTTTTTTCTCACGAAGGTATGCAGAACCATCTTCACCCATAGCGTCAAGTTTGGTTGCTATTTCAACAACTTTCCCTTCGTATGTTATTAGCTCGCTTGGCGTCTGTCCCTGCGCCTCCTTGAACTGTACAGCGCCCAAGCTGAGTTTGCTCATAAGTTCATTTATAGGGGTATATAAGAAGTCATCCTGAAATGTGTGTATCATCTCCATAAACGATGTGCGTTCATTATCACCTGTGGAGTTCAGCCCGCGCACACTCTCCCCGACAAGCTCAGATACAGGGATCCCTGTCACCAGCGCAATACGCCTTAATGAAATCTGGTCAACTTCTGACAGATTTGTCAGAGCTTGGGCAACATTTACAACATCATCCTCTTTATCAAGAATCCCCGCGCCGTATATCCCGCGCTTGTCCTCCATTATGGAGAAATACTTGACAGCTTCGTCCTCTGTTTTTGTGCGTATATTGTCTTTAAAACCAGTTATTTTATAGAAAAGATTGCTATTGACTTCAACTATACGCGCGGATGCTCTCTCCACTATTCCGTCATTTATCAACTGTCCGTAAATAAGCTGAAATTCAGATATGCCGCCATACTTGTAATATGGCGCAAAATCTTCATCAGGGTCTATGTATGTGAAATCAATACACCTTGAATGATTTATTGTGGCTTCTCTTACTTGGTACTCTACTGGTTTAAAATATCGCGGCGACATTAAATCGCGGTCAACGCTTACAACGTTTACCTGTCTGCCTGAGAATACTCGGAATTGTAATAAATCTGGTTCAATGTTAGTTAAAGGTTTAGATAAATCATCATTCGGCATAAATATGACAACCAACCCACGCCCATAAACTACCATCCACTTGGCAGCCTGTTTTATAACCCTGTCAAGATTTTTGTTATAGTAGCTTTCATCATCCTTACCGGTGAATTGAAGCGAATCGTTAAGCGCTGTTCCCGCTTTCTTTGATATGATTTTGAACCCTATGCCGGTGCAGTAACACTCATACTCTTCATCTTCTGTTAAACGACGGTGATATAAACTGTTCTGATTCTGCGGGTTGCGCCGGTTCGCCAGTTTATTAAAAAAGTTTGTTAGCCCGTCTGTATATTTGTTTATCATAATTTTCCTTTTATTCAGGCAAACCAGGACGCCGCTGTTGGTCTTAATTATTGTGCACGTGTCGGCGCTGGTTGCCTGTTGCTATATTTCTATCACAGAAAGAAATATTTTGTGCGCTTACAGAACTTACAGAACTTGCAGAAGATATTTTTTTGAAATATAGTTAATTTTTACAGAAAAGGGGGAAAACCAAATGAAAGAAACGCTTATTATACCCGCTTCCACTATTACTGCCTTTTTCATCGCAATTTTTGTTATTATTTACTTCGGAGTAAAGCTGGCGGAAGATGCGGATATTGAAACCTCCGCGGTTTCTTATACAGACAAAACAATTACAATTTACGATATTGCCACTCCGGAAGAGCTGAAACGTGTACATGGCTACACAGATTATACCCAAGAAAATTATCCGAATACAAGTGTTGATATCCTGCGCAGAGTACAGGCAAGGCAAGACAAAGAGGCGCAGAAAACCTACGCCGAAGCTAAGTCATGGGCTTTGAAGAGTCCGGATAGTAATTATTACGAATTTGCCAAATTATACGCTGAACGCGGCGATAAAGAAAAAGCTGAAGAATACGCAAATAAAATTGCAGACCCGCAAAAACGCCGGAATACTTTTGTACTTTTGGACTCTATCCACAAAAAGAAAGAAAGTCCAACTGCTATTGACAGGGAATCTGTTACAGTTTTTGATATCGCAACGCCGGAAGATCTGACTGAGTTCTTTAGTAGAAGGCTCCTTTTTAATTTTTGGCGTAATATTGAAAATTTTGAAACTCCATTGATTATTGTCGGAGAGCTCCATACTGTCTTTGATATTGTTCCGCCGGAAAATCTGCGAGATATATTCAGTAATAATTTTTCTGTCTTATATGAAGATGAAATTGCATTCTATAGAGCTTATGTATTTAACAATCCGGATTCTAATTTTACTGATCTTGCCATCTTTTATAATATTCGCGGAGAAAAGGGAAAAGCCTATAAATATATCAATAAGATTCAAGACTCAAGTACAAAGAAACTTATAATCAGACGGGTTGATCCCATTTCTTGTTTTAATTAACCGCAGTTTTTTAATACTATTTAACCCCTAATCTCTTTTTTGCAAAAAAAATATCTAATTCTTTTTTATAATCAATATATTCATGATTTTTAGTAATATGCATCAACTCCTGATACATTTCCTCTTCGTTAATATTTAAATTATTTCTTTTATTGTCAAAATATTCAACTTCTTTGTAATAACCTAATCCGAGTTCCTTTATTTTTTCCTGATATTGCGCCTGCCCGCCTAAATAGTTTAAAAATGTATCGTATGTATGTCTTGCAATCCATTCTGTAATTGTTTCTATATAAATCAATTTATCTTCATCTAAATCTGGTTTTGGTGTGGTTTTATGCCGGTTATGACCGCCTATTTCATGCCAGAGAGCTACAATCATGTACTCTTCCAGCGCAGTCAGCTCTTCTTTATTCGCTATCTTATTACAGGCGCTTAGTAGCGTTTTATCAGGGAAATAAGATTCTTCTTTAAACAGCCCTATTTGCGTCTCATTATCTATTGTCTGCTTGGCAACGCTTATTCCGATACGCCCTTCTCCTTTACCGTCTGATACCATCATACTTCTATTGTTCGAATATTCATATATATGGACTTGTCCGCCGCTGTTATGCATGAAGGGGCTTAATACTTTTTCCAACTGCGGTTTAAGTTCTGCAAAATTTTTTGATGGCTGTAGTTTAGGCTGCGCAAATGCAAATTTCTTCATCAAAAGCCTTTGTTCTTTTATAAACGATGACAGCAAATCCGCGGATGGCTGCTGACATCCTTCAGTCATTTGGTGTTTAGTCGCCTTATTTATCTCTGATACATTTTGTCCGTTATATTTCCCGCCAAGTCCGGATATTATGCTTCCGTTTTCGTTAATTAATATGTGTTTGCCATTTTTAAGGGTAATCCAGTGTTCACCGCTACGGTAATACTCTCCGTCCATAGCTCTGATTGTCATTGGGGCAGCAGGTACTGTATCTTCCGCAAAAGAGATAATCTCCTCAAGTATGGGCATATACTCAATCAGCATTTTAATGGGTATCTTGTAAATTGCCTTTGCTAACAGCGCGCCTATCTTCGCGGCGCGTTCATGCGTGACGGGCGATATCTTTATTACGCCGCTATTGTCTTTAATACTGTTTTTTGACATATTCATGTTGCTGTATTTCTAACACAGAAAGAAATATTTTGTGCGCTTACAGAACTTACAGAACTTGCAGAAGATATTTTTTTGAAATATAGTTAATTATAGCAGTTCATAACACATTAGCTGTCTTTGCGAGCGGAATGTTTTTTATGAATCGCGGCAATCCAGATTGTTTATTCTGGATTGCTTCGTCACTGCGTTCCTCGCAAAGACGAGTGGAACTGCTTTTTAAAGAAGGGAAAAGCCTATGAATATATCAATAAAATACTAGGAATATAACAAAGACATATTGCCAGATTTCGAGTATTGTCCCCCTCATATGAATAACAGTAATGGGAGGATTGAGTTTTTTGAAATTAAAAGCGGTAAAACTATAATGTGGACAGATGGCAAAGGTCGTATCGGAGTCAATACATCCAAGCAACCAATTGATGATCCGCAAAAAGCCTCTATATATGGCAAAACTAATTATCACATGGATATAGAGCTACTAAATGCCTGTAATAAAATAGCAAAAGGGCAGAAACTGACGCCGCTTGAAGAGAGTTCCATTGTAGCCTTGTGGCACGAAATACTCCATAACAGGCAGAAAGAATCGGAAAAATTTCTTGTAGAAAAAAGATGTGTGGAAGGGATCACGGATTGGGTAGCAGTGCACACCTACGACACATTTTTAAACGATTTAGGGGGGCAAGTTGAGCATAAAGAAATTATAAAGGATTATAGAATTGGTTATGGTCACTATATCCGTGATATTAAAAATTATATAAAATTGCATGGGCTTAACGAAGATGATATGTTACAGGAGATGTTGCGAATAATAAATAATATTGATTGTTCCGGCTATAAAAAGGAGATACTGAATTGGGGTAATAAAAATAGCAGAAAATAAATAAAATTGGCAATACGCCTATTAATCATTAAAAACCATAAATAAATTCTTCCGGATTCAGAATTTCGATTATCGTTCTGGATGCGTGCATATGATATTCTGAATCACGAATCTTGTCCAGATATTTATTAGATTTTTTCTCTTCACCCCGAAAAGCGTAATATATAGCGAGTTCTGAAAAATTGTAATTACGATTTTTAAGACATTCTTCTTTATAATCAGTAATCTGTTCTTTTCCCCAGTCTTCAGCGAAAAGATGAAATTCTGCAAGGAACTCTTTTAACTCTTCCGGCGTAGCAACGTCAACAACAGTAACGGTAATAGCGTCTTCCATTCGCTTCACTCTATGGTATATAATAAAAAAATGCAAAACGATAAAAAGAGCAATAATAGAAGCGGGTATAATAAGTATTTTTTCCAATAACGTATCTCCTTACTGTTATTGTTTATACTATTAATCAATTTTAATATCAAGTTGCTGATGGTGAAAAATTTGACAATAAAATAGTCATTTTTAGCCATTTTTCAACATATCTGGATAATTTGCGAACCATTATTATTTCAAATATTGCTGATTGTCGACTTTGAATCAAGTTTGTTAATGTTCGCCTCAACTACCCGGATATTAATTACAGGTTGCCAGTCTTTGTTCGTGATTTCATGGCGGTATATAAAATCACCTTCTGATTTGCCAAGTAATTCAGATGCTTTTAGACGGTCTTTCATATCCGCGTCAGGATTGTTCATTATTTCAGTCCAAAATTGCTGACGCTCCAAACGGTTTGCTATTATGCTCAGAATCTCTTTATCTGTACGATTTTTTATGATTTCCGCGATATGAGGTTGTGTCATATTATAAAATCCCGCATGACGCGCTGTTTTAATGCTGTAACCGGCTTGAATCGCAGCTTCTGTCGCATTGCCGCAATATACCTCAACAAACTTTTTCTGTTTAAGTGTAAGTCCTTTTTTTGACATATTTATGTTGCTGTATTTCTAACACAGAAAGAAATATTTTGTGCGCTTACAGAACTTACAGAACCTGCAGAAGATATTTTTTTGAAATAGTTAATTTTCTTCAATGTTGTTTTTACTCAAAAATTTATCAACTGATACCTCTGTTATTCTCCGGTGCTGACGGTGAGCGCCTATACCGATATTAACCGCCTCAAGTATCCCTGCATTAATCAATCTGTATATTGTACAACGGCTAATACTTAGCCGCCTTGCCACTATATGTACGGGAAGCAGTTTATCGTTCGCCATATTCCTCTCTTGTTATAACTTATTAATAAATATATATATTAATTTAATAATATATATAACGTAGCAAAGTAGCGGCGTAGCATATATCCCTGATATTCCTGTATTTTAAGGAGGGGTTATATTACCGCTTCGTTGCTGCGATCTTTTATTTATCCCGTATCCGCCGGATAAACAGCGTAGCGAAATCAACGCTACGCTGCTACGTTTCTTTAAGTACAGCGTAATATTTTATTTTTTTCCCATTCCGCGCGGTTATTTCACGTTCTGTTAATTTTTCGCTGTCAAGTAGCGTTTCTAAAACCGGTTTTAAAGTTTTGGATAACATATGGCTCATCTGCGCTAATTTACGGAAAGTGATATAGCCGTCCGGATCTCTGTGCCTGATTATAATATTATAAACCTTTTGCAGCAGTTCATGTTCCCCGCCTCTGTTCATATTGGACTGCATATTATAAATAACGGCGGTTGTGTAATATGTAACGAATGTATCCGCCCACTCTACCGCGTCAAGCTCCACACACTCCAGCGCCGCCCCTTTTTGTGACAGCGCGTATATAAGCGCCAGCCGTTCCGTAAGCTCCGCCGCTCTGAGATATACCGAGCCGCTGTTTTCATCTTTATTATAATTGGCAAGGTTTATATAATGTTCGGTGACAGCGGCTATTTTATCGGCGGCGTCAGTGGAAAACTGTATAGGACGCGGCACATAGTCCATATTTCCGCTGCCCTGCGTCTGAGGCAGACGGGATATATCCTGTAATTTTTTTATAAGCTCTTCAGGAGCTGTTTTTGTTTTTACCCTTCTGGCGGACTGGATAAGATGCCGCGATTCAAGCGTTATTACACGCGCCAGAAAGCCGTCCTCCGCGTCCCCGCTATCAACGGCTTTCCAGAACCGCTCCGGCGTTGTCGCCCCATAAAAAGAAAGGTGAGGATATTTGACAATATAACTGTCAGAACCTGCAAAATCTTTCTGTATGCAGTTGTTAGTTTTGGAATGGAGGTCTTTTAACAGTGAAAATAGGTCTGCGGCATAAGAGTTGGGGTTTTTCATCCGCTTTAAAATATCCCCTATCTCATCTACAAGCATAAGCTGCACCGGGCGTTTTATGAGCGATTTCAATAATGCGGAGCCGCTTGTAAACGTTGACGCTCCTTTCAGGTTTGTCAACCCTGCGGTCTCAAGTAACCGTTCAACGGCGTGCATTCCGGAGCTTTTCCCTGTGCCTGAATTACCTATGACAACAATATACAGATTAGTCGTAACGCCGTTTAATCCGCTGTTTATCCGCTGCCCCGCGGCTGTTCCGAGCAGACATAACGCCGCGCCCAAATCCCAGAGAGGAAATGATTGAACCGTTGAATTGTGTATATAATCCATAATATCTGATAAAATCCCGCCCGGATTTAATAACGCCGGGGGAATCTCATTTGACGGAGCGGAAGAGATTGTCTCAATGATAATATTATCCGCAACCGGCGAGCGTTCATAACTGTTTACCGGCGAACCGTACCCCGGACAGCCGCCGCACTTATTATATTTTTTTATCTGTTCGCAAGTACGCGGTCCTTTCATTGAAAGCGCGTGTAAATATTTTTTATCAGTTTCTGCGCGGGAGTATTTTGGGTAACGGTTACTCGCAGTGTGAGCGATATGAAGCGGAAAATCTTTTGAGCGGACTATATTGGTCAGCATGGAAAACCATATCTCCTCCGTCTGCTCCGCCTGATTGTCTATGTAGTATCTCATAAAAGAGCATACGCCGCGCCAAATCTCTATATATTGCTCTATTGAATCAGCGTATACGCCGGACGTCCTGTCCGTATTATCGCCCGTCCATGGGCGGCGGCGTCCTGCCGCGTCCGGAGGGCTCTTGCAGAGGGCAGTTTCCGTCTGTGAAGCAAAACTGCCGTCCGCAGGACTCACGCAACTTCCGTGTTGCTGATTTAATGCGCGAAGTGCAACGTTAGGATATTCGTGCAGATCACTCCAGCCGTCAAGCCCGGGTGTATATACCCATGAGTATTGATGTCCTGATTTGTGTACAGACGGATACGCGACAATATAACCGCCGTCGCCGCGGATATCAATGCCGGACACGAGTTTTTGCGCATTCTGCACAGGAACGCCCGGAGAGCGATACAATGCGTGCCAGCCGCGGGAAGTTTTCCCATATACGCCTGTATTGGGGAAGTTAGTTTTAACCCATTCCAGCCCTGATTCACTGTCAATATCAATAGCGATAATGTTTGATACCGTTCCGGTTACGATTGCAAGATTGGCGCAGGGATAACGTTTCCACCATGAAGCGATCTCTTCCGCAGTGGCAATACGAGACTGATACTCCCGCCATTCAACGAGAGGGCGTTTGCTGACTCCGACAGGGATAACGGAAAATCCGAGTTCCTGTGTATAATAGACCGCAGCCTCCGCACAGGAGGTCGGGATCGTTTCTGCTGAACTCATTAAAACTCCTATAAATCGTTCACTATTTATAAGAGCTTGAAGTATATGATGGCGTATATATACAACAATTCACTGTTTTTGTCAAATGAAAAAAAATTTTATCAGCTCTGAAAAAATGGAAGGCGCTGTGTATGGGGGATAATATACATAGGTAATAAAAGTCTTTTAAGAGATGTTTTTATCAACGCCGATTACCGGGACTTTAATAATTCTATCCAGAGGTGAAAACCTTCTTATGTTTTATATTCGCAGGGCATACCCCTCCTTAAACATTCCTTCCGAACCAGACAACTTTCCCGATAATCTCTATATTTCCGGCTTCAATCTCCTCCGGTTTGTAAATCTCTTCAGGATAAACCTTATTATCGCTTATAATGTGCAGGCAGCCGTCCTTGTCTTTGTAAAGCCGTTTTAACCGCAGCCCGTCAGAGTTGCGTATAACATATACGGCAGGGCTTAAATTTGATATTTCAGTTGTAATCATAACAATATCATGGTTTTTATAAGTTGGTTCCATTGAATCGCCTGTTACGGTGACCATCGAGAGGGTATTTGCCGGGTACGGCTGTTTGTTTATCCATTTTTTCTGAAACGCCAGCTTGTCAATTTCATGTTCGTAATCGGTGGCAACCCCCCCCCCAGCCGCAACCGCTACATTATACCTGGGAATGTAAACAAAACCGCCGCCGTCAGTTGATAACTTACCTTTCTCAACATCTGAAGATAACATCTCCCCTTCACCGGTCAAAAGCCATATAGGCGACACATCAAATAAACTTGATATAGTTTTCAACTTATCTCCGGTAGGTTCGTTTTTGCCTGTCATCCATGAATGCAATGTTTGCGTAGAAACGCCTATTTTGCCGGCAAATTCAGCTTGAGTTATTTTTAAAACTTCACAAATCTTCTTTATATCAACCATTTATAACCATCAAAAATATTTTCTATATAATCAAATTTTCTTGTTGACAACATCAAGTTTATTTGATACAACTACGCTATACACAGCCGCGTGATTAGGTCGCCGGCATGATGCGCGTATAACTTAACAGACGCCGTTTGCTGATAAAAGTAGCACAAATAATTGCCGGGAGCAAATAAAGATTTCTCAGGAAACTGCTATAAAATACTCCGGCGGCGTTTCATAATATTACCTCCTAAGCCTTCCCGTAAACATTTCGGTTTGCGGGAAGGTTCAGCAGGTAAAACCGCAACGGCGGGAGCACTTGAATGTAGCGTCTTGCCGGAGCGGTTTCCTGTGCAGAAACTGCCGTCCTCAGGACGGAATATTTGTAAGAGCTTGAAGTATGTGATAACAGGCTCGCTGTAAGCGTTTACAGGAGGTAAATATGAACTGTATCGGATGTTTACTTTATGCCGTTTGCTCAAAAGAAAAAGGGAAGGGCTGTAAAAGCCGGGGAAGGCGCGTTAGAGCATTAAATCAGCAATAAGGAGGCGCCGCATGGACACATTGGATAAAACAACGTCTTTATCTGAAGACACAGATGATATTGAATCTCTGCTTTCAAGAAGTTACGGATTACGCAGACAGATCCGCAAATATACGAAGGAGCTTGCAGATACAAACAGAATTATCTGTGAAAAGGCGGTTTTTAAGGATGGCTCAAATACAGGCGTTTTAAGCAGCCAAAACTTTGTCGCCAAAGTGATCCGTAAATTCAGCGTAAAATGGGATCAGGAGGTTTTATGCGCATTACGAAGCAGATGGGGTATTGAAAAATTTTCCGCTGTTTTTAAAACGGAGTTCAGACCCGAAGGCGCAAAAGCGTTAAAAAGCCTGACGCTGCAAGAAACGTCGGAGCTTGAGTCCGCTAAAGATGAACACGAAACCTCGCCGTATGTAGATGTGGAGTTTACCGGGGAGATTGCATTATAAAATTACAGGAGACAATAACAATGGCGCAGATTAATATAGATATGACCAACGTGGAAGAAAGTCATGATAAGGTAGTTTTGCCTCCGGGGGAATACCGCGTCCGTGTCAGCGGTTCCGAAGTCCGGCGGACTAAAAAATTAGACAGATTAATGGCGACCTTCGCTTTACAACTGGAAGGAAACGCTAAGTACAACGGTTTAATATTGTGGGAACATTTTTTGCTTGATAACGAGATAGCGCAGAAAAGACTGAAATCTTTCGCTATTGCCGCAGGGCACAATAACCCCAATTTTATCAGAGATACCACAGAACTGCACGGAATGCTTTTAATGGTAAAAGTTAATATAAAAAATACCCCCGGGTATGGGGAACAGAACAATATCACAGCTTTTAAGACTCCCGGGGAGCGCAGCCTCAGCGCAGGTCCAAGCGGGGCGCGGACGCCGTGGAGATAAACGGCGCAAACGCTTTCACAGCAGTTCACATTACATTATTGACGCTATAAAGAACGTAATCATTGACAGTTTACAAACCTGATGTTAAAACAATAACAGTTTAATAGCAGTTCCACTCGTCATTGCGAGGAACGCAGTGACGAAGCAATCCAGTTGGAGCTTTTACCTGCATGGATTGCCGCGCTTCATAAAAAACATTCCGCTCGCAAAGACGGTTAATGT
>JAIRQX010000069.1 GCA_031256375.1 Deferribacteraceae bacterium
GTTTTTGAATGCTCAAGCGCGTCATAAACTGACGAAAGGAATAATATTTCATTCAGATAGGGGCAGTCAATATACATCAAATGAGTTCAAAGAAACGCTTCGTCTTTGCGGAATAAAGCAAAGTTTTTCTCGTATAGGTATGCCAGGTGATAACGCATGGTCAGAAAGTTTTTTTGCAACGTTGAAGAAGGAACCTATTTATTTCAAACACTTTCCGACACGCGAAGAACTCCGTCAAACCGTGTTCGCTTGGATAGAGTGTGATTATAATACCAAGCGTGCACAGGAAAGGCTAGGGTTTATATCGCCGAAGGAGTATAGAAATATTCTTTTAGCAGACAACCAAAAAGTAGCATGATTTATATGATTAATTTATACTCTCTTAACTTTGTGTCCGAAAAAAGGTTGACCTCCCCGTTGTATGGAAGCTATCGAGAGGGGCTATTGCTACCCAAAACGCTCTTAGATATGCCCAATCTACGCCACTTGTCACTTAGTCATTTTTATATAAATATACCAGTTTGGCTTACAGATATTAATTTTTTGGAATCCCTGGAGATTGAAGAGGTTTTCAGTGTTAATGAATTGTTGCCTCACTTGTGGAAATTGACCAATTTACGCAAACTTAGGCTGGCTTATGTGGAACCGACAGAACTGCCTTTGTCTTTGGTGAAACTAAAATACTTGGAAGAACTCAACATTGACGGAGCAGACTTTGGAGAATTTCCAAAAGTTATTGCCAAACTTTCATCGCTTAAGTCATTCAGCTATGAATTCTGTGACTGTGCATTAACAGAAGTTTTTAATACATTGTCAAAACTACCAAAACTAAAGAAATTGAGATTAACACACTATGACGATGAAAATAAGGATTACCTGCCGGAATCATTTTGTCACTTTCAAGCCATTGAAGAACTCCATTTCTATGATTGGAATAATTTACAAGAACTGCCCGAATGTATAGGTGATATGAGTAATCTACGAATCATAGACCTAGCTAACATTGATGAACAACATGGAAGAACTGCCAGCATTCATAAACTACCAGATTCATTGGGTAACCTTTGTAATCTTGAAAAACTGGATGTTTTTGGTCTACAAGATTTAAAACAGTTTCCATCAAGTTTTGCAAGGCTTTCCAACTTGAAATGGTTGGATATAATGAACTCAGGTATAGATGAACTGCAACTGACGCCAGATCAATGGAATAATCTTGAAATACTTCGACTGCACGGCACTGTTCCTGACTTACGGAAGTGCGCTAACCTAAAAGAATTTGCTTGGTTTAAAAATATGGTCAGAATTGATTCTAACGGAGTTCCAAGCGGGGTTAATGAGGTGATTAACTTGCCGATCCCACCTTTGTACAAGCTAGAGTCGCTCTCAATTATGGGAGGTATGTTGGAAGATAATAATTTTCTGACCTTTTTGCCAAATTTGCGCACACTTAAATTGAGTTGCGACTTTAAAAACTTTCCAGAGGGATTTGAAAAGTTGAGCAAGATTGAGGATATCTACATCTGGGGGGCAAAATCTCTCGAGGTTTTGCCCGATTATTTAGGGCATCTACCCTCGCTCAAAAGATTGTCCCTTACGGGATGTGGAGTGAAGTATCTGCCCAAGTCGTTGCAGAAACGCAAGGATCTGCATATAGAAGTAAGGTACTGTCCAACTCAGTTGTCAGGGTGAATACGATTTGATTCGTGTCAACTGCTTTGTGAAGAAGAAAAACCACAAAACGGACAAAGAATAAGGTAGTGTGAAATATGAACCTGCAAAAACGCAAATGCCCGATTGAAATCCGTGTGTTACCCAGAGGAGCAGGGTGGACAGATGTTGAATGGTTTGTTTCCTCAGAGATGGATGAACCGCTTGTATTTACAGCGTCATATCTTAGCAATTTATTCGGAGATTTTATCCTCGCACTGTATTATTTACATCCAAATCAGTTTGAAACAACAAGAGGAGATAGTATTGTCGAACACAAATTAGCCTTGTGCGATTCGCGTACCGATGAAATCGTTAAACTTTACGATGTGGGAGAACCTCATCCAATTGGATCATATCGTGAGATACCTTATAGGGCTAAATTCCACTGGGAAGAGGAACCAGGGGGTAGCACTTGGGTTTTGACCCGTAATCCCACAGAGGACACCAGTTTTATTGTGAAACTCAACCTCACTGTTGAACGATATAGTGTTGAAGATGATGATTATAAAAATACTGAGTATAGTTTTGAATTTGAATACCATGATTTGTGTTATGCCGTTGCAAAGGCAATGACTGATGTGATGAAAAACTATGGGTTCTACGGCTATCACTACTCAACAAGCGACAACGGTATCAATGTACACCAGTTGGTATTTATTAAAGCCGTTGCACTTAGCTGTACGAGTTTGATAGAACCAAAACATCGCACGATGGGTAAGGCAACCACCGATTTTGAGAATGAAATTAAGCTACTTCTGTTTGATATGTAATTTTGATAATGATGATATTAGGTAGAATATGTCGTGCGATTTCAAGTCGAAGCTTTTTGTAAATAGGGAATTGAACCGTGTCATTGTTGGGAACTCAGGGATGAAGCAATCCATTTTGGGCTTTTACCTGCATGGATTGTCACGCTTCATAAAAACATTCCGCTCGCAAAGACGGTAAATGTAAAGGAACTGCCATATTTGTAATAAGACGAACTCTAGCCCTGCCATCAATAAAAGTAAGCGCTTTTGCCGTGCGTTTTTTTATTGACGGGATTGATATTTTTAAGATATAAATATTAACTTTCTATAAGCGTAATTACGAGAGGTTATTATAAAAACAGAGGAACATAAGTATGAAAAAATGTCGCCGCATATTATTTGTACCCATAGTAATCAATACCTTACAGGAAAATGTAGAATCTGAACGACCTAAAACTCCTCCGTTAGGCGCCTTATCCATAATCTCCTACTGTGAAAAGTATGCAAACCAAAAACACACTTTTAGTGTCCTTGATATTGACGAAGATGATAAAACAGCAAAACAACAGCTTAAAGACAGGATAAATGAATTTAAACCTGATATAGTCGCTTTTTCCGCAATGTTTAATGAACAATGTCTTCTGGTATTTGATTTAGCTGAAATTACAAAACAGATAAACTCAGATATATTTGCAGTAGCCGGCGGGATAGCAATTTCAGATACTTATGACATTTTTTTAAATTACACAGACAATATTGACGCATCTGTTTCAGTGAAGGGGAGATACCGTTCAGTGAATTATTAAATGCGGACGATATAAAAAAATTTGTTTCTGAGCATAAAAGCTGGCTTACGCGCGAAACGGTAAAAAACGGTAAAATACCGGAGTCTCACTTTGTTGATGATCTTAATAAGATACCACCGCTGAATTACGACTATATTAATACTGAAAAATATGTTTTCCGAGAGAGATGCCGTCATAAAAATGAAGTAGTGTCTGCATTTACTCTTAACTCATCCAGAGGTTGTCCGTATGAATGTATATTTTGTTCCATAAGAGGTAAAATGGGTAAAAAAGTAAGAGCTTATTCTGTTGAACGAATCATTGAGGATATAAAGTTTTTGATAAAAAAACATAGTATTAAAATTGTATTATTAAGAGAAGAGCAGTTTCTATTCAAACAGGAACGGGCTATACAGGCGCTTAAAGCGATAGCTGAACTGGGAATAGAAGTTTCATTAGACGCAGGTCTCACAGTTGCGCTTATTACTGATGAAATCGCTTACTGGCTTGCCAAAGCCGGTAGTAAATACGTATTTCTCGCGGTTGAATCCGGTTCTGAACGTATGCTTAAAGATGTTATAAAAAAACCGCTGAAGTTAAACCAAGTAAAACCGGCGGTTGAAAAACTAAGAAAATACGGAATAATAATCACTGCATTTTTCATAACGGGATTTCCCGGAGAGACTCCGGAAGACAGAGAGATAACGGAACAATTTATTGAAGATGCAGGTTTTAATTGGCATATGTTTTTTGCAGCAATGCCGATAAAAGGGACAGTTTTGTACGATATTTGCGTTAAAAATAATTATATTGATGAAAAGGAATCTGTTTTTACAAAAAAAGATTTTTTTACCGGAATTATAACCGCTCCGTATGTAGAACCTGAATATATAACAAAATACATTTATCAACTGAATCTGAAGTATAATTTTATAAAAAATTACGATTTTAAAACAGGGAATTACGAAAGCGCTTACGCTTTGTTTAAGAGGGTGTCATCTCTTTATCCATTCCACGCGATAAGCCACTACTGCCTTGCCAAAACGTGCTACAAAATGGATAAACGCGAGGAGGGCGATAAATACAAACAGATGTTCTTTGATATAATAAATACTGACCAAAAGTGGAAAGGGCATGCGGAATATTGCGGAGTCAATCTGTCGGAAGATTTTAATTAAACGAATCCACACAACGTTTTGCCAATTCAAAAATACCGGCGAGGCTCTTTTCTGAAATGAAGTCAGGGTTATCCTCACTGCCGGCGTATGCTGATACAAAATCCGCCAAAAGATATTCTTTTGAATGTTCCGTCTCTTTATATAGCTGTTCCACTTTACATTGACCATTATTGCCGCGCCTTAGGCGCGGCAATCCAGATTGTTTATTCTGGATTGCTTCGTCACAATGTTTCTCGCAAAGACAAGTGGAACTGCTATAATGTTGAACTTCTACAAAAACAAATTTATAAGTATGTCTGCGTTTCATCAATGATTTAATATATTTTGCAAGCGCTACGGCAACCGCAATGCCTGATAATTCACTTTCTGTCACAGACGGATGAGAAATATATGCTGTAAATATTATCTCATGCGCATTTTCTCCTAAAATAACCGCTTCCGCGTAATTAATCTCACCGTTATAGTTTAAAACTGTCAGTTCCGGTATTAATCCGTTTAAATACGCAAAAATATCAGCAGGTGAATTTTTATTGGAATTAAGAATGTCTCTACAGATTTTATACATTATCTCCGGCGGTTCAGGCTCTTTTTCAAACTGCCCCTTATAGCTTACTATAAATTTTGAATTGTTTTCTGTAATGTCTTTTACATAATATTCATAGCTTTTGTGCATATCTACGGCGGTAAAGGTAACGCCGTTAATAATATACTGACAGGCAACGCCGTTTTTCAGAAGAATTGCGTAAAGCTCTTTATTCTCCGCAACGACATCCCTTTCCAAATGCCTTACATACATAGAATATCTTCTTTTTGAGACAAAGTTGTTATCATCAGTATAATCCCCTTCAAAATATTTAATAAATCTGAAGGGAACAGTTAATTTCTGCTCTATAAAATGGGAAAATGTATAGTAATCGTTTAGCGCCAGCCCTATAGACAAACTTTTTGCATGGTTATCATAAAAATACTGAAACGGCGAATCTGAAGCGAAAGAATCGGTATTACCCAAACCGCATAAATATCCCTGATCTTTGCCATATACGGCAAACGAATAAATCGGGTGTTTTGTTCTTTTAAAATCAGAACGTCTTAACGCGGTATTTCCGAGAAAACCCGACTGCCCCGGCGTTTTTTTATAATCAAAAGCGATACCTTTACAAAAATCCCAGTTATATGTGGAAAATATAAGTGTGCCGTTTTTGCCCACAGCATCAATTAACGAATCTATAAGTCCGTCCGGGTCAAATTTTTTTCCATTTTTTTCAGTATTTTTCGCTAAAACTGAGATGTTTGAAGATACAAAAACAGTATCCCCGCCGGAAATCGGCAACTGTTTTCCTATATTCGAGATTTCAATATAATCCATATTATTAATTCATATATCTAAAATAATTGAAATTCTGTCAATCAAATAATCGGATATATTGACTATAGATAATCTGTTAGGATACTATAAACAAATAAATCAGGGTTATAAAAAATATGTTTAGTCTGACAAAAAAGTTCTATGAAGCGTCTCTTGTATCTCATTCTAAAACTGCGGTTCAATGCGGCGGCGATATAATCAGCTATAAAGATCTGTCAGAGCTTGTGAGCCGTCTCTCAAAGGTTTTATCGGAAAACGGCGTGTCGTACAAAGATAATATAGGCGTACTGCTTCCTAATGATATTTATTTTGTGGCGCTGATTTTAGCGTCCGCCAGTCTTGGGGTATCCATAACCCCGTTAAATTCCACAATGAACCAAGCTGCCGTTGATAAAGCGTTCAGACTGCTTGATACAAAACATATTATAGGAATTGCAGCCACCTTGGATGCATTTGAATTTCCGTATATAACGGGATTAAAAATGTCTTTTGATAAAGAGATTCAAGGGTATCAACTGTTTTCTGATTTAATATCGGATACGCCGTCCGGACCTTTTTACAATGACAGCGTTACAGGCGATGAACCGCTGATAATGACTATGACATCCGGTTCCACAGGGGAACCTAAACCGATAATCCTGACTCAGAAAAACAAATTTGACAGGGCAAAAGCGGCGACTGAGTTATACAACGTCACCACGGAAGATGTTATTCTAGCCGCAACCCCGCTGTATCATTCGTTAGCGGAACGGCTTGTCTTAATGCCTTTAATGATAGGCGCAACATCAGTGTTAATGAAAACTTTTTCACCTGCGGAGTGGATAAAAGCTGTTCAAAAATATAAAGTATCTTTTACTATTGCGGTATCTTCCCAACTGCGTTTAATTGCGGAGGTGTTAAAAAGCCCTTTTTTGCCAGAGATAGAGTCATTGCGCTGTATTGTTTCTTCATCGGCGCTGCTGGAACCTCACACAAAAAAAGAGTTGATAGCCAAACTGCACTGCGATTTTCATGAGTGTTACGGTACTTCTGAAATAGCGATAGCAACAAACCTTGATATTACAAATTCAGAACAAAAACTTAAAAGCGTGGGGAAAGCGGTTCCCGGAACAGATGTCAAAATTTTAAAAAAGGACGGCTCTTACGCCGCTTTCGGTGAAACAGGGGAGATAATCTGCAAAACCCGGATGCTTTTTGGCGGATATTTTAAAAAACCTGAGGCGACCAATGACGCTATGCATGGGGAATATTTTAAAACTGGCGATTTAGGTAAACTTGACAGCGATGGATTCCTTTATTATCTGGGGCGTGAAAAAGATTTGATTATATCTGGCGCTATTAATATTTACCCCAACGATATTGACGAAGTTGTTTCAGCTTTTCACGGAGTTACGGAATGTGCGGCGTTTGCGTACCCTGACAGGAATTTAGGCGAAATAGTCGCCGTTGCGTTGGTAGTCAAAGACAAAGAAAATTTTAACTTAAAAGAGATGAGGTTTCACTGCGCGGCTAATTTAGCTGATTATCAGCAGCCGCTGAAGTTTTTTATTCTGGATCATCTGCCTAAAAACAATATGGGGAAACTGAAACGTTATAAATTATCAGAAGAACTGGCGCCGCATGGTGAATAAATGACTATACAGCCATTCAGGGTTGCGTTGATTGGGGGCGGCATTAACTCTGCGGCGGGTTACGCTCATTACTGCGCTATGACGCTGGATGGAATTTTTAATGTTGTTACGGGAAGTTTCAGCAGAAATGCTGACATAAACGCCGCTACGGCAAAAAGATACGGCGTTGAGACCAAAAGGGTCTGGAACGATTGGAAAGAGGCGCTTAAACATGAGCAGGGCAGCTTTGATATTGTTGTAGTACTTACCCCGACCCCTTCTCATCACGCTATTGTCCGCTACTGTATTCTGAACGGTTTTCCCGTTATATGCGAAAAAGCGTTGGTTGCGAATGCAGAGGACGCTGATGATCTTTTGCAGATTACGAAAGAAAAGAAAGGTTTTCTTGCCGTAACTTACAACTATACAGGCTATCCGATGCTGCGTGAGCTGAAGAAGATGATATCAGACGGCAGACTTGGAAAGATAATTCATTTTCAGGCGTTAATGCCGCAGGAAGGCTTCCTAAGAAAAGACAGCCGTGGTAATAAGCCTAAACCGCAGCAGTGGAGGCTTACAGATGACAGAATACCGGTAATCCATTTGGATCTGGCTGTGCATTTGCATGAAATTATATATTATTTGACAGGGTTAAAACCTTGTGAGGTAATATCTGATCACTCGTCAAAAGGTTTTTTTGAAAATGTGACAGATAACGTTGAATGCCTTGCCAAATATGAAGACGATGTCCGCGGTCATTTCTGGTTTTCAAAATCCGCGCTGGGTTATAGAAACGGGTTGGAGGTGGAGATATTCGGTACGGAAGCGTCTGCAAAATGGGTACAAGGCAATCCGGAAGAGATGATCGTTTCTTACGCTGACGGCGCGCGTATTATAGCTGACAGAGGCTACTCCGGCGTAACAATAGCAAATGAAGAGAGATATACAAGATTTAAAGCGGGTCACCCTGCCGGCTTTATTGAGGCGTTTGCCAATGTTTACAGAGATATAGCCTCAGCATTCGCCTGTTACCAAAATACAAAAACGTGGAGCTCAGATGAAGTTTTTGGCGTTGAGCTAGTTTTTGATGGGATGTTGTTTCTGAAAGCGATGGTAAACTCGGTAAACAGCAAAAAATGGGAGAAGATCACTTATGTCAGATAATGTGAAAGAGTTTATACTGAAGTATTTGGGGAAAAAGGGATCCCTTCCGGTTGGAATAGATATTGACACATTTAACTACATTGACACTGGCTATATAGACTCAATGGGAATGGTTAAATTTTTACTTGAGCTTGAAAAACGGTTTGACATTGAGATTACTGAGGCGGATACATTAAACAAAGATTTTAAAACGGTTGGCGGGCTTACTAAACTGATTAATGGAAGGATAAATAGTGAAAAAAACTGAGGAGCTTTTACAAATAAGCAATAAAAATGCACTGGTTGAGGTAAACAAAGAGTTAGTTGAAAAATTTTTAAACGGACCAACCCGCTATGTTTTCGGCAGGACTATATGGATATATGAATTAGCGCAAAAGCTGCGTATTGATTACTGTACTGACAGCAAGGTTCAGCATAACGGGGAAGCGTACAGTGGCATCCCCCTTTGTATTTTAGATGAGATACCAAAAAATTCTGTTTTACTTAACGCCGCATTGGGGTCATATAATACCGTAGCCATAATTTTACAGGAAAAAGGCTTTAAAAGCATCTCCCTCTACGATCTTTTTAATTATGACATTAAATACATTTTTAATATTTTTAAAGGCGTTAAAGAAAACTTTACAGAAAATATTGATCGTTATGAGAGTGTTTATAATGGGCTTAATGATAATATATCAAAAAAGACTTTTGAGGATCTTGTTCTATATAAATTAACAATTAATCAAAAATTTATGGATGGTTACCTTTCAAGACCGTATGAGCAGTATTTTGAAAGTTTTTTAGGATTAAAAGATGGGGAAGTTTTTGTGGATTGCGGGGGGTTTGGTGGGGAAACAACGGAAATATTTATAAAAAATTGCCCGAAATATAAAAAAATATATCTATTTGAGCCTTCAGATGAGATAGAAAAAGCGAAATTATTATTAAACGGGCATTGCGATATTGACTTTATAAAAAAAGGGGTATGGGATAAGGCGGAAACGCTGAAATTTAATTTATCCGGAACTTCATCAGCAATTTCAGATAAAGGAGAAATCGTTATACATACCGCCGCGCTTGATGAAACAGTTTCTGAAAAGGTAACATTCATTAAAATGGATATAGAGGGCGCTGAACTGCCCGCGTTAAAAGGCGCGGAAAGAATTATCAAACGGGACAGACCAAAACTTGCGATATCTGTTTATCACAAACATGATGACTGGTGGCGGATTTTTGACTATGTAAAATCAATAGCCCCTGATTATAAAGTATATTTAAGGCATTATACAGCGGGACCGTGTGAAACTGTGATGTTTTTTATTTAAGGATAAGTTATGTCAGATTTAAAATTAGTAGGCAAGAGTGACGCGCGGGTTAAAACTACCTTTAAAGCCGGAAACATAGAAATCGGCAAAGATTTTCTGATGATAGCCGGTCCGTGCAGCGTAGAAAACGAGGAGCAGATTATTCAGACTGCGCTGAAAGTTAAAGAGGCGGGCGCCAATATGCTGCGGGGCGGTGCGTATAAACCCCGCACATCCCCTTACGATTTTCAGGGGCTTGGCAGACGGGGGCTTGAATATCTGAAAAAAGCAAGTGAAATTACCGGGCTGCCTTTTGTTACAGAGGTTATTGACACAAGAGACGTATATCTTGTGGCTGAGTATGCCGATATGCTCCAGATAGGCGCCAGAAATATGCAGAATTTCTCATTACTTCAGGAAGCTGGCAGGGCGGGGAAACCTGTTATGCTGAAAAATGGTTTGTTTTCTACAATAAATGAATGGATGAACTGCGCCGAGTATATTATGAAAGAGGGGAATGAAAAGGTTTTATTCTGTGAGCGCGGAGTGAGGACTGTTGAGACAGCCACCAGAAACACTTTGGATTTAAGCATACTGGCGTTGCTGAAACAGTATTCGCATCTTCCTGTAATTTCTGATCCCTCGCACGGTACCGGCAAAATTTATTTAATAGAACCGATGAGCCTCGCGTCAGTTATGGCAGGCGCGGACGGGCTTATGATAGAGGTACACATATCGCCTGAAAACGCGCTTTCAGACGGAGATCAATCATTAACGCCTGAACAGTATAGATGTGTATGTGAAAAGGTGGTTAAAACGAAACAGTTTTACGATTCGCTTCAGTTCAGGGGGAAAATATAAAATGTATTTTCAGGATGTTATATTAAATTTGCAGAAATATTGGGCGTCCAAGGGATGCCTTATATGGCAGCCTTACGATATGGAGGTCGGCGCGGGAACTTTTAACCCCGCTACATTTTTGATGTGCCTGGGACCTGAACCATGGAATGCCGCATATATAGAGAACAGCCGCCGCCCGGCAGACGGACGCTACGGCGAAAACCCGAACCGCTTTCAGCATTATTACCAGTTTCAGGTTGTTCTGAAACCTTCCCCTGATGATATACAGGATCTTTATCTGGATAGCCTGAAAGTTCTGGGGATAGACCCGCTTGTACATGATATACGTTTTGTAGAGGACGATTGGGAATCGCCCACGCTCGGAGCTTGGGGGTTAGGCTGGGAGGTGTGGCTTGACGGGATGGAAATTACCCAGTTTACATATTTTCAGCAGGCGGGGGGGATAGATTTGAAACCGGTTACCGGAGAGCTTACTTACGGACTTGAAAGGCTTACCATGTATTTACAGGGGGTAAACTCAGCTTATGATGTAAAATGGAATGAAAATATTAATTACGGGCAGGTTTACCATCAGAACGAGGTGCAGTTTTCGCGTTATAATTTTGAAGAAGCGGACACAGATATGCTCTTCAAACTTTTTGAAATGTATGAGAAAGAGTCAAAACGGCTTGCCGGAAAGGGTTTAGCGCTTCCGGCATATGATTATACGCTGAAATGCAGCCATACGTTTAATATTCTGGATGCCCGCAACGCTATATCGGTAACTGAGCGCACCGGTTATATAGCGCGCGTCAGGGCAATGGCAAAAATATGCGCGGAGCGGTTTGTTGCGCTGAGAGAGGAGATGGGATACCCACTTTTGAATAGATATAGTCATTCTGCTTAAAATAAAGGGGTGAAAAATAACTTTGATTGCGTTATAAACAGAAAATGGAATAACATTCTTTATTACATTTGCTATGAAGGCTCAGATATTGGAAGTAGCATTGACAAGATCAATTCCTATGATGAAAAGGTATTTGATTTTGAAAAAAAGGGAATTATCCGTTTTACTTCTAAGGCTTGATCTTTACAATTTTCCCTTTTTAAAATTATGTTATGATATATTAGTATCACTAAAATTTGGAAGATATAGCAGTTACTTTGCATTGACCGTCTTTGCAAACGGAATGTTTTTTATGAAGCGCGGCAATCTATGCAAGTAAATGCTCCCGGGGGAGAGTATGTCAGAAGAATACAAAATAACCTTTAACCGCCTCTTGAGCCACAAAGTAATACCGCATATGTTTTTTTCACTCATGGATGACATTTACGAAGATATTGTCGCCGGTACGCAAAAAACACAGATATTTATGCAAAATTCCATGCAAGCGGCGATTGATTTGGCAAAAAAATATCCGGAGATTGAACCGGCGTTTCCTGTTGAATATTTTAAGATAAATATGGTCGGAGACAGTATGGAAACAGGCGTCATTGTTGTTAATATCCCAAATTGTAAAAATATTGCCGACTGTTTTCAAATCGCTTTTCCGCGTAAGCGCGAGCAGGCAAGATATTTTACCTGCGAACTGACTACAAGCCATTTGACCGGCAAACCTTTTTTTATAATGGGAGAGTGGAAACCCGATGAAAAAAGTTACAGTCACCATAACTACGGACAAATTGATTTAGATGAGAAAAGTTTCGCCGCTAGAGTTATAAAGATGGTTTACAATGTGGATGCGGAGGAGCTGCTGGACGCTCAGGATGAAGAACACGGGCATTACGAGAAGGTAAACGCTTTTGCAGTCGCAGGGGCAATATGCTACGATAACGGCAGATTAGAAAATGCCCTTGAATATTTTAACAGGATAATGGAAATAGAAGATGGCGAGGCTTTATATTTCCACTACCGCTCAGGGATTCATCGCGCTATGGGTAATGAGTGCGCCGCTGATTATGATCTTTTCCGCGCCAAACTTATTGATATGATTTATACAACTGAAAATACAGGGGAAAAGGAAGATGAACTGGGCATGGAACGGAGGAAACCGCTTATTGAGACAGAAGAGCAATGTGATATATCGCGGCGCAATATGACCGGTAAACTCACTTTCCGTATAAAAAAACGTGAAGGGGAGGTAAGACTGCCTGAATTATTCTTCGCAGGCGGAGAGAACGCACTGCTGCGCCTCCGTTTGGATCAGTATCTGTTACTTAATAAAATTCATGAAGATGTGCGGAAAGTATTAGATAAAACCGATGAAGTTACAGTCACGGAATATGACTCTTACAGCAAAGAAACAGATGCTGATAATGAGATTATAAGAGAATATACGGTTCCGGTTCGTCATATTTCCTATACCGGGTGTCTTGATTCAACGGACGATATCCGTAAGTGCGGTTATCCTCTGTTCGCCTCCCTTGCGTCTCTTGTACGCGCAAACGGTGACAGACCTATAAGGGAGATTATAGCAAAAGACGATCTTCCGAACCTTGCGGCGGTCCTGGCTGCGGAAGAAGACTATCCGCTTTTAAATATATATATCGCGCAAGGGCTGCCTCTAAATGAAAGGCTTGGTTGGTGGTTTAGAGACTGGCAGCCGGCGCCGCTGTTCTATATAACCACATATGAATTGTTGTCCTGTATGAAAGAACCGGCAAAGATGCTGCGCTGGCTCACAGAACACGGAGCGGATCCTAACCTTGCAAGCATTGAAGGTGACACACCTCTTGGGAATCAATGTATGACAAGAGGGACAGCGAAAATAATGAAAACGCTTCTTGATATTGGCGCCGATCCGAATCTTAATACCATTCTGGACGGTATTGTATATAAGCCTTTACTCCTTCAACTAATCCCTGAAGAGTACGATACGGAAAGCCATGCCTTCCTCCCCCTCACGGCTGTCGCGCTCGAAAAAGCCAAACTACTTATTAACGCAGGCGCAAACGTAAACGCTGTCGTAAAATTTGAAGCGTCAGAGGTTACCCCCCTTGGATTGGCAATTACATACAGCGCCGGAACCGCGCGGGCAGAGATAGTTACACTCCTTATTAACAAAGGAGCGGACCTCAGAGAGGCTCTTGACTGTATGGAAAATCACGCAAATATGGAAAGTTCCGGTGAGTGCGATTGGCCTGAATACTGCTTTGCCCTGTATGAGTTCTACACCGGTTTTCCAGATCTGAAAATACCCACGCCTTATATGACCGCATGGAAAAACCATGAAAAAGCGCAGCGCTATCTTAAATTAAGCGCAAATTCCGGTTACGGTCCGGCAAAGGCTGTTATGCGCTAAACAGGGCGCCATACATCCACTTTAATGCCTGAAATGTCTTATCCCAGTGAATATCATGGCTATCCCCGCTTCATCGGCGGCGGCAATAACTTCCGTGTCGCGTACACTCCCCCCGGGTGACACAATAGCGGTAATCCCGTGCCTCGCGGCTTCATCAACGCTGTCTCTGAAAGGGAAAAAGGCATCGCTTGCCATCACGCACCCTTTAAGGGGCGACTGAGCTTTTATGGCGGCTATCCTGCCCGAATCCACACGGCTCATCTGCCCTGCGCCTATACCAACGGTATGTGTGTCTCTGGCATATATTATGGCGTTTGATTTGACATGTTTTGCCACCGACCAAGCAAAACAGAGGCTGTTAAGCTCTTCCTGCGCTGGTTTCCGTTTTGTCGGGCAGTTTGCGCCGCCAAAATGTTCAAAAGTGTGTAAATCCCTTTCTTGAAGCAAAAACCCGCCGGTTACCTTTTTAAAATCCAGTTCACTGTCTCTTTCCGCGTGTAAATGTATATGCATAAGGCGGATACTTTTCTTCTGCCTCAAAAGTTCAAAGGCATCTTCCGTAAATGCCGGCGCTATTATTACCTCAAAAAAGAGTTCCGCAAGTTTTTTAGCCAAAGTTATATCCACACCTCTGTTGAAAGCGGCTACGCCGCCGAATGCACTGGCAGGATCACAGGCAAGCGCCGCATCGTATGCCGCTTCCGCGCTGCCGGCTACTGCCGCGCCGCACGGGTTTGTATGTTTTATTATCACTGCCGCCGGCTGTGAAAACTCTTTTATCAATTCATTTGCGGCGTTTATATCTGCAATATTGTTAAAGGAAAGCTCTTTGCCATGTCGTTGGGCGGCGTTTGCAGGTCCCGCTTCCGTATTCAGCGGCGATGAATAGAAAGCCGCCTGCTGATGCGGATTTTCACCGTATCGCATATTCTGTTTCAGACGGCCGCCTGTTGTGTATTCTGTCGGAAATTTCACTCCAAGGCGCGCGTTCAGATACCCTGATATGACACTGTCATAAAGAGCGGTATGTGAGTAGGCTTTTGCCGCCAGCTTAAGACGGGTTTCGGGTGTTGTATCACCATATTTTTCAATCTCTTCAAGAACGGTTTTATAATCTTCCGTATGTACCACAACGGTGACAAACGCGTGATTTTTTGCCGCGCTTCGCACCATAGAAGGTCCGCCTATATCTACATTTTCTATAATCTCATCAAAAGAAACTCCAGGTTTCACTACCGTCTGCTCAAACGGATAGAGGTTTACAGCAACCAGATCAATATTCTTAATCCCATGTTCCGCCGCTGTCGCCTGATGTTTTTTATCATTGCGTATATTTAATATCCCGCCGTGGACTTTTGGATTCAGAGTCTTGACCCTGCCGTCAAGTATCTCCGGAAAACCGGTGAAATCCGCGATCTCCTGCGCGTTAATTCCGGCTTCTCTGAGCTGTCCGGCTGTCCCTCCGGTTGATATAATATTAAAACCGTTTCTGACAAGCCCTTCGGCAAACAGCGCTATTCCAGTTTTATCGGATACGCTTAAAAGAGCGTAACGTTCAGCCATTTTTAGTTTCTCCTTTGTTAAAAACAAAAAAATCCAGCAGAAGAACTGCTATACCAACGGTTATAAAACTGTCAGCAATATTAAATGTGTACCAGTGCCAGTTTTTGAAGTAAAAATCGAGGAAATCAACAACTTTTCCTGTATGCAGCCTGTCAAGCATATTGCCTATCGCCCCTGAAATAACGGCAGTGTAAGCAAATGTGCGCACTTTAAACCGGTATTCACGTATTATAAGCGCTAAAATCATTATGCACGCAAGCGCTGTCATCCCTATAAAAAAAATAGTGCGGAACATTTCGGAATGACCGCCGAACATACCGAACGCAGCCCCCGGATTAAGCACATACATTATATTAAACAGACCGGGGATTATCTCCACACTGTCATAAAGGCGCATATTAGTTTTAACGGCAAATTTTGTAATCTGATCCAGTGTTACGACAACACAGAACATTGCCGGCAAAATTATCTTTCTGTTCATTGCATACCTATTACATCAGCGCAGCGTCCGCACAAATCCGGATATTTGGCGCGGTTTCCAACGGTTTTGTCACGCGTCCAGCAACGGGCGCACTTTGGCGCGGCAGAAGGTTCTACTTTTACTTTAATATCTCCGTCTTCATTCAGAGCTCCGTCTGCGCTGTCAAACGGTTTAAACTCCGCCTCCGATACTATTAGAAGCCTTGTAAGCCCCTCATTTATATTTGGAATATCCCCTTTCATCCCTACTGTAATCTTTGCGTCCAGAGGATGTCCTATAGTTTTTTCCGAGCGGGAAAGTTCCAATGCTTTATTCACAGCTTTCCTTAATTTAAGCAGTTTATCAAATTCCTCCCTTATGGTTTTGTCTTTAAATCTTTCCGCCTTAGGGAACAAATCTTCAAACACAAACTCACCTTTCCCTTTCCAAGGCGGGAGGTAATCCCATACCTCATCAGCGGTAAAGGACAGCACAGGAGCCATTACAACAGCCATCTCCCGCGCAAGGATAAACATTGCCGTCTGCGCGCTCCTGCGCTCGTAAGAAGCTGCGCCGTAAGAGTAAACACGGTCTTTTATTATATCGAGATAGAACGATGAAAGGTCGTTTATACAGAAATTCATAAATGTGTGGTAAAATATATGAAACTGATAGTTATCATATCCCATGTAAATCCGCGACAGGGCGTCCTGCCAGCGCAACAGCGCATATCTGTCCAGATCAGTCATCTTTTCAAAAGGTACGGAATCTGTATCGGGGTCAAAACCGGAAATACTGCCCAGAAGATATCGCATAGTATTGCGTATTTTACGGTACGACTCAACAAGGCGTTTTATTAGCTCACCTGAGATGCGTATATCTTCGGTATAATCTTCACAGGCTACCCATAAACGGATTATTTCCGCACCGTAGGCATTTATAAGCTCTTCCGGGGAAACTGTATTGCCGGCTGATTTGCTCATCTTCCGCAGATCGCCGTCTACAACAAATCCGTGGGTCAGTACCTCTTTAAATGGCGCTTTTCCGCGGGTAGCTATTGATTCAAGAAGAGAGCTGTGGAACCAACCCCTGTGCTGATCTGTTCCCTCAAGGTACATATCGGCGGCGCCTCTTAATTCCGGACGCGCTTCACATACAGCCGCGTGGCTTGTACCGGAATCAAACCACACGTCAAGAATATCGGTTTCCTTGCGTATATCCGCGCTGCCGCAATACGGACATTTGGCGTCTTTACCGAGGTAGTATTCAGTGTCATATTCAAACCACGCGTCCGCCCCCGCCTGATCAAACGATTTAAGAATCTTTTCCTCCGTTTCATCGCTGAATATTACCTTTTCGCACGTTCTGCATGTAAAGAGGGCAATAGGCACCCCCCAGCTCCGCTGACGGCTTATGCACCAGTCGGGGCGGGTTTCTATCATAGAGTGTATTCGGCTTGCCCCCCAAGCGGGTATCCAGCGCACTTCATTTTCAATAGCCTGCAACGCCTTTTCTCGCAGATTGCCGTGTTCCATTGATATAAACCACTGCGGCGTAGCGCGGTATATAACCGGTTCTTTGCAGCGCCAGCAGTGGGGGTATGAGTGGTTAATTTTAGAATCTGTTATTAACGTACCGTTCTCTTTTATGAGTTTTACTATATCCACGCCGGCGTCAGTTATCTTTTTACCGCCGAATATCGGAAGTTCCTGTTTGAATACGCCGTAATCGTTTACAGGATTAAATACCTCCAGATTGTATTTGCAGCCTACAGTGTAGTCCTCCTGCCCGTGTGCGGGAGCCGTATGCACAAGCCCCGTTCCGTCCGTCATAAGAACGTGTTCTCCGAGCATTAAAAGCGATTGCCTGTCGTAGAAGGGATGTTGGGCTGACAGTTTGTCAAGCGCCTTCCCGTGTATTGTTTTAACTTCGCTCCATTCAGTGACAAATAGTTTTTCCCTGAGCGGGGTTACGCCTTTATTTTCAACGGTAAGCGGTTTAGCTACCAATAACAGTTCCCCCTGCTTCAGATTGGCTGATGAAGCGGCATTTACGCGCATAACAGCGTAATACTCTTCAGGGTGCGCGCTTATTCCCATATTAGCCGGAAGCGTCCATGCGGTAGTAGTCCAGATTACGGCGCTTACAGGTTCGTCAAAACCTAATTTGCCTAGTGACATACTAGTCAAGGGAAATTTTACGAAAAGGGAGTAAGATTGATGATCCGCATACTCCACCTCAGCTTCCGCAAGCGCTGTAACACAAGTTGAGCACCAATAAACCGGTTTTGATCCCTTGTAAACGTTTCCGTTTTTAAAAACCTTATAAAACTCACGCAGCGTTATGGACTCATATTTAAAATCCATTGTTATGTACGGATTATCCCAGTCGCCGATTACGCCAAGCCGTTTAAAACTTTCCCTTTGAATACCTATCCATTTTTCGGCATATTTCCGGCATAGTTTGCGTATATTGCTTTTACTCATAGACGATTTTTTGTCCCCCAGCTCTTTATCAACTTTGTGTTCTATCGGGAGACCGTGACAATCCCATCCGGGGATGTAGGGGCTGTAAAACCCTTGACCGGATTTTACTTTCACTATGAAATCTTTAAGTATTTTATTGAGTGCAGTTCCGATGTGTATATTACCGTTTGCATACGGCGGACCGTCGTGCAGCACATATTTTTCAACCCCGTCCCGCGCGGCAAGGATTTTACGGTACAGATTGCCTTTCTGCCATTTTTCTATACGTTTCGGTTCCTGCCCGGCAAGCCCCGCTTTCATCGGAAAATCCGTTTTAGGCAGATTCAGCGTGTCTTTATAATCCATTAATTAACTCCTATAAATGACCGTACAAGAAACCGAAAAATAGCATTATGGTGAAAAATATTCAATAGACGTTTTTTATTTATACCGCAATAATATATTTTATCAATAAAATAATATAGCAGTTCCTCGTCTTTGCGAGGAACATCGTGACAAAGCAATCCATTTGGAGCATTTACCTAAATAGATTGCCGCGATTCATAAAAAACATTCCGCTTGCAAATATGGTTAATGTAAAGTGGAACTGCTATAACCCAGCGGTTATTTCCATATACCCTCTTCCATTGTTCATATTTTGACCGGACAAGAGATCCAAAAAGCAGCCTTAATATAAAATATCCCGAAAAGGTTAAAAACAACTAAAAAGCAAATCCCGCAAGGCTTTTTAGGCTTTACGGGATTTTGGCAAACCCTCACTATATAGGCCATGGGCTCTATTAATAGCGCAATATAATTACCTGATAAATAAGAGAAAAATTTTAGACTAAAATTATAGCGCCAACCAAAACACCAACAACAAACGTTATCCAGCATTTACAACGCTTTTAGAGCTTATTGTTATTTACAAAGGTTTTAGACTGCCGAGGGGTTAAGCTCCTAAAGATGGAAAAACATCTTGACAAACTGCCTATTGTTGAGGTATAAAACAAACACAGGGCGGCGGCAACCGCCCTGAATACCCAAAAGGAGGGCAATCGTGATTAGAATAGTAATCAGGATTGCGAGGCTTACTATCACTATTACGTGGAAGTAAGTTACAGGGGGTGAAAGTCCCCCACTCCTTTGGGTATGATATTTCAATATTTTTAAAATATCAAGAGGTTTTATGTCGCCAA
>JAIRQX010000074.1 GCA_031256375.1 Deferribacteraceae bacterium
CTTGCCTTGCCTTCCAAAATGCCAAGCATTTTGTCACGGCATCCATGCCGTGTATTCCAATTCTAAATTAACGCACGTTTAATTTAGAATTGGAATTAAAAGGGATTATTTAAGATCATCAACAAAAGCATCAACAAAATATGACACAGAGGTAATATCCCCCTTTATCATCAATTCTGAAAAATAGCACAGAGACACAGTAACATATTTGGATTTGTCAGGATTGCCGGTACCGGCAGTCTGCATAGCAAACCAATTTATAAACGGCACGCTGTAGTCTGTCATTGGTTTACCCTTCTTCTGAGCAGTCTCGGATATTATCTGGGAAATGCCCTGAGGCAGCATAGCGGAGACTATCTGCTGTAAACTGGCGTTATAATTAAAATATATATCGTTTGATATGCTGTACTTTGTTACAATATTCGCGCGCTCTACATTCCATGAACAATTTATGCCGGCGGGGAAAAGCGCTTTTATTTTATCGGCATACACATTATCCGGGATCATATCAATATTTTTTTGCTCTGAGTATAGATTGTCCCAATTTGTTTTTTCAAGCATCTGTTTGGCATATTCGCTATATGCGGCGTTGGCTTTTGCATACCACTCATTTGCCTTTTTATAGTTGGTTTTTACTCCTCTGCCTTCAAAATAGCAATCGCCTAGCTTTTCCATAGCTTTTGAGAATCCCAGACCCAAGCGGTAGTATTTGGAGTTATCTGCGGCTGTGGTATATAGTTCAATAACCTCGTTTGTCGCCGGATTTTGTTTAACAAGTATTTCCGCCAGTTCGTAGGCGGCGAAAGGGTTACCTGCCTGCGCCGCAGCCCTTAAATATTTAGAGGCGTTGTCTATATCATTGGTTGAGGCGTAATATAACCCTATGGGATAGTTTGCGTCAATACAGCCGTTTTTCAGAGATGTCATAGCGAAATCAAAACCTGTTTTGGGTATTGCGGGAGCCCAGACTCCCCGTATATAATATTCACCGATATACGCAAGTGCGCACGGTTCCTGATCTTTAGACAATATAAAATACTTCATTGCAGTTCCTGCGGAACTGTCATTGTAGCGGTTATGGTACGCATCCGCCATTTTTGCGTATTCAAACATAGCCGTTTTATTATCTGCGGATATCTCTTCAAACAATCCTGCGTTTTTTGCGTCTATTTTTGTAAGAACGTCAATCATAGCTTTTATGTCAATATCATTTTGTTCTATATACTGTGTGATATTGTCAAGCGGACTGTCTAAGGTCGCCGGGTCTGCAATGGCAAGATATTGTAAGGCTTTATCCGCATCCCAATATGCGAGGCTGTTCCTGCGGAAGAACGATTCCGCAAGTTTACCGTACAGATTCACCCCCTGACTTAAGGCGTCCAATGCATATTTTTCCGCAGTTTCATAGTTAAAATCCTGTAGATATGATATAAGGTTGAGGGCATATCCGTTGTTATTACCATGTTTTATAAGTTTATCAAAATATTTACGCGCTTTGGATGTGTTTTGCAAAACATTATGCCCTTTTGAGTATATCTGCCCCAGAATTAACGCTGAAGCGTTGTCTTTATCAGAAGCTTTATCAAGTATGGGCAAAACTTTCTCCATATCAGATTCACTGTTAATCTGTTTAACAATGGAGGATATGAAGGTAAAATTTTCTGTACCGACAGCATTTTTAAGATATGTGAACGATTTTTCCCCCATTTTATTATTTTTATAGTTGTTGGCAAACAGAAATTCCAGAGAGTTTGCAACACCCATATCGTATGCTTTTTCCAGCCAAATATTGCTGGCGGTATTATCTTTAAAATATAACGCCCAACCGTAACAGAAAATATATGAAACTTCGCCTTTTTCAGCCTCTTCCTGAAGTGTTGAAAGAGAAACGGCTGGGGTTAGTTCGCGGTCATTTATAACTATTTTCATATCATTGATAACGCTGTAAGCCAATATTGCCGCGGTTGACAAATTGTCCCCCTCCTCCGCGTTTTTTAAAACAACCGGCGGCGCAAGGAAAAGCGTATTTGTGATTTCAGACGAAATTTGAGCGTCATACCGGAACGGTTTCTGTTCACAACCGTAAAATATTAATAAAATAAAACAAACCGGCAAAATATATATTATACGCATAAAGCTCCTATTTATAATCATCTCCCGATAAAATTTGTTAAAATACCACACTGATACCTGCCTTCCACTCATTTCCTCCGACTCTGTAATCAATGCCCAGCGCGCTTTTATCTAGCTTTACATTGTTCCATGCGTAGTCTGTATGTCTATATCCCATATCAAGGCTTATATGGTAAAATTCCAATGTGCGGATTCCAAACTCGTAGTAAAATAAATTATTCATATTAGTACCAAAGCCATTTTTACCGTCAAGTCTCAAATCGCTACGAATATACATATTGCCAGCTGTTCCATAAATATCAAATATATAAAGCGGTGAAAACAGATTATATATTTTGGTATCCTCGGATGAAAAAAAAGAACCCACTGCTTTTATTGGGATTTTAAACCCAAAATGCATAGCAATTTGTGTAGATTGAATATCTATAGGCTTATAACCTCCTATATATCCTTCACTTTTACTTGTATTGTATGACGTATTCTGTGATATTGCTATATCGTCAGATATATTAAAAACAAAATGAACGGAATATATCAAACTGTCTTTACGTTTAAACGAATATCTGTATCCTTCGTATTTAAGCCGGTCTGTATGGGACATCAACCCTTGGCTCACCATTAAATACCACTGAAATAATTTTTTTTTGGATATCGTATTTTCAGAAAATTCTTCAAAAACGTTGCCGGAAAATTTGTTACTGCTATTATCCTCCGCAAACGCCGCTGTGCAAATAAATAATATAATTACAATTAAAAACCGTTTCATAAAAGTTATCGTTAGTAGCTATTAAATATTTTTTTCATAGGTCTATTTTCCATATTGTGCCTTATATGCATCATTTCCACTCTTAAATATATAATATAAAAGGAATATCTCCCCAATCATACAGTATTTGTGAATGATAAAAATATTCTGTTAATATGCCTGTCGCACACCAATAAAAAACTGCAAGTTTGATAACAATTTTTTTAATAATTGAGAGATTAACTCTTTTGATATTCAAAACAACAACAACAATAATAAAAATAAATGTTAGTATATTCAAAACAAATGTTAAACTATCATGTCCCAGAGGTATTAAAACGGCAGCCAAAAACCACATGGTTAAAAACGGACCTAATATGACATTGACCGTTGCTGAGTAAATACTGCCATCTATCAAGCCTATTATTAATAATATTAGCGCTATAATAATTGATGTTATTGAAGCTACTATTACTGTTGATTTCAACCTTTTCTTGTAATCCATCATTCCACTACTGACAATGTATGTGAATCAAAAATATTTACTGTTAATATACCTATCATAGACCAGTAAAAAATTGCAACTTTGATAATGAATTTTTTAATTGTTGAGAGATAAACATTTTTGATATTCCATATAACAATTTTAATAATAATAATAAATATAAGTATATTCAAAGTCATTGCTATATTCCAAATAAACCCAAACTGGTTTAAAAACACACCATATTTAGGGAATAAAAAATATATATTTATAAGAGTTCCTGTGATTATACCAATAGGTATCCTTAATAAGAAAACCATAAAAAGATAAAACAATTCCAATAATCCTTTATCTATATAAGCCAAAAAGCGTAACCCCAAAAAAAAACCAATAATTATCGAATATAATATGGAAGACCGTAGCTCCAATATTGTATATATATTAATTTTGTTTAATTTATTCATTTATATTGACACTCCTTTGGCAACCAATAAGACTCTAATCCAGAATTGCCATTTATATCGTATGATATACTATTTTCATACCTTAATTTATTCTTTTCATCTCTAAATCTGCTACCCCAAAGGTGTTTATTTACTAAATTACCATCTTTATCTTCCGCTAACATAAAGACTTTATCATCTGCTTTGTAAATATCGTATATTTTTTTCATTCTACTAATAATATACGAATCACCACCACTATGTGAAGACAAAGAAAGACGAACTTTGTAACATTCATTATAACAACCATATTTATATTTTTCTAAAACATAGGATTCCTTAACATAGGAATTGTTATCCATATAAACAGTTTTTATCGTTTCTACAGGACATAACATCAACATAAATAACACAAAGTAAAATAACAGTAAAACACCTCTAACCAAAAATAAAATCAGTGACAAGATAAAAGGAAAATTGTCATTATTCATTATTCATTTTATTTATCATTTTACGAAAATTCTCACTTGCGTTGCCTATTCCAAGATTTATATATTTTAATGCATCGGGATCTTCTTTAAAACTCGATGAAAAATTACTTATACTAAAATTTTTCATCCAATTCACCCATCCCCCACTATTCGTTTTCTGATGATAAACACCTGCTCCAAAAATTCCAACAGAATTAAATATATTAGTATTGTTTTGTAAGTTTTCACCAAACATCATATTCCCTGCCATTTGACCGGTTATATATTTACCACCAAGTAGATAGCCATTCTGATGCAGATAATTATTTCCTTCACCGCTTGCTTTTACATCGGCTAGCCCAGGATCAACAATAGCTGGCCATAAATTTTTTACATCATATTTTCCATTTGTTTGTGAATAAAAAGCTAAAGCAATTACAGAATTTTGGAATGCTGCAGTTTGAACACGATCATTGTAATCATCTGCCATGTCCCTGTTTAAGTAAATTTCATTTTTTTCATTTGCATTAATAAAAGTATCATCATAGTAAGAATAACCTATTATGTTATCCGACATTTTTATTTTATCCAAAACATCTGAAGTTGGAAGAAACATTTCACCCATCAGGTCATGAGGAACCACATATATAGCTGTGTCACCATCCGCTGCAGCGCAGCTGCCTCTATAATTTCCATTCATACAAATGACCACTATTAATGACTTCTACACAAAGCAAGCATTAAATAAAAAAAAAGTAACGCTCCGTTGTTACCGTACCAAATTAAACTACACAAAATATTGTACTTTCTTAATATTTTCAAAATAGAAAAAATTACGCCGAAATATGTTACTAAAGAACCTACAAACAATATCATAGCCGTTGTTACTGTTGGTGGATATATTTTGATATAACAATTATAACATAAAAAACCAACAAATACAAAAAGTAAAAAAAATATTATTAAGAAAAAAGTATGTTTTAGAAAGTATAATAAATTTTTTGTCAGAGGCAATTTTGAAATAGACAAAAAATAACTAATTAAAATAGTCGGTAACATTGAATAAACGATAGGTGAACCAAAAACATCTAAAATCTTTTTTGGAATAGCATCAAAGAATATCAAAATCCATAATAGCCAAACTAAACAAACTAAAATATTATTCTTAACTGATACTTTTATACGACTGTTCATATTAAAACTCCATAATTGTCATACGTTTTTCGCCCTCATTCGTCGAAATCATGGCATAGATATTACGGAAATGCAGAGATTAAATTCATATTTCCATATATTTAACTGTATTGGAGTCTTCTCCGCCCGTTGTGTTATTTGTTTCATTATGGTATTCACCTGCCTTATTAAATTGCACAAAATTCAATAGTTTCTTAAAGTTCTCCACTTTCCATTATCATACGAGTAATATAAGTTGAAAATGAGGCTCCATAGTTACCATACCAAATTAAATTACACATAATCTTATGGTTTCTAAATACTCTCAAAAAAAGAAGTAACATGCAAAAATATATTACAAGAAATCCTATATACATTATATTTTTATTTATACCAATGTTAATACAATAAATACAAAACGTAATTCCGGCACTGGCAATTATGAAAAGTAAAAGAGATATTATTAAAAAAAATAAATGTAATATAAAGTATAACATATAAAAAAGTATTGGTTTATCGTGGTTTATCGGTTTACCCAACAATAACTTTGGAATAGACAAAAAATAACCAATAAAAATAGAAAGTACAAAACAAACAAAAACAATATTAAAAAGCAATGAATCTGGAGGAATATGAATATACTCAAAAATAATTAAAAATAATACTAACCAAAATAAAAGAATTAAAAAATTATTTCTTATAAATATAAAAAAACTGTTCATAATAATTTAAAATCCCAAATATAAGCTGTTTAAATTCAATATAAATTCATTTATCTTTTTTTTGTTATCTTTCTCTTTTTGTGTTTCAAACAGATCAAAGGGTAATTTCCCATCATTACCCGGAACCCAACTATTAAAATTATTGTCTCTTTTAATATCTGCTCCTGAATAATTCAATAAATTGGTTACAAAAGAGTTAGAATTATCAAATAGATATCGATAACTAACTGGATTTTCTTTAGTATAATTTTCATAAGCATCATATCTTAAAAGAATATTTTGAGTAAACTCTGTATCGTTATAATATGGTGATATAACAGTTTTTTGTTCTGGCTTAAATTCTTTGATATTATTAAGATTTTGCATTTTATAAACATCTTGCGCTAATTGACTATCCGTTGGGTGATTTATTTGAGCATCAAGTACGGATCTATCCTCAACTGTTCCTTTAAACCCGCCTAATACAAGCATAGATTTACCATCTTTTAGATCAGTAAATTTATATTTTTCAGGATCAAGTCCCATCTCTCTTATTTTGTCCGGTTTAAAATCGTCAGGGTTATCAGGAATCAATACTACCGCAGAATGTTTAATTTCTAATTTTTTAGTAATATAAAAATCCACATTTCTTACTAAATGTATAACTTCAAAATTTACGTCTCCTTCTACATTAGCTAAGTTATTTAAATTATTAAAAAAATTGCTATTCCCATCCAGTAAGACGCTGCTGCCCGCATTTTTAGCTAGCCACTGATCGCCATTCATAGTGTTTGTGTTTGCATTGCCGTAGTTCTTTAATCTCCATATAGCTTCCGCTGTATCTCCCATATTTTCCGCTGTACGATCGTTTGCGCTGTGCCTTTCAAAATTTGTTGTCTCATGATATATTGCATTTATCAGCTTGTTTGGTTTCGCCAAATCAACATTAGCAAGGTCAATATTTATAAAACGATCAATACCGTCTTTATCTTGATATGCCATACCTATAACATTTCCATTCACATTAGAAATATAAAGTTCACCCATAAATCCACCGTTAGCTCCAGCTATATCAGCAAGAGCCTGTAATAATGCTTGTACCTCTTCAGGGGGTAAGTTTGTCGCTCCATTTGCTTGCGCTGTTAACAGTTTATCCGCTTGTATCTCAGTTTCGCTGTGATCCACATTTACATAATCCAGTACAGCGCCTACTATACTAGTATTGCTATCTGTCGCCGCATTTTTGATTGATCTTGATACTATATTGTCCGTCGCTATCGCTTCGGCTATATGTTTGACATTTTCCGGCAGATTTTCAAAATCTTTTTTTATGTTCTCTCTGCCTGATTCTGTAAATACTCTGTTATCCACCGACAGATTCATGTCCAGCGCGCCGGTTATCTGATCTTTTGTAACAACCTGAACGTTATCTACATTGCGGTTTAATCCTGATATATCCGTTCCGTCATTTACTGTGATATTTCCGGAACCTATAGTGGAATAGGTCATCCCCTCTTTTTCGCTGCCAATACCGGTCAATCCTAATGTTGTGTTGCCGCCGCCATTATTAACATTGGAGCTTAAAGAAACGTTAAATCCGCTTGAGTTTGAACTATTCGTATTCTCAAGGTCTGTCCATGTCAGTTTATTTACATTAATCGTCAGATTACCGCGGTCAACCCCGTCTTCATCTATATTTGCTATAATAGAACCTGTTAAATGAAGGTTGTTTGCGTTCAGCGACACAGATTCCGTTCCTATCAAAGAGCTTACGCTGTTTGACCAAAGACCGTCCATGCTGTTGCTTGAACTGCCAAAACTGCCGCTGATATCTCCGCCTTTACCAGCGCCCACACCCCAGTTGCTGCCTGAACCGGATGAATTCACCACATCTTGCAGCGTTACAAGGTTGATATTACCCGTCACTCCCGTAGCGTCTATATGTTTTGCTAAAGCGTTATAACCTTCAGCGTTTATATCTCCGTTGACGTTATAATATATGGTACCGTTCTGGGCTGAAGTACCCGCATTTGTGTAATAAACAGATTCTGACCCGCTTTCTGATTTGCTGCCGGAGGCGTTTACGTTTGCTGAGCCGGAAGTTTTTGCGCTTACGCTGTAGCTCTCCTGACTGTATTCCATTTCGCTTGTAAACGTACTTTTTCCGGCTAAGAAATCAAGGCTGTTTACATTGTAACTGATATCGCCGAATTCGGAATTTACCCATGAACCCCGCTGAACCATACTGTTGCCGGTAAATGTGATGTCGCCTCCGGCATTTATAGAAGAACCTACGCTTACGCTTGAGCTTTCATTAATTGTTGCGCTTTCGGTATCGTATCTCATACCCGCTCCGGCATACATACCGGTACCATACGAAGTTGAAGCGGCTGCGGCTGTACCTGCGATTGCAGCCGCCGCATTTAATGTGGCGGTGGTAAGATTGACCCACGCCGCCGCAAGATTTGCCTCCGCATCGTTCACAGCCTGCTGTGACGCCTCTCCATTCTTCATTTTGCGTTCCATCTCGTCCAGATCATTTTGCGCTTTCTCTACCGCTTTTTCAGCCTCATACAAATCATTAACCGCGTACGCCGCATCAACATAAGCGTTGCCTACCGATGCTGAAACATATATATCCGTCTGTTCATGTTTGCTCTTTGTGTAGGTTGTATCGTGCGCGTCAAGAACACTCATCTTATCAAACTCAAAAAATGCGTTCCCAAACGCATTTATATCTGAACCAATTATATTTATATCGCCGTTTGCCATAACTGTTAAATTACCGCCTGCGTTCAGCGTTGATTTAACAACTGTTTCCGTTGTAACGCCCGTTTCATCAAGGCTACGTTCACCAACCTTTGCCGATACGGAACAACCGCCGCGCTCGCAACTGAAATTAATATCGTCAATGCCACTCAGCATAGTCGTCTGCTCATACATTTCATAATGGTACGATTCATCATAAGCGTTTTCGAGGTAAAAGTTACCTCCGGTTTCTGATTTTATAAGTTCACCCTCTTCATCAAAGGTATAACCTGCAAAAATACCCATATCACCGCCCGATTTTACATTTGAGCCGACTATTTTTGTATCTTTGCCGCTTATCAGCGTCAGAGCATCTTCCGCTACAAAGTTACCGCCCTGATAAGTCAACTCTCTGTTCACTACCACGCTTGTTGATGACTGTAACCCGCCCATAGAACTTGAATCCGTTCTGGAGTACGAATACTCTTCATCAACAGCGCCCATAACGGTAATATTGCCGTCCGCCTGAGCATACGCAAAACCATCTGTTTTCAGGTCGGCGCTTATTGCGGTAATATCATTCCCCGCAAGCAGTACAAGAGCTTCAGCGCCATATATAGACGAACCAACGTTTTTTACACTCAGAGTTTCCGACACAGTGGCCGAACTGCTGCCAATGCCATCCGTGCTTTCACTTGAAGCAGTATGAGTTGTGTTTACGCCGGTATATATGTTTATATCGTTTAGCGCCTGAAGCTGAACAACACCGTCTCCCTTTATGAAGCTTCCCGTTATATTTATGTCATTATCAGCGCTCAGAAGCATATTTCCGCCTGCGTTTATCTCCGAACCGTAAAAAGTTTCTATTGTTGTCGTTTCAGTCTTTTGTGCGCCGCCGCCATAACCGTTACCGGAAGCGCTTCTGGTAGTTGAGCTATACGTTGTCGTTACTCCGCCTATAACAAGGTCTTCCCCTGCCTTTAACTGCATGGAGCCATCTGAAGACACTTTAGAACCTATTATCGCTAAGTCTTTCTCTGTGCTTATCAGCATTGAACCGCCGCTTGTTATAGACGCCATATTGCCAAGGTCGCTTCTGACCTCCCCTCCGAGAGAAAGTCCGCTCACAAGCGTCTGGGATACAAGTTCACCCGCGTCAAGCCACATATTGCCTTTGGATGAGATTGCCCCGCCGGTGTTAATTAATGCGTCTGTAACATCTACAAACATGGTACCGCCAGATGAGATTGAAGCCTGACTTGACATATCAAAGCTGGTTATGCTCATACTCTGCGCTTCAATATACATATTCTGCGCCGCAGCTATATTACCGGAGTTAGATACATTACCGGCATATATTTCCATATTTCCTCCGGACAGTATCTGGGAACCTGTACCGTCTTTCTCTATCATCGCCAACGTCTCAGGGCAAAGATACAGGGTAGGTACATATACGTCCTCGCCGTTAATATTCTTTGTAACATACCATATAATATCGCTCTCAAGTTTTGCAAGCTGATCCGCAGTGGGTTCCGTTCCCATAGATAAACCGAGCTTATCGCCTTGTTTAGACGCATTATTGTACAATATCTGCATCTGTTCCGCGCCGGAGGTTGCATCGGATATATACGGACGGTTTGTCCGCATTATTATATCGTTCATTATAAGCTGTGTCTCAAAATATGCGTCACCAAGCGATTTTTTATTATCACTGTTATCAAAACCCGTCAGGTTAAAGAAATATTCAGATCCAAAAAATAATGAAAGGTCAACAAACATAAGATCTGTCTCAAACATATAACTGCTGTCAGGTTTATTGTAGCCGTACATTCTTGATATATCATCCGGATCAAAACCCCATGTGCCGTCTTTATTTACTTTTATATCAACAATATTGCCAATATTTGCGTGAACATTGTCTTTTATACTCCCAATGCTGATACTGTCAGCGTTTACATTTATATTTAATGAATCTGTGGTGATAGAATACGCCTTCAATCCCCCGCCAATAACCCCTTCAGTAGAAATACTTTTATTTTTAGCGGATACTTTATCAAAAGTTGGTTTACCAAAAAGTTTGGCAACGTCAATATTTTTGTTTGTCTCATCCACCATCAGCTCTTTTGAGGCTATAATATCCAAACTGCCTATACTGCTGATAACTGCCGCGGTATTTCCGTACAGGGTAGCGCTGTATGAACCTTCGGCATACGTATCACCTTTCCAGCCGCAGCCTATGCAACTTTGTTTGTTGCTCTTCCTGTGCATCCTTATCCCTAAGCCGTCCACAGTGAACGATTCACGGATATTCTTTAATGAGTTGCTCTTCAGAACCATTGTCCCGCCGGACATTATCTTGCTTGAATTATTTACTAAATTTTCCGCATTTACATCCATATTACCCTGAGAAAGAATAACTCCGGTGGTCTCATTTGTCAGGGTAGATTCAACTTTCATAAGATATATCAGTCTCCAGTCACCGTTGCTGCTGTTACCTGCGGTATATGTATCCGTAGTATAATGAACCACCTCGTATCTCTATATCCCCGTAACTGGATATGGAAAATGTGTTGAAATCAGGGTTGGAACGACCGGTAATTAATGTTGTCCTATTGGAATTTATAAACCCGCAGCCCTCGCACGTTATACCGTTGGGGTTCGCTATTATAACCGCCGCGCCTTTACCTGCCACCTCCGTAAAACCCGACATATTTGTGCGGTTGGTTGAAGTAACTTCATTCATTATTACTTCCGCGCTGTTGTTTTTTACATTCGGATTTGCCGCAATCCTTCCGCCGAGGGTTGTCAACTCTCCGTCATTTTTTGAGTTATTCAGGATAAGACCAAGGGCGTCAACGTTATAATCTCTATACTTATTATGAGAAACGCCCCCTGATGAAGGAGGCGCTATATTCACCACAGGAACTCCGTTAGGAGCGACCGTTATCTTAGTATTGGTTGTACCGTCAGCGGAAAGGGGCGCTCCGGCGTAAACCAGCATGGGATAAAACAAAAGAGACCAAAATACTGTAAGGATATAAAAAGATTGGGACAGTAACTGCAGTAAACGTTTCATTCATTTACTCCTGCACAGATACCTCTAAAGTGCAATTTTTGCTGTTATTTGATCGTAAACTAACTATGACCTTGATGTCAAGTTTTTTTTATGAAACCAATAATCAATAATCAATGAGGTAAAAACCACTGCGTAAGTCCCATTAAAACTACCAAAATACCAACTTATTTCATTGTACAAAAACCAATATTTATGGTAGTTTGTGTCTGTTATGCAGTGCATGATGTTGACGGGGAATAAAGGAGTTTTTTAAAAATGACAGTAAAAAATGTACCGTTCACAAAAGAGTGTATTGAAAAGATTATACAGGTTTATCCGACCCCTTTCCATATATATGACGAGGCAACGATTTTGGCTAATGTAAAAGCGTTTTATGAAGCTTTTTCATGGGCGCCGGGATTCAAAAACTTTTTTGCGGTAAAAGCGCTGCCTAACCCTTCAATACTCAGATTACTGCATAAAAATGGATTCGGCGCGGATTGCAGCTCAGATACGGAATTGCTGCTTGCGGAGATGGCAGGGATAACAGGCGAAGATATAATGTTTACATCAAACCAGACGCCGGCGTCCGAATACAAACTTGCAATGAAACTTGGCGCCGTTATGAATCTGGATGATATAACGCATATTGATTATCTTGAAAAACATTTAGGTATGCCGGAACTTATATCATTCCGCTATAATCCCGGTCCGCTTAAAGACGGCAATGACGTTATCGGAAAACCGGTGGAAGCTAAATACGGCTTAACGGAAGAACAGATGCTGGACGCTTTCAGAATTGTAAAGAGAAAAGGGGTAAAACGTTTCGGCATACACACGATGGTGGCAAGTAACGAACTGAATGTCAGTTACTTTGTGGAAACCGCTGAAATACTTTTCAGGCTCGGAGCGAAAATACATAAAGAAACAGGGGTTGATTTGGAATTTATCAATCTTGGCGGAGGGATAGGGATTCCTTATAACCCGGATAATGCCCCTGTGGACTTTTGCTGTTTGGGCGGAAAGATAAAAAATCTTTATGAACGGATAATAACCTCAGCCGGTATGAACCCAAAAATATATTTTGAATGCGGGCGCGTTATAACCGGACCTTATGGCTACCTTGTGACAAAAGCGATACATAAAAAACATATATATAGAGAGTACATAGGGGTTGACGCGTGCGCGGCAAACCTCATGCGCCCTATGATTTACGGCGCGTATCACCATATTACCGTTATGGGCAAAGAAAATTTGCCATGTGATAAGACTTATGACATTGTGGGCAGTCTTTGTGAAAATACCGATAAATTTGCAATTAACAGGAAGTTACCCGAAATTGATACCGGAGATATACTGGTTATTCACGATACAGGAGCGCACGGTCACTCAATGGGGTTTAACTATAACGGGAAACTTCGTTCAGCGGAACTTTTGCTGCATACAGACGGCGCTGTGGAGCAGATACGGCGCGCGGAAACACATGATGATCTTTTTGCGACAATAATTTTTAATAGATAATGGACAGCGCTGAGACAGCAAACAAGATAACGGAAGTTTTTACCCCGGGTGAAAAGGTTTTGGTCGCTATGAGCGGCGGCGTGGATAGCTCTGTTGCGGCATGGGCTGCCAAAAGAGCCGGATGTGATGTCACAGGGGTGACGCTTTGGCTTTACGATACTCCGCCGGATACGGAACCGTTTTGGAAAGATGCTGAAAAAATGGCGGGGCATCTTGAAATAAACTGGTATCTGGCGGATTACAGGCAATATTTTAATGAAGATATTATCTCCCCTTACATTGCCACATATAAGAAGGGGGAAACGCCGAACCCATGCTGCGTATGTAACCGCACCGGAAAAACAAAATATCTGTTTAATGAGATGCAACGCGCAAAAGCCACAAGAATAGTTACCGGTCATTATGCCTGTCTCGGATATTATAACGACCGTAAAGTTATTATACGCTCAGCCGCCCAAGATAAGGATCAATCTTATTACCTTTGCCTTATGGATCCCTTTCATATTCAGCTAATGCTTTATCCTTTGTCATGCGCTGAAAGCAAGGAGGATGTAAGAAACGTCGCGGCGGAACTGAATCTTCCTACAGCGCAGAAAAGAGACAGTTATGAAGCCTGTTTTCTTATGGGTCAGGACTACCGAGAATTTTTACATACAAAAATTGGGGAGGGGAAACAAGGGCAGTTCATTTTTAACGGGAAAGAGCTTGGGCGGCATAAAGGTACGTTTCACTATACTGTTGGGCAGCGCAGGGGGCTAGACATAAGCCATGAGGAACCGCTGTACGTTAAACAGATTGATCCGGAAAACGGCGCAATAACCCTTTCTGAAAAAGGCGATCTTTTAATGCGCGGAGTCCGTCTGCGCGGCTGCATTTTTGATCAGGATGAACCGACTGTCCGGAGATGTTATGCTCAGTTACGCCATAAAATGAAGGCTGCTTTGTGCATACTTGAAATTCAGCAGCAGGGCAATGCTGTTTTGCTGTTTGACGAACCGCAGTTCGCGCCTGCCCCGGGACAGATCACCGCCCTGTATGAAGGTTTACGGCTTATGGGCGGCGGTGTGGTGGATTCAGTATTTTAGGCATTTCATTATTGATTTACCCGTTTAATTGTTTTATAATAACCTTACCATGAGAAGAAAATATATTTGCGGTTTATTTTTTCTTTTTTTTTTAGCAATTCTTGTCACTTTTATTTTCACAGTATATAAAAAAACTTATCATGAAACAAAGGAAACGTTGGAGAATGAGGGTTTTATAGACTCAATGAAGTTTAACCCCAATGATAATGTCATAATAATACTTCTGGACGCTATCAGCGCCGATTTACTGGCTGATATTATGAAAGACAATGCCTCAATATTTAAAGAATACGATGGATTTGTAAATTTTACAAATAATGTGGGGATGTATGCGTGTACAGATATGACTATTCCCGCGTTAATGACCGGACGGTATTATGAGTCAGACCCCAATGAATTATTTGCGGCGCTTCATGACTCTGATGATTCGCTTATCAAATATTTCATTAATAACGGTTACGATGTAATTTTCCGTACGAGGCTTTCTCAGCTATCATATTCATCAGTACAAGCGTTAAATGTTAATACACAACCGCTTGACAACCTCAACGCCACTGTTTCACCTGATGTAAATCAATATTATTATGACAACCTGGCAACGATCCCTATTGATAACGACAAACCTGTGTTTACCCTCCAGCATTTCACAGGCGGACACCGTCCTTTTATTTTTGATGAAAATTGCGCTCAAGAAGGAAATATTGACATCTACACGCAGTCTGTCTGTGTTTTTAAAAAGATAGACAAACTTTTTGGCATATGGAAAGAGCGCGGGATTTATAACAGCGGCACAATTGTTGTAGCTGCCGATCACGGCGGCGATTATGACGCTTATGATTCAGGAATAGGTCAGACAGCGTTCCCTGTTCTGATGATAAAGCCAAAATATTCTCACGGGGAGATGGTTAACAGCGATATACCAACAAGCAGTTCAAAACTGGCGCCGCTTTTAAAACAGATCACATCCGCAGACAATCCGCCCGGCTTGCCGGAGATTGAAAAATTCATGTACACAGAGAAGAGAAGATTTGAAATTTATGAAGTATTACCGGACGGTTCTTACTCTTATTATATAGATGCGGATAACAGGAGCGCGCTTGAACTTAAGCCTGTCAGCATGAATTATGTTTATAATAATATGCGCAGGCTCAGGGATTCTATATACCCCGATATGATTTTAAACGGCGCATATATAGTTCAGCGGGGCATATTAGTAGATAACGCAACTATTACAATGCGCGTACCTGAAAAAACCGGTTCCGCCGCCATTCATTTGTGGATGTATGAAGGGTTTGAAAGCACAGATGACATTATTAATTTTTCAGGGAGATTAAAAGACTTTGTCAGATATACAACCAATGTGTCGCCTGACGTAAATGGCATTTTTAATATAAAAATTAAGGGGAAAGGACAAATTTCAAGCCTGACGGTTGTTGATAAACCGCTGTTTGAAGTGTTGTTTCCGCTGAAATATGGGACTTATATTCTTGAAAGACACTTCCCATCTTTCCGCACAGGTTTAGAATCCAGAAATAATGAGCTTACACTATCTCCCGCAAATGATGTCATGTTGCAGTTTAGGGTAAATGATAAAAAACAAATGCCTGTCCAGCTTATCATTAAAGCGTATTCTTCTTGCAGCGGCGTTATGAAGATAAATGTAAACGGCGTTGACTATGATTTCAAAGTTCAAGAGCGCCAGCCGTTTAAAATGATTTTTCAAGACGTTGTTCCTGACAAAAACGGGCTTATTACAATGGAGTTTGACAATTCAAACTTGAATCCCGGTCAGGGAGTCTCATTACAGTCTCTTGTAATATCTGATAAGCCCGAAAGCGCAGGATTAATCCCAATGAAGTTCAACAAAAATTTCTTAATTAATCAGTTAGATAAGAACATCATTTATTACGAACTTGTAAAAGGCGGTGAAAACGAAGAAGGATTGTTCGCTTTGCCGGGGATTTTTTCGTCATTGCAATTCCGTGTCGGCAAAATTGTTCCGCTGACAGTCAGTGTAAGCGGATATGCGTCTTTTACAGGCAATATTACGGTTACTGCCAACGGGAACGTCTATACGAACACATTTGATGCCCCCGAAGGCATTGATATCGTTTTTAATCATGTATTACCTGATTCTGACGGTGTGGTAACCATTGAATTTGATACAACAAAAATAACAGGAAACTGGCTTTTTTTGCAAACCCTTAAGGTGGCGCCATAAATCACATAGCAGTTCCACCCGTCTTTGCGAGGAACATCGTGACGAAGCAATCCATGAATAAACAATCGTTATTGCCGCGCCAAAGGTGAGGTAATAACGATCAATGTAAAGTGGAACAGCTATAATATAGTCATTAAAATAATCCGTTATCGCATCTTGTAATACACTGTGATCACTACTTATTTTCTCTTGAAACTATTTACAATCTTTGCAGGAGTGATCGTAGGAAATGTATCTGAATAATCTATCACATAATTTACATATTGTGCAGGATAAACAATCTTTTTCCCAATGTCAAAATCGGTGAGAGCCTCCTTTTTTATCCATCCCTGATTACTTTCGAGGGCGTATTTTTCGCAATATTTTTCAAACAGTTTTATAGGGTCACAGTCCATAGCGTGCCCTGACGACTTAATTATCTCACCGTCCGTATCTTTTTCAGAAAATATATAATGAACGCAGTCTATTTTGTTCTTTTTATAAAGTTTTTCCAGCGCGATTTTACTCTTTACGTCAACCAGCTTATCGTCAGCGCCGTGAAACATTATAATTTTCCCTTTAAAATGCTGTTTATAAGTATTAATGTGCGCTTTGTCGCAGAGCGTACGGATTTTTAACATATCATCGGTAACATAATATTTGCTGTTTTTATCAGATTCATAGTAAAATCCTTTGAACTTACCCAGCATAACACCACTAATTTGGGTCCGTTGATATGTATTACTGTCCGGTCTCATTGACGCTCTTTCAGGGAATGCGTATCCCGATACGTCCGCTACAAGGCTGAACGTATTGGGCGCAAATTTAGAACAAAGCTGCGCCAGTTGACCTCCGAAACTAACCCCGTAAGCAAATATCCTTTTTGCGTTCAATCTCTTCCCTTTTGATTTATACATATCCAGAACATATTTTACAGCACACAGGCAATCTATTGTCTGAATATATCCGTAGTCAAAATAATCCCTTATTTGCTCTTTGTTTACATCGGAAACCTCATGCACAAATATCTCACTTGCTAAATCTTGTCCTTTTAAATATCGCAGCATATCAAAGGGATTATTGGAATTACGGGATTTATAATCATCCTTTTGTTCTTCCGTCAATTTATTGAATAATTTATCGACCATATCGTTTTTTATTCTAAAAACTGCTGATTTATTAAACGATCTTGAACCAAAATAATTCACCCCTAAAGTGACAACATTGTAGCGGTTACTCCACCTCTCGCGCATTTGAACAAGCGAAGGGCTAGATGCAAGTCCGCCCAACCCCTCCGAAATAAGAAACAGCCCCGTGTTTTCATTAATGGTGTCAGGCTCTTTTACATAAATATCAAAACTTCTCTCAAAATCATCTTCCTGAAATTCTGTTTTATGACCTTTAAGCCAAAAGATTTGTTCCGAATTCATACTGCCCTCAAAAAAAATTTTCTGAAATATATTTATATGTCACTTCAGGCACCAGTTCTTTTATCTTGTTCCGATCCCTTGATTTAATAAGCTCCCTAACATTAGTAGCGCTGATAAACCCTCCGTCATGCCGTACCCGTTCAATCTCAACAAATTTTATGCCATAAACCGGCAGCAAATTGCGCATAGCTTCATTATACTGTTTTGTTACTGTGCAGAAAGGTTCTGAGCCGGCAAAACGCACAGATATACCTAGCGCAGGCGCTATATGACTGCCAAACAGGTTCAGATCCACAGATATATCAGAAGAGCTGTCCTTTTTATTGTGAACCTCCTCCTTTGTGAAATAACCCGGGAATGTTAGGGATGATATAATAAATTTGCCGCCCGGCAACACTTTGACATTTTTCAGGTCATGAACCCCGTTACAAACCAGCGCATATCTTTCCTTAAAAGGGAAAAACGATTTATCCTCCTCCAATATAAACAGATATAAAAAGTCTACCCTTTGCGAAGCCTGCTCTATTAAATACCTGTGACCGTTGGTAAACGGATTGCAGTTCATAACAACCGCGCCGCAAACCCTGTAAGAGTGGGAGATTGTCTTTATATCATGAAGCCCTTTAAGATATTCATTAAAAGCCATGTTAGTTTCGGCATCAAAAAAGTCACAATATACAAATGGTTGCATTATTTTTATCTCACGGAGATATTATGAATTTCAATAAAACATATCAACATATAGTAGTTCCACTTGTCTTTGCGAGGAACAAAGTGACGAAGCAATCCATGAATAAACAATCTGTATTGCCGCGCCTTCGGCGCGGCAATACAGGTCAATGTAAAGTGGAACAGCTATATTACCTTTTCTCCCAAACATAGTCACCCGCATAGCCTCGCGTAAAATCTTACCAAGCGGCAATTATAATATCAAGTAAAAATCTTACCATTTTATAGTCATTTTTCTTAAAATAATCTGTTTTGTTGTGTAAAACATTAATGGAAGAGTTGAGCAAATTAGATGAAACAGGATTTCTCAAGAAGGGTGAAAAATCAGCCGGAGTGATGAGATAATACAGCGGCGCGGCAGGTCGTGTGTAGAACTCCTTATGTTAGTGATTGTGTTAAAATCATTAAAGAAAAATATAATTCTGCCGATAAGTATTGTAGTTTATAAACATGGAAGGACTCTTATATGAACATTAATTTCGGCAAACTGCATTCCATAGCGGATATGGGCTTAAATACCGTGCATTCCGCAAATACCGCTTTGTTTAAAAACCTTATCACACCGGATAACATTAAGAATAAATCATTAAACATGGATAAAATTGAATTTTCAACAAAAATTGCCGCCGAACTCAATAGAATGGTTGATGAAAACAGGCCTGTGAGTAAAGAAGATGAAATAATGACCGAAAATGAAGCTTCAACGCCTAATTCCACCTTCCGCGCTACCGGAAAACTAGCCGGAAAGCTATATGTTGCCAGAAGCGGGATAGAGAAGGTAATGGATAACATAATGCTCATTCGCGGGTTTGTTGAAAGGTTAAACGAAAAGGACAATGCGTTTACAGAGAACGACCGTAAAGAGATTCAAAAGGAAATAGATAGTCTGAAAAATAAAATCAATAAAATTTCGGAAACTGTAACGAAAGAGCTCGGTCCGGATTTTGATATGGGATGCCGTACTTTGGGAGTTGAAAATTTAAGCGTAATTACAAAAGATTTAGCGTATGAAGCGCTGGACACGCTCACGCTAGCCATGAGAAAAGCCAAAGACATAGAGATGATGATAAACAAAAAAATTGAGGAGCTGGAAAAGAGCCAGTATAAAAATAGGAAAAACAACGTATCAGCGGATATGAGCGATCTGGAGCGTCAGCGGCAGATTGCGGAAAAAATCCAGAATGCCCTTAACGCCAATACTGATATAAACAATATAAATATGTCATTGAATGAGTTAATCCAGACATCTGCAACGGATCAGACAGCAGACGGCAAAAATACTGACGCGTCTAAATCCTTAATTGATAGTATGTTTGACAAAGACGCCGCTCAAAAACCGGAAGAAGAGCAGTAAGGGTTTGAAAAGATTTTCATTATTGCAAGCGCTATATTTGACCTTCCGGAAAGAATATAGTATAGTACCACATAGCGGTTATTTGTTGGAGATAAGAAGAAATGTATAAAGTAACTGATTTTGTAAAAGGCACTGTCGCTTACTTTAAAACTAAGGCAGCTGCTGAGAAATACGTAGAAGACAATGAGTTAAAAGACTACGCTATAGAAGATATCTCGGATGAGGACGAATAAATTAAAATTATTAGAAAAATTGTTAATCGACTGACTGTTTAAATAACTGTCTTTATCTTGTAATAGTAGCTCATAGGATTAGAGCTTTTACCTACATGGATTGCCGCGCTTCATAAAAAACATTCCGCTCGCAAAGACGGTTAATGTAAAGAGGTTATCAAGCCCCATCACCATATCCCTTGATGACTTGGCGATTGTAATGAAGTGATGTCAAAATGTAAATTAGGAAAAAATCTCGCGTGTACCTCCTTTATTCAATATTTTCCAATAAAATCAAGATATTACAGACTTGATATCTGAAAAATTGAGGGTGCGCGGAATAATTTCACTCTTGCGAAATTAGTAAAAACAGTTAATACTTAAAAGCTATTTTAACGGCGTTGGTGGATGTATGTTTAAAAACATTACTGTTTGTATATCGCTGGGGCTGATAATCATCTCCGCCGCAGGCTGCGGGAAAAAAGAACGTGTCACTCTGGGAGATAATATGACGGCGGAAACATCTGTAACATCTGTTGTGCAAAGCCGCGAACCCGCCATCAGTGAAGGGAACAACGCTTTCCTGCAAGGCGATTTTCAGGGCGCCGTAACTTACTATGAACAGGGGCTTAAACAAAACCGTTCCGTTGCGTATTATAATATTGGCGTCAGTTATTATATGATGCAGAACATAGCGGAAGCGGAAAAATATTTCCGTCTGGCGGTGGAAGAAGACCCGTCTTTTGATGAAGCCGTTATGAACCTTGTGGCGACACTCGCAGAACAGGAAAAATCCGTTGAGGCGGAACGTTTTATCTCCCGCCTTGTTAATAAAAAAAAGAGCGCCCGCGTTTACGTTGATATGGCAAACCTCTCACTGAAAAATGGGTCTTCCGCCAAAGCCGTATTTTATTACGAAAAAGCGATGAATATAGATAACGAATCCGATGTGATACGATCAAACTATGCCAACTTTCTTATAAGCATAGGGGAATTGGACGCGGGAGAAGAACTGCTTAACTCCATCGCTGATAAAAATTTTAATATAAGATATAACCTCGCATATATAGCATGGAAACAGGGAAGAAAGATTTCTGCATACGAAAACGCCGTCCTTGCCAACAATTCCCCCGGTGATTCCGAAGAGGGAAATAACAAACTTGCATCACTCTTTGCCGAAATGAGATACTACTTTGACGAAGCAAATACGCTCAGAAGACTGATAATGTGGAGCCCTAAAAAGGAGTACCGCATCAGGCTGGTAAACAGCTACGCAAACGCAAATGAGCTTGACAGATCGGAAGACGAGGCAAACCTTCTGCTTAAAGATTATCCGAACGATATTGATGTTATTGTAACATTTTATAATATGAATATCGCAAGAAGCAGAATAATGGACGCCGGTAAATTTATCCGGAACGAATATAATAAAAACCCCGCAGACAGGCTGCTTTATCAGGTAGTCCGCCATATATGCCTGTATGAACTCAACAAAGAACCTGCCAAACGCATGATTACCGCTCCAAATGACTCACACTTCCTGAATCTGGCGCGCGCAGCATATTATATAACCGCCAAAGATTATGCGTCCGCCAATGCCGCATTAGCTAAGGTTCCCGAAAATATTATTAACGATTACTATGTATATAAATGCTTCCTTATGTTTAAAGACGGGAAACTAAACGAAGCGGAACAGTTTGCATATAAAATAAATGAATCTAAACCGGAATATTTCTGGTATCATTTTGCGTTGGCATGGAATTTACGTAAACCGGATAAAATTCTGGATCTCATAAAAAACTACCGCGATGATTTCTCTATCGGCATAAGGATCCCCGCACGGAATTACAGCATAAATCCGATAACATTCGCTTTTGATTTTCACGGTACAGGCGCGGATATAGCCTCCATGTTGCTTTACCCTTTTTTCATAGAGCCGGATGAAATGGAACCGTTTATGGCAATGGGTTACAGCCTTTTAAAAGACAGCAATAACTACGCAGCCATTGAAAAACTGCAACAATCAATAGAATACAGCAATGCTGTAAAATCCAATAACGACGGGGTAAAAAACCTTGCCTCATTCAAATATTGGGAAGCTCTTACAAAATTTAATGAAGCCGAAAAAATATTGACTCAAAACCCGTTTGTCCAGTATAATATAGGTCTCGCTCATTACAGAAACGGCGAATTTTTCCGCGCGGCTGAATATTTTCAGAAAACAATAAACATGAACAGATTTTTTGCGCCCGCCTATGTCGGACGCGGACTGTGTATGCTGAAATCGTACAACCCTGTGTTGGCAAACGATATGTTTAACTCCGCTATTATGAACTCCACTGAATACCTTTACAATACAGCGGATGAAAATTATGTTCTGCCGATGATAACTCAGGCGCGGTATCTGTCTATGCTTGCAATGAACCATATGGCAGATGTAATAGCTACTGCCGAAGAGGATACCAATAAAGACAGTTTTACCAATTTGGTCGCCGCGCTTGCCGGGTATAAAATGTCAGGCGGGGAAGAGTATCTTGATATAGTGCGCAACAGCAATATTTATCACAGCAAAGAGCTCGCTTACCTGCTAAAATTATATAGCGGAACGGCAAAGGGCGCTCAGGAAGAGGTTTCGCAAGACCGTAATACAGTTATGGCGGCAAAATATATAAATGCTTTAAATAACAAAACTTTTAGCGGCAACTACCTTGAACCGCATATGAACGATTATTCCGTGCTGACAGAACTTGTGAATATTTCAATGCTTCTGGGACGAAAAGCGGACGGCTTACGTTATCTGCAAGCGCTCAGCAAAATGAATGTCGGATACGCGCCGCAATATAAGGTATCGCTTTATTATTTCATGTGGATAAAAGATTTTATCAACGCCGAGGCTTCTTATGCCACGATGGATCGTCTCAAGTATTCCGATCAGGATGTAAACTACTATATGACGCTTTATTTTCTGCTGAACTATAACCAACGGCGACTTGCGAATTACGTGGATGACTTTGTTGCCGCATACCCCATTGATTACAGAGGCAGACTGTTATCTGCTTTTCAAAATATGGAAAGCGGAAACCTGAGTATTTTCTTCAGATCTATAACCGCCCTTTTAAGCGATGAACCGTTCCTTTTTAATAATATACCTTTGGAGATAGGGTTTGAAAATTTTTAGAACTGACAGTTATTACAGATATATACTGCTTGCTATATCAGTTATATGCGTCTTTGCCGCGGCGCTGAGTTTTTACTCAAAAGCAAAACCTTTGGAACTTTTATTACTGGTTTTTGCCGGAGCGGTTGCAGTTTTGATAACTGTTTATATATGGAGTGTAAAAGTCCGGGCTGAAAACGGATTTATACATAAAAAAAATCTGTTCGGTTCACGGACAGTTGAAATATCCTCAGTAGAGGAAATAACTTTGATAACTCTCATGGGACGGTATGTGTTTACGCTTATAACCGCAAACAGTTTTCTTATGCTGTCCTCCATGCTGGAAAATTTTCAAGGGCTGAAAGATATTCTGAAAAACAGCGTTACGGAAAAGGTTTTTGAAGGGGTGAGCAATATCAGCGATGAACACTTAACTCGCAAAAAAAAGGTTATGAAGCTAATGCTTGCCGCGCTGCTTATTTTATGCGCAGTTGTTTTTATTTACCAGTTAAAAGAGGTTACCTATGCAAAAAATCTCTAAATTGCCAAAATTTGTGACCGCACAAGAGGGTTCTCCGCCGTTAATGAAAGATATCTTCAGTTTGTTGAATGAGTGCGCTTATGCCAAAGGCGGTGAAGTATCAGCAAGAGCGCACGCGAAAACACTGGCGGATATGTATCTCAGACTTGACAAAAAAGACAGAAAAAGTTTTCTGCAAGTGTTGTCATTTGAATATAGTCCGGATTATGCCCGCCTTGCTGAAGCCTTTACCAAATACAGTGTGGCGGCGGATATACAGAGCCGCTGTAATGCTGAAATAGCGCTCCGGACAGTGATGTACTCTCCCAGAAAACGTATTTTAACACAGTTTAACGCAATTCCGGCAGGGATAAAATTTCTGGTTGATTTGCGCGCTGAACTTCTTGATTTTATGAAAGAGCTTCCTGAACTGAATGTCTTGGACAGTGAACTGAAAGATTGCCTTGCCTCATGGTTTGATGTGGGCTTTCTGGATCTTGTCCGTCTGACATGGAACTCACCGGCGGCGGTACTGGAAAAACTCATAAAATATGAAGCTGTGCATAAAGTCGCCTCATGGCGCAACCTGAAAAAAAGACTGGATGAAGGCGACCGCCGCTGTTACGCTTTTTTTCATCCTAAAATGCCTGTGGAACCGCTGATATTTGTCAATGTGGTTCTTACGGACAAACTTGAAGACAATATCCAAAACCTTCTCGATGAAAACACCCCATCAAATGACGCATCACAGGCGACCACAGCTATTTTTTATTCAATAAGCAACTGCCAATATGGTCTGCGTGGAATATCGTTTGGCAATTTTCTGTTAAAACGAGTTATAGACAGCATGAGCCGTGATTTTCCTAAAATAAAAAATTTTGCTACCCTTTCTCCTATCCCGGGTTTAATCAAGTGGATGGAAAACAATCCCGAAGAGTTAACCGGCGCGTGTTACCCTTCTGACTGGAAATACCTTGCAAAAGCAGGGGTGACAAGCCCTCAAAGCCCTATTTTCAGGGATATTGTAAAAAACCCTCAGAAATATTTTGACAATACAGAGCTCATAACAGCGCTTAAAACACCTTTGATCCGTACCGCCGCCAAATTTCTGACTACACTTCATGCAGACGGTCGTCCTATTGACTTTGTGGCAAGATTTCATCTGGGTAACGGCGCGCGTGTGGAGAAACTTAACTGGATGGCGGACAACTCGCCAAAAGGGGTGTCCCAATCGCTTGGTTTGATGGTTAACTACCTTTACGATATATCCAAGTTGGAAAAAAATATTGAGAAGTTTACAGTAGAAGGGAAGATAAGCGCCTCGTCCGCCATAAAAGAGATGACAGAGCGCGTTTCTGATTCCAAGTAATTTCAATAAATTGATTCGGGTGATTACAATGAAGCTGCCGATATTTCTGAAATTCATTATATTATTAGCTGTTGTTTTTTTATCGCTGTCCGCAGCGGACAGCGGCATTATCTCCTTTGCCGTTAAAGGGTATTGTGAAACAGCGACAAATTATGCCAAAGGATCGTCTGACAACCCCGCAAATTATAAAACATTTCTCGATATTCACGGTGTAACCGCAGAAGAAATTAACGCTATTAGTAAATTAAAGGAAGAATACGACCATTTTGTTTTCGGGGTATGTTTAGGCACTGACGCTTTTTATGATAAAAACGGTGAAATACAGGGCTACATTGCGCTATTATGCGAATGGCTGACTAAACTTTTCGAAATCCCGTTTAAACCTGAATTTTATGAATGGGAAAACCTTCATATAGGACTCAGAAATGGTGCGATTGATTTTACTGGTGAATTGACGGCTAACTCTGAACGCCGCAAAATATACTTTATGACAGATGCCATAGCGGAGCATACCATAAAATATTTCAGGATTGATAAAAGTGAACCTCTCTCAATAATTGCGGAAATACGCCCGCTGAGATTTGCATTTCTGGTAAATTCCCTCACTTATCAAGATGTACTGATACGTTCAGTGTACAAATTTGAACCAATTTACGTAAATGATTTCGCAACTGCCTATAAAAAGCTTAAAAGCGGCGAAATTGACGCATTTTTGTTTAAAGGTACAGCGGAGGCTGCTTTTGACGTTTACGGCGATGTTGTTGCAAGCTACTTCTTTCCGCTCTTTTACGGACCTGTTTCTTTAGCAACAGAAAAATCGGAACTTCAGCCTGTTATATCCGTAGTACAGAAAGCGTTAATGGACGGCGCCAACCGGCATCTGACAACTCTGTACAACAAAGGAGAGTCGGAGTACATCAAACAAAAACTGTTGGCGCGACTCACCGACGAAGAAATAAAATATATTACCGATAATCCTGTAATATCATTTGCCGCTGAACATGACAATTATCCGATCAGCTTTTACAACAAGCATGAAAAACAGTGGCAAGGCATAGCCGTTGACGTATTAAACAGAATGTCCGAGTTGACCGGATTATCTTTTAATATTTTAAACGATGAGAATACAAATTGGCAAGACCTGCTGAAAATGGTCAAAAACGGTAAAGCATCCGTTCTATTATCATTGGTCTATCTGAAAGAACGGGAAGACAGTTTTATATGGCCGCAATCCTCATATATGTCCGACAAATACGCGCTGGTTTCAAAATCGGACTATCCGGATATTCAAATCAATGAAGTCCTGTACTCGAAGGTGGGACTGGCAAGAGATACCGCATACGCGCAACTTTTTAATACATGGTTCCCCAGCCACACAAATACTGTAATGTTTGATAACATGGACGATGTTTTTAACGCCCTGAAAAACGGCAAAATTGATTTGGCTATGACAGCTCTGCACAGAGTGCTGCGGCTGACAAATTACCTTGAACAGGCGGGGTATAAAGCAAACATTGTATTTGACTACAATGACGAAGTTACATTCGGGCTTAATAAGGACGAAGTTATTTTATGTTCTATCATAGATAAAACTCTTTCTCTGGTGAATAAGGAGGAGATTACCGGCAAATGGATGCGCCAAACCTATGATTACCGGCTGAAAATTGTTAAAGCGCATCTTCCGTGGATAATCAGCATATCCGGCATGGCGTTATGTATTTTAATCCTTGCCTTTTTTCTGTTTTGGAGACGCCGTCAAAACCAAAAACTGGAATATCTGGTGCAGGAACGCACAAAAGAGCTGGAGAATCATACAGTTACAGTTACAACAATACTGGATTCAATCCCCGATCTTGTGTTTATAAAAGATGTGAATCAGCGTTATGTGCTGTGCAACAAAGCTTTTGAAAATTTTTTCAACCTCAGTAAGAAAGATATTATAGGAAAAGATGACAAGGAGGCTCTGAATCTGCCGGATAAAACGATTGAAATAATAAACGATCACGACCGTCAGGCTATGTCGGAAGGTCTCGTCAGATTTGAAGAGTTTTTGCCTGACACCTGCCAAGCAGAGATATTGTTTGATACAATTAAAGCTCCTATTATACAAGATGGCGTTATAAAAGCGATTGTGGGAATAGCGCGTGACATGACAATACGCAAAGCTATGGAAGAACAGACAAAAGCCGCTTCAAACGCCAAGTCCGTATTTATCGCCCAGATGAGCCACGAGATACGTACGCCAATGAACAGTATTGTGGGATTTTCCGAACTGACGTTGGATGAAAACCTCCCCGAAAAAGCAAAGGAATACGTCAGCAATATTCTTGAGCAATCCGAATGGCTTTTGCAAATTATTAATGATATTCTGGATCTTTCCAAAATTGAATCCGGCAAAATAGTGCTGGAAAATATCCCTTTTGATCTGCATAAAATATTTGTGGACTGTCACACAATAATGCAGCCTAAAGCAAACGAAAGAGGCGTTATGATGCACTTTTACGCCGAACCTTCCGTAGGGAAACAGCTTGTGGGCGATCCCACAAGGCTGCGCCAGATACTTATCAACTTTATTTCAAACGCCATAAAGTTCACAAATGTCGGCACGGTAAAGCTTTCCGCATCTATAAAAAGTTTTACCGCTAATGCCACAACTATAAAATTTGAGGTAAAAGACAGCGGTATCGGCATGATACCGGAACAGATACGGAGAGTGTTTGAACCGTTTGTACAGGCTGACTCAAGCATAACGCGCAAATATGGCGGTACAGGGCTTGGTCTGCCTATATGCAGAAACATAATAGAAATGATGGGCGGTACGCTGAGTGTGGAAAGTTTGCCTGAAATCGGTACCAGATTCAGCTTTGATATAACATTTGACACAATAGACGTTCCTATTGATATGCCCGTGCAGAAAATTATTGCCAATCACATTGAAAAACCCCTTTTTGATGAAGAAATTCTGCTCTGCGAAGACAATCTGATGAATCAGAAAGTTGCGCAAGAACATCTCAAAAAGGTAGGCATCAAAACCATAATAGCTCATAACGGCAAAGACGGAGTGGAAATTGTCCGCAAACGAATGGAAAACAATGAAAAACCGTTCAGTCTGATTTTTATGGATATCCATATGCCTATAATGGACGGTATGGAAGCGGCGTACAGAATCAGAAAAATGAATACGGGAACGCCTATTGTCGCCATGACAGCCAATATAATGGAGGAAGAAAAGTCGTTATATAAATCGCAGGGCATAGTGGACCACATAGGCAAACCTTTCACAACACAGGAACTTTGGCAATGTCTGCTGAAATATTTTACCCCGTTGGTTAACAATGTATCAAACTCACAAACGCTAAAAAATAATATATCGCAGGATAATGATTTTCAGCTTGAATTAAAAAACGATTTTGCCAAAAGCAACAAAAATAAATTCAGTGAAATAAGCCATGCTATTAACATAGGCGATATAAAGCTGGCGCACCGACTGGCGCACACATTAAAAAGCAACGCATCGCTGATCGGTAAAACAGGGTTGCAGAAAATTGCCGCTGATATCGAGGCAGCGCTGAAAAACGAAATAAATTCAGTTACAAACGAACAACTGAAACTATTTGAAACCGAATTAAACGCCGTTATGCTGGAATTAGCGTCACTTCCGGATAAAGAATTGATCGAACCAATTAAACTTTTAGATAAGAAAAACGCACTTGTTTTGCTTGAAAAGCTGGAACCTTTAATTAAGGCAGGAAACAGCGACAGCCTTATATTTATCAGCGATCTGCGAGGAATACCGGGAAGCGAAAAATTGATACAGCAGATAGATGATTTTGATTTTAAACTTGCAGCCGTTACGCTTACAAATTTAAAACATGAGGTTGAAGAACGCGATGGATAATAAAGAAAAAAACGCCATCCTGATTGTAGATGATGAAAAACTCAATCTTAAGACGTTAATCCAGATACTGAACGCTGAATATACTATCTATACCGCCAAAGACGGTTTAACTGCCATTGAAATGTCAATACAACTTCAGCCGGACGTTATTCTGCTGGATATTATCATGCCGGATATGGACGGATATGAGATAATCTCCATGCTGAAAAAACAAGAAAAAACAAAAACAATCCCCGTAATATTTATTACAGGTCTCAGCAGTCTTGAAGACGAAGAAAAAGGACTGACGCTTGGAGCTGTTGACTATATAATCAAACCTTTCAGCGCTGCTATTGTCAAATTAAGAATCCGCAATCAAATTCAGATTATTAATCAGTTGCGCACCATTGAATACTTAAGTTTTATTGACCAGCTTACAGAAATCCCAAACAGACGCAGTTTTGACAGCCGGATGATGCTGGAATGGGACCGGGCATTCAGGTCTAAAGAACCTATTACAGTTTTTATGATTGATGTTGATAAATTCAAAAATTACAACGATACCTACGGGCATCAGGAAGGCGATATCGCATTAAAAACAGTGGCAGATCTGGCTTCGTCAGCGCTGAAACGCTCCACTGATTTCATCGCCCGCTGGGGAGGTGAAGAATTTATTATTCTGCTGCCCAATACAGATGAAAAAGGGCTGAACGTAGCAGAAAATATCCGCGAAAATATTGAAAAAGCATCCATAGTATTACCTAACCACCCCAATACAAAAATAACCGTCAGTATAGGTGTAAATACTGTAATACCGACAGAAAACGTATCTATCAGCAAATTTATATCCGGCGCTGACGAAGCAATGTACAACGCAAAAAAAACAGGAAGAAACAAGGTATGCGTGTTCGGAAAAAATTGAAAACAGACTTCATCAAAAAAATGGTAATTATGTACTTGACAAACCCATTAAATTGTGATATGGTAAAATCATAATAAACATGGGGGTTGACTATGAAATTCAAATCACTTTCAGAACTTATGGAAACCTACAACACAGAGGACAAATGTCATCAGTATTTTGTTTCATCAAGATGGTCTTATGGTATAAGATGCCCCCATTGCGGTAATCACGAGGCAGAAAAGAAAATAGACACATTTAAAAACAAGCTATTCAAATGCGGAGCTTGCAGAAAACAGTTTACCGTCAGAATAGGAACATTTTTAGGTGACACCAAAATTTCATACCGTCAGTGGTTAGCTGCTATATTTCTTGTAACATCTCATAAAAAAGGGTTATCTTCAATCCAACTCGCCAAAGACATAGGCGTTACGCAAAAAACAGCGTGGTTTATGTTGCAAAGGATGTTCTATATTACTTCTGGCGGAAATAATAACAATAAACTCTCTGGAACTGTTGAAATTGATGAGACTTATGTTGGTGGAAAAGAAGTTAATAAACATAAAAGCAAAAAGACCACTGAATACAACAAAATTCAGGGTGATAAAGCTATAATTATTGGTATGATTGAAAGAGGTGGCGATCTTGTAATGAAAAAGTTTAATAAACTCAATAAAATCAACGTTAAACCCATTATAGATCAACATATTTCAGATACTGCCATTGTGAATACAGATGAAAGCACAATATACAAAGGAGCTTTATCAGGCAGAGAAAGAAGAATTGTAAATCATAAAGCCAAGCAGTATGTTAATGGCGAAGACACAACAAATCGGATTGAAGGCTCATTTGCTCATTTCAAAAGAATGGTAAACGGAATCCATCACTGGTTAAGCCATAGGCATATTCAGAAATATACAAATATGTTCTGCTTTCGCTGGAACACAAAGAAACTTGACGAACACAGCCGTATTGATCTGTTTTTATCCAATATAGCTGATACCAGAATTATGTATAAAGAGGTAATCGCATGAAAAAGAGGTTTAAAAAGGCTGAAATTGCCGCAATAGATGCGCGAGCTAACGATACTAAGAAAATTACTAATGAAAAGCCTGTAAAAATCAATATGAGTATGGATGAATTAGCGAAAAAGTTATTAAATGTTGTGAATAAACGTTAATCAGCAGAATAAAAATCAGAAGGAATACAATGAAATTTACAGTAGGTAGTGTTTGTTCTGGAATAGAAGCTTCATCAGTTGCTTGGGAAGATTTATGTGATTTTCAGTGGTTTTCTGAAATAGCGAAATTCCCTTCTGATTTTCTAAAATATAAATATCCTGATATACCAAATTTAGGAGATATGAGTAATATTCCTCTACTTTTAAAAGACAACACAACTTATTCTGTTGATATGATTTGCGCTGGAACACCATGCCAAGCATTTTCATTAGCAGGAAAAAAACAAGGACTAAAAGATGATAGAGGTAACTTAACATTAAATCTAATTAATATTATTGAAGAAAATGATAAAATACTGTACAATTCCGGGAAAAGAGGAACTATATTATTCTGGGAAAACGTTGAAGGAGTGTTGAAAGACAAGACCAATGCTTTTGTTCAATTTATAACTTTGTTATCTGGTAGTGATGAGTTACTACCAATAAAATGTTTTTCTGCTGGAGTAGTATATGGTCTTAAAAGAAACATTGCATGGAGAATATTAGATGCAAAGCACTTCGGAGTTCCCCAACAACGGAGAAGGCTTTATTTGCTTGCCGGAGATAAAGATTTTTACCCTGAAAACATCTTATTTGAATATACCGATAAAATTCAAATAGAACCAATTAATAGACAAAACAATAAATATTTTGAAATTGAGGGGCAGAAATTTGAGATTTTTAGAGAATATACAGATTGTTTATATTCTGCTTATGGTACAAAATGGAACGGAAATGCGGCAGCATATAATGGTTCGTTATTTATTTTTCAAAATGAACGATTAAGGAGATTTAACCCATTAGAATGCGAACGATTAATGGGTTTCCCTGATAATTATACAGACGTAGATTTTGCATCATCAACAGCAAGATACCAAGCCGTTGGGAACTCTTGGGCTGTTCCTGTTATAAAATGGATAGGGCAACGATTATTTTCTCACCACATAGAAAAATTTTCAATACTAAACGATAATTCTTTTCTTTTACAAAGAAAACATATATTGAAAAACGGTATTGTATATTATGATTTCAGCGATTATACAGAATTATATAATGGATTTATTAATACATCTTCTGTCCCTAACATTACTACTTCTTATAATATTAAAAATATCATAGACATAAATTGTCCTGAGAATTATTATATATCTCCTGTTGGTTGCTATGGAATTATCAGGAGAGCTAAAGAAAGGGGATGCAAAATTAACGATAGATTAGAGTACGCTCTGTCGTATGTTGCTAATCAATGGGATATTGAAATTATAGAAAAAGTATCAAAAATACAACCTAGAGGAAATTTTGTCAAAAATAAAGAAGAGCTAGGTTGGGCTAGATTTATTGAGGATATTTTTTAAATATATTCGCCATTTTTCAATATCGTACCAGGGGCAACCAATACAACCTTTTTCTGCCAGTTTCCCTGATTTTGGGAGTGATTCATCCCACTCTTTTTCTCCCTGATAGTAGTATTTAAACCCATATATCTCACCTCTTTTCCCAGTCTGGTAGCAGTTTCTACAAATTTCCCTTTTTTGTAAATTTCTTTGATTGGATAATAATTGGAAATCATTTATAATCTCATTCATAGACATATCATCCATATTATCTCGTCTTGTGTTTATATCCCACCGAATTTCAGGAAATTTGTGATCAGGTAAAAGAGATTCTGGTTTCATTGATTTTGCTTCAAAAGCATCATAATATTTCAACGTTTCAATAATTTTCTGTCTCAATTTAGACGACCAGGTTTCATAACCAGTCACTCCACCTCTCTTTATTGGTATAAGCATTATATGCGTAGTATTTTTTCTGCAACGAGAACACATATATTTTGTATTTGTAGATAATGTATAGCCGAATTCTTTAATATCTTGTATTCTTCTTGCCCAATTAGGATTTTGAGGCAAAGAGCAATGCACACAATTCCACTTCATAGATTGTGTTAATACGCCTTATGTCTTTGACTCAAGAACATGATAACTGTGATTTTATATCGGATTATAACATAAGCAAAGATGGTGTTTTTGGAACAATTTTAAGAACAGTAAAAGGAGAAAATTTTGAGA
>JAIRQX010000115.1 GCA_031256375.1 Deferribacteraceae bacterium
TATTCCGTCTCGCCACGCTGTTTAGCAGCTATCAATAATTCTCGTTTTTCATTAGATATTGGTTTCATACAATCACCTCATTTAATGATTGTATTTTATTATAAAATATTATTAATGTAAAGTGGAAATGTTATGATCGGCGTCTGATTAAAAAGATGTGTTAAGTGTCTCTGTATATATGCAAACGTCTTGAATATTTAATAATATTCCGCTTTTACGCTCTTCGGTGTCTTGAAAGAGAGCGGCGTCTATGGGTAAATACCATCCGGTCAGAGGGGTTTCTCTGTCATTGATATATACACGGAATTTAGCGTTGAAGTAACCTTGTTTAATAAACTGTGTCGCTAAATATCCATGTTCTTCAAGTAAATTTCTGGCTGTCAATAATGCGTTCTGTTTGTATTCTTTGTCGTTATAAGTTAGTAGATATTCAGCCAGTTTTTTGACATCTGTTATTCAGAATGATGGTTCACGTTTAATCTTTTTGTGTTCTATCTCATTTTCGCTCATATACCCCCCACAAAAAATATAACAATAACAAAAAAAAAGTATTTTATAAATATCTCTGATTTTAAATCAGACTCAAATATCTGTATATTTTCTATAAGCAGACTTTTCGGTCTGGTACATAAAATTGAAAACCTTTGTCTATAAAGAATTACCAGCTAATCCAGAAAGGTGTAAAAAATGTTGTTAAGTATAGTTCTATTTCGGAATCCATCGGTGTGTCTGCGTATATCTTTCGCTTTTTCTTATTTTTTTTATGTTTTCGGTATCCATCGGTGGGTGTGCACATCTTTGGTATTAATCTGTGTTTCAGTTACATAAGGCATTTTTTTTTACGACTAGGTTAAATCAATCTTATACGCAGAACGCAAATAATTTTATAGGAGGTTTTTTTATGGAAATCAAAATTTTGAAAATAAACGAGGTGCAATTAATTACAGGTTTATCAAGGTCAACTATCTATGCCCTTATTGAACAAGGGAAATTTCCTAAGCAGATAAAACTTAGTGAACGTTCTGTAGGCTGGCTAGAATCAGAGGTACAGGACTGGCTGAAAGAAAGAATATCAATAAGCAGAAAATGAGGTGTAATATCGGTAAATTCTAATAAAAAAAAATGAGTGTAGCAGTTAATAATTGCATTATATCGATCCAGAGGGAGATTATCGTTCCCTCTGTTGAGTTCTTGAACTGTAAGCATATAGTCAAGATTATACTTTATTCAAATACTCAAATTGGAGGTTTAACCTATGAGTAAAAAACAATAAATAATGTCATTAATAACAAAGAAGTTTTAATGTACTGGTTAGCTCACGAACAATAGTCAGAATCTGACTATTGCAAAATTTATCTTACAAACGCTATTTATTGGGAGGATAAATTGAAAAAAGAACCAAAGAACAAAGATTATCTCCTTAACGTAATATTTTATGCTGTACAATATATCGTGTCAAAAAAGTTTGACATAGATGATTTTGATTACACCAAAGCTTGCAAATTTATAGAACTTTTTGATAGATGGCTTGATTTATTTTGTAAACTCACGCCTATTGACTTAATTCAGATATTTCCTATTCAGAAAATATTTGATGACAAAAGATGGCAGAACAGAAATTTTGTTAGCACTATTGAAATGTTAGTGAAGCGTGGTCTTAATAAACCACTGGGAAAGAAAGTCCTTGAAATTTTAAATGATTATTTGAATCCAGATATTGACGATTTTTGTATAATTCATACTTGTGTCTTTGACATAATATTTACAGAAGTGTATTTTAAAAATCAGACAACACATTAACAACACTATGCTTATCCAGAGGGTATGTTTAGTCACTCTTGCAGTTACTTAACTGTCACTCTGGATTAAGCCTCTGAATAAATCCGCTGGTTTTTACGATAATAAAAAAAAATATCATTCATTCAAATACAGATTCAGTAAGGGATTTAAGAGATGTGGAATAATGCGGACAAATACGGAATATAAACCTCCGTTTTAATTTATTTTAACCCTAATTTTTTCGCTATATAATCCTGAATTTCTGTAAGTATCTCCTCTTTGTCGCCGTCAGTGACAGTCATAAACGGACGCGCGGGTATATTAGCGGAGCGGAAATACCGTCCGCCGAATTTCAGCGCGGCGCGTTTCCCGCCGCTACGGTCTCTGCGTCCGGGTTTAGGTCGGATAACTCCTCCGAAATGGTGAATACGGGCGTATTCTTTATTTGTGCTGACAGCGGCGTAAAGTTTGCCGTATGATTGTACAATACTGCGTTTAAGCGCACCGGAGGATTGTAGTATTTTTGTATTGCCACGTTCTTTCCTTTTCTGCTCCGCGTATAAAGCTGAAAGCGGTTTCCATTTAACCGGACGCCCCTCCCGCATAAAATTTTCCTCAATATAATAATCCAACAATCCGCTGATACGCGCCATTAACGGCTCTGTATTCTCTAACTCCTTAATCCCGTTTATAAGTTTTGTGAATTTTGAGCCGTCCGGCAGTGTGAAGGTAATATTCATTTGACAACCTCATATAACTGTGGTAATGGTGTCTGATGGAAACAGGGATGCTTACTTTTATTGATGTTGCAACAAAAGAAGAAATTGAGTTTATGTTTAATGAAGAACATGAATACGATATTGAATATGAGATTGAAGAAACTGAAGATATACCTACTTTTTGTGCCAGACATAAAGACGTGGCTCTGAGTAATCCTGACTATAATTATGGAATGCTTGCTACTTTGTACGCCAATCGTGGCGACATAAAAATGGCGGACTACTACGCGGGAAAAATTGATGATATTGGACATCGTCAGACCACATTTATGTTGCTGCATGAGTGTGATTAATACTCCCATCTTTTCCATAATATCGACAACATATTCTTTATTTCACTCTTTTTTAATTTGCCATTTACGCTAAGCCAATTAACAAGCGGCTCCTCATACTCAGAACGCACGGTATTATCAATCAGTTTTAGCATTTCCTTAAGCAATTCATCCTCATTAATATTGATGGATTTTATATATTTATCAAAATCTTGTATTAATTCGCGGTAGCCAAGACCATGTTTTTTTATAACATTTGAATACTCAGCTTGCCATCCAAGATTATTTAAAAGGGTGTTATAAGTTCGTCGTGCCGTCCATTGTGTAATAATTTCCATTATTGCTCGGCGTTTTGTCCACCCTTTTCCCACATACGCATATTTTTGCTTATTATGTGTTACCTCGTGCCATAAACTTTCAATACTGTACTCTTCAAGAGGCGTTAATTTATTGCTGTTCGCAATTTTATTCCAAGCGCGCAAGAGTTCTTCATTCATTCGGAAAGTTGTTTTGCCTGATTCCTGTAATGCTGGAGAGCTTATTGGATGTGTTGATGTACTTATCCCGATACGTCCAAGTGAATTTGTTTCCATAAAACTTCTGGAAGAATATTCTTCTAGTGTACATTTTAAACTGTTGTTTCGGTTTTGATTCTGTATATACGGCTTTAAAATCGGTTCTAACTGTTGTTTTAGTTCATTAAAATCTTTCACAGGCTTAACTTTCGGCTCTGCCGTTTGCTGCGGCGCAGACGGCGGTAATGCCGCTGGAGGTGTTATACTGCCCTCCGCAGGAGTTCTCATCCTCCAGAACTGTTCGGAGGGGTTATAGTCCCAGCCTTTTTGAGCGCGGAATAACTCACCGTTACCCATGTCAAAGGCATGGTACGTGGTTACCTCTCCCGTTTTTGGATCGGTTTCCTCCAAGACTTTTATCTCCCGCGAAGCGGCAGCCGCCCACAGGGTTTCCGGGTCAAGCCCGCGTTTTTTTACCTGATTTTCAGTGACGCCGCGGAGCATACAGCGGCAACCGTACCCGTTTGGCGGCGCAAAGTATTTTAAAACCGGATCGTCTGTTGAAAATAGTTTACCGTGTAACTCTCTGTGAGAGTCCCTTGTGCGGTTATCAAGCACGGCTAAATATTCTACAAACTCAAATTCTCCGTCCATGATAGCTGTATAGCGTCCCGCGGCATAGGCGAGATTAAGGTTATTTGAGTATATCCGCTCAAGTCTTTGGTAGGTTGTTTTTTCAGTCGCCTCTCTTATTGGATTTCCGTTATCGTCATAACCAACCACATCAGAGAGCCAGCCGCTTTTACTGAGACGCTCTATAGCGTCTTTACGGAAGTTTTCTAAAGTTTTGCCTTGGTAGAGCGCGTCCTGCAAAGCGCCGTAAACGTCTTTTAATACGGCTGAACGTGTTTCATTCGCTATTATGAACGCTTTTGTATGCGCGTCTTTATAGACGTTCCGCCAGTCTTTTGATATCTCCTTACCGCCGAAGTATTCAAGAGCCATCTCCGGAGGCGCGCCAAAGAGCATTTCGGCGGTCGCTTGAGTATAAGTATCTGAGCCGTGTTTCATAATTTACCTATGCGCTTCGCGCCGCACATCCTGTGCGGATAAATAACGCGCATCCATGCGCGGCGGCGTCCTGCCGCGTTAAGAGGGTTCACTGCGTTCACGCGCCGTCCATGGCGCTGATTTATGCGCTTCGCGCCGCACATCCTGTGCGGATAAATATCGCGCATCCATGCGCGGCGGCGTCCTGCCGCGTTAAGAGGGTTCGCGTTGCTCACGCGGCATCCTTGCCGCTGATTTGACTTCATCTTGTAATGTCTTCCGATAATCCGGCTATTTCCGCCAGATATAAGCCTTTTGCGATCTCTTCTTTCAGTTTTGTATCTGTCCAGCTTTTAAATATTTTACTGAGAATCTCTTCCAGTTCCGCATAGGTGTTGACGTTTTTGATAATCTTCAGGATTATTTTCATGTCCTCGTCAAAAGCGTCATTTATTGTCATTGTAGGGAGAAGGTCGGTTAATGTGTCCTGCGGACGGCAGTGTACTGCGGACGGCGGTATTGTCTGAGGGGCAATATTGCCGTCTGCAAGACCCGCCCAAGGATGGGCGTTGGTTAATCGCACAGGATCGCGCGTAGCGCATGAGTCAGCGCCATGGATGGCGCGTGAGCGGAGCGAACCCTCCGGATGCGGCATGGACGCCGCCGCCCAAGGATGGGCGTTGGTTAATCGCACAGGATGTGCCTGCGATTCAAGCGTTTCCTCCCCTTCTTTTGGCTGAGGGATATTGAATTTATTGTATAAAAACGCTGTAGGTATCTTTAAACCCGCGCCTGTAAGGGTTGATATAATCTTCGCCTCGCGTTCCTTATCTTCCGCCGGCGCCACGTTAAACCGGAATATCGGCACAGGGCAGGCTTCTCCGAAATTTAACAAGACAAAAGGGTATAAAAGCTGCTGGCGTATTGTCTGCTCAAGCTCATGCGCATCGCTTTCTTTCAGAAGCTGTGCAATATTTTTTATCTGGTCATCGCTTCCCAGCTTCCCCGGGGTGGCTATAGCCGCCGCCTGATGTCCCAGCACAACCTTGTCAATCTTTCCCGCTAAGTGATCTTGCAGCCGCTCAAACATATTTGTGCTTGCGCCTTTTGTCTCAAGGATTTCTATAGTTGTCGCGTCTGATATTAACGCCGCCGCGTCTGCGCCTAGGCTTATAACGGCGCGTTTTAAGACATCAAGCGCCCCTTTGGTTGCCGCGGGGGAATATTTCCCGATCCGGATAGGTATTCCGTAGCGGTCAAGGAAGCTATTCCAGTCTTTCATCCCGAAATTTTTAAATAAATAGATATAGGCGCATTGCCGCACAAGCCCGTCCCGCGGGGTTACGCCCGACATTCCGGTGTATTTGTGAACTATATATTTAAAAGGTAAAAGCTCTTCCCCCTCTTCTTTATTGTTTTCTGTGAGCATCCGCGGGATTCTGTTCAGTTTTTTATCGTAAAGAAATGTAAAGAATCGGTGTTCTACAGGTATAAGCTCTGTAGGCATAATAAGGTTTCCGTCAACCTGTTCCCAGTTAATTTCACTGACAGCAAATCCATGCCCTACAGCGGATAACAGCCATTTCAACCCTGCCCGCAGATTAACGAGATACTCGTCAAGCATTACCTCCGCTACCTCTGCGGCTTTTTTTGCAGGAGCGGAGTCATCGCCGGGAGTCAGGTTATATTCAAGCCCTGCCACTTTCGCGGCGCGGGAAGAGAATGCGCTTGCCAAATCCCAGTCTTTTTCAAGCATTTCCGCAAACATTTCGGACTGTGCGGAGATATTCCCTTTGTCTGCAGACTTCAGAGCGTCCGCCAATTTGCTCGGAGTAAGCCCCGCAGACGGATACTCACGGTCTTTCAGTATTACTATTCCGTCTGTGTAATCGGGAGTTTCCAGTTGTTTTGCGTTGATTTTCGCCTGTTTTTTATTTTTTTTAGACATTAATCACCTGTATAATTGTATTCCGGTCACACCCCGCCTATACTTGACCTGCTGGGACAAATAATAAACGAGGTAATTATGCAGACATGGCATGACACTTGAAGAATACATTACTTATACCAAAAATTTGTAACATATCCGATGATAGTATCTCGGGAGCAATTACATAGTTCCAAAATAGAGACCATGTCCCGGCACTCTCTTCCTTTTTCTGAGTAAATATCTAACCTATCAATGATTGCTGACAGGCTTTTTTCTTGTTTTTTACTGTTTTTGTTTTCTTCAGTTTTATCCATTGTTAATCTCCTTATTAGTAGGCAGTTTTTCCGCCGAGTTTCTCAAGACTTTCATAATACACCTCTCCCATATCTCCGAGTTTTTCCCTTGCCCATATTGCAAGAACATACGCCGAACAGGTATCGCCGTGCCGCTGTACTCCGGCAACCTTATTTTTTACCGCAGGGAGTTTCGGCACGCCGTTAATAACCTTTACCTGCCTAAAATCTGACAGTATCCCGGCGTCCTTCGGAAGCGTTACCGTTCTGTCCTCTATGTACCGCTTTGCCTTTGGCATAGCTTCAGAGTAGTAGCTGTCGTTAATTTTCTGTTCCAGAACGCGGCTTGCGCCGTATTTCTGTCTTGCGCGCTCCGCAAGCTGCTGACCGTTTCCTGTAGCGTCAAACGCGGTTGAAACAGGGATATAACTGAAAATGTAATCAATAACCCGCTCTACTTCACTGAACGGCAGACGCTCAAACTCAATCACACAAACAGTTTCATAAGTTAATGTTTTAGTTTCCTCTATAAGCCAGAATGTGGCAAGATCGCCCGTTCTCCCGGCGGCATCCACCCCTGCAAAATGTCTTAAGTTTTTGTTTACAGACGCCAGAACATTTGTCAAATAGGTTTCACACCATGATTTTGTGTATGCCTCACGGACGGAGGCTTCATAATCAACAAACTCCGGCGCGGGGGCTTTATATCGCAGAACAGGGATTTTTTCTGACATAACGCCGTCCAATAAAACCTGCGTAAAGTAAACGCCTCCCGAGCGGCTCGGTATGCACCGCAATTCTTCATCGGCTCCATCACCGTAAGAAGCGTATATATTATCTATCCATTTTTGCTTCGCAACGCACGTCCTGTGCGATAAACAACGCCCATCCATGGGCGGCGGCGTCCTGCCGCATTCCGGCGGGTTCGCTCCGCTCACGCAACATCCATGTTGCTTGTCAGCAGCTCCGCTTTTTTGCGTCACTTTGCACACCTGTTCATATAGCCCGTCTGCGATAGCGTCATCAAAAGTTACTTTGTGCAGACTGTATTTCAGCCTCCCGGCGCGGATATCTTTTATAAG
>JAIRQX010000042.1 GCA_031256375.1 Deferribacteraceae bacterium
CAGCCTCTGCTTTGAAACTCTTGTCGTAATTTCTTCTCGTTCCCATTTCTTTGACTCCTTCGTGTTCTTTTTTTTTATTACACCTATTTAAAGAGTCAACAAAAATTATAGTACTCCAGTTACAGAAAAAACAAAACCGGTTGCGGACGCATCTCTTGGGTTTAAGGTGGTAAAACTGTTGCAGGCATCGGAAGTTTCCATTAAAAATAACGGCAAAGAGGTTAAACTTAATGAATTTAATTAATGAAAACAGCCCAAAGAGATCGTTGAATAGTGTATTGATCGGAGAAAACGTAATAATAAATGATTTTGTAAATGCTTATAAATGTTCAATTGATGACGGTTCTAAAGTGGGCGCTTTTGTAGAAATACAGAAGAATGCGTCAATAGGTAAAAATTGTAAAATATCCAGCCATACATTTATTTGTGAAGTGGTCAAAATAGAAGATTGTGTTTTTGTAGGTCATAATGTATCATTTATTAATGATACATTTCCCAGAGCGACTAATGATGATGGTTCCATACAAACAGACGCAGATTGGCAAGTAATGGAAACTATCGTGTGCGAGGGGTGTTCCATAGGCGCCGGTTCTACTATTTTAGGCGGGATTAAAATAGGCAAAAATGCGATAATTGGCGCCGGTTCGGTAGTGACTAAAGATGTTTCGCCCGACACAATTGTTGTCGGAAATCCTGCTAAGGTATTGAGAAAAATCAAATAATATTTTGTGTGTGAATATGATAAATTTTAACGGCAGCTTGGAGTGGCTTTTGAGTGGTTTAAGATAGATATAATTAATTACGCAGATAAAAAGCATATTTATTAAATAAAAAGGGATTTCTATGCTAAATCGTAATATTACAAATACTGTTAACTGGTTTCTTGATAATATAATTCCGCCGATTTTACGAGATTGGCGACTATTCATGATGTTAATTACAAAACTTGCATTTGGAAATAAATCAAATATTATTTTAGAATTTAAAGAAAAACTCCCTTTTTTAACAGAAGAAGATATTTCAAATTATTATGATTTAATAAAAGATACTCAAATAAACACACGTCCTACTGATATCAACAAAAAAACATTGAATTTTATTATTGATAATATAATTGGTAGTATCATATTAGATGCAGGGTGTGGACGCGGTGAATTGGTAAATAAAATTGCACAAAATAATTCATTAAAAGTAATAGGTGTTGATATAGTTCAGTTTGATTTCTTAAAACTAAATGTGGAATTTATAAAAGGAAGTTTAGCTGAAATTCCGCTACCTGATAGTTCTTGCGACACAGTTGTATGCGCGCATGTTTTAGAGCATATCATATATCCTGAAAAAGCGCTAAAAGAATTATTAAGAGTCGCTAACAAGCGATTGATAATTGTAGTGCCACAGCAGAGAGAATATAAATATACCGTTGACCTTCATGTGAATTTTTTCCCATATTTATATTCTTTTCAGCGATTAATTTATCCGTTCATAAATCAATCAAATCATGTGAAGTATTTATGTTTGAATAGTGATTTTGTATGTATAATAGATAAAACAAACGAACCGTTATAAAAAGAGGTTAATTCATTATGTTTAAAAAAAAAATAAAAAATATTGTCGATACAAATCTGTTTATATTTATTTTTTGCTCTATTTTGGGAGTGATATTTTTTATAAAACTCTTTGGCATGCGTATTCTTGATTTTACATATACCAATTGGTTACTGGCTGGATATCTTTCGGGCGCTTACTCTGATTTGCCGGGGCATTACTTAGGCTGGGAACTTTACAGAAATTCACCTTGGTATTTTCCGGTAGGTTTAATGGATAACATTGTTTATCCGTTTAAAGAAACGGTGGCATACACAGGATCCATCTCTCTGTTTGCATTTCCTTTTAAGCTTTTATCCCCTATACTGCCGAATAATTTTCAATATTTTGGGCTGTTTGGGATTTTGGCTTATGCTTTACAGGGTGGCGTATCAGGTCTTGTTGTAAAAAAGATTACAAACAGCTTTTTAATAAGCGCAATAGGTTCGTTATTTTTTATCCTGTCAACAACGATGATAGAGCGTATGTATTTTCACACCTTGCTTGCGGCGCATTTTATAATTCTCCTTTGCATTTACGTATGTGTGACGAAGAAAGAGAATACCGCTGTTAAATATAATATACTGATATGGAGCGGTTTGCTGGTTATTATTGCGATGATTGACTTTTATCAGTTGTTAATGGTTTTATTCTTTATGTTTTTCTATATGCTTTATGACCTTTTAGAGCAAAAAAAGCCTGTAAGAACTCTGATAAGCCTTATCATTCCTTCTGTTATACTGTTTTCAGTAATGTTCTCAATTGGAATATTTCACTCAAAAGCTGCATTAGGAGGGTTTAGTATAGCAGGCGCCAATTTAAACGTATTTTTTAATCCTCTATGGATGAACTCCCAATTTTTACCAAGCCTTCCAATAGGTAAACAACAAGAAAGCTTTGCTTATATGGGCTTCGGAATGATATTATGTGTCATTTTTGCAATTGTTACTATATTAGTTAAACACAAAAAATTCAAAATAATACTCTCAGATAAACGTTTTTTCCGAAAAACAATACTAACTGTCCTGCTGGTAATAGCTTTTTTAGTATTTGCGCTCAGTCCAACGATAAGTTTTAATGACAAGGTATTATTCGTCTACCCTGTTCCCGATTTTATCATAAGTCTATGGGCAATTTTCAGAGATACCGGCAAATTTGTGTGGCCTGTAGTTTATATTATCATGTTTTTTGCTATATGGATTGTTGCAAAAGAGTATAAACATAAAATAGCCATACCAATCTTACTCTGTTTTCTGATTATTCAGATATATGACCTGCACAAATCTTTTACAGACAGAGCCAATGCAATGGTAGTACACACTAAGTGGGAATCTAGTTTAAAATCCAGCGCGTGGAATGAGCTCGCAAAAACCAAAAAACATATCTTTTATTTACAGAAATGGATAGTACCAAGACTAAGGGATGTATATTTTTTTACGAGATATGCCATAGACAACGATATGACCTTAAACGATTTCTACATTGCCAGAGGTATTAATATGCAGGTTTCTGAATACAAACAGGAAGAACTGGCTAGAATCTACAGATGTCAGGCAAGAGATGACACTATTTAATTTTTTCTGAAGATGATAGATCGTTTCTTCCTAAGGTTATTCCAAACGTTCATCTGTACTTATACCGAATTGATGATTTTACAGTCGGATTAAAACATAGACAGACTGAACTTGAGAAATATGATGATGTAAAATTTCTGGATATTAATGACGTCAATAACTTTGTTCCCAAATACAATATTGGCTCTACTGTTGTTTTGGCAATAAATTCCCCTCAATATTCAGAATCAGCAAAAGATTTTTTGCTGAATTTTTCCTACCCTGAGGATTGGGCTACATGGAACAATGGCAAATCTTCGGTCATAGGATTTAATCTCAAAAGTTTTCCGGATGATCTGATATTTGAAGCCTCTGTATTGCCATTTACTATTCCTGATAGACTACCAACACAAGAGATTAAATTCAGCGTTAACGGGCATTATATTGATAATATCACCCTCACAGAAAAAAGGATTCAAAAAATTGCCTTTGTTATACCTAACGCTGTTTTGAAGGAAGGTATTAATAGTCTTTTATTTGAATTTCCTAACGCCGCTACACCAAAAGAGCTTGGAATTCATGAAGATACTCGGCAGCTTGGAGTGGCTTTTGAGTGGTTTAAAATAGATAAAATGTAACCACGGTAAGAATTGCGTAAAATAGTGTTTTATATTTACAAGGGAGAATACTTGTTCATGTATAGAGATAAATTAAAAAATACATTTGATTCAAATCTGTTTATATCTGTTTTTTGTTCTATCTTGGGAGTAATATTTTTTATAAAACTCTTTGGTGTGCGGATTCTTGATTTTACAAACACTGATTGGCTTATGGGAGGATATCCTTGGTCTGATTTGCCGGGACATTCCATAGGATGGGAGCTATTCAGAAAATCCAACTGGTATTTCCCGATAGGTTTAATGGATAACATTGTTTACCCATTTAAAGAAACGATAGTTTATACAGATTCCATACCTCTTTTTGCATTTCCTTTTTAGCTTTTATCCCCCATACTGCCGGATAATTTTCAATATTTCGGATTGTTTGGGCTTTTTGTTTATGCTCTACAAGGGGGAGTATCAGGTATTGTGATAAAAAAGATTACAAACAGCTTTGCCATTAGCGCAATATGTTCGTTGTTTTTTATCCTGTCAACAACAATGATAGCGCGTATGTACCTCCACACTTCGCTTGCGGCGCATTTTACAATTCTATTGAGCATCTACCTGTGTGTGGCTAAAAAAGAGGATGCCACAGTTAAATATAATATACTGACATGGAGCGGTTTGCTGGTTATTACAGCGTTGATACACTTTTATCTGGTATTAATGGTGTTGTTCTTCATGTTCTTTTATACGATTGACGACCTTTTGGAGCGGAAAAAGCCTGCAAGAACTCTTGTAAGCCTTATTATCCCTTCTGTTATACTGTTTTCAGTTATGTTCATAATGGGAATGTTTTACTCAAAAGCCATACAAAATGCAAATGGCTTTGGGATGGCAAATTCCAATTTAAACACACTTTTTAACCCTCAATGGGTGAATTCTCCATTTTTGCCAAACCTTCCGATAGTTAGTAATTGGCAACAAGACAGCTTCGCTTATATAGGTTTCGGAATGACATTATGTGTCATTTTCGCGATTGTTACTGTATTGGTTAAATATAAAAAATTTAAAATAATACTCTCTGACAGACGTTTTTTTCGTAAAACAATACTTGCAATCCTATTGGTAGTGGCGTTTTCAATATTTGCGCTCAGCCCTTCAATAAGTTTTAATGACAAGGTATTATTTGTTTACCCAGTACCCGGTTTTATTGTTAGCGTATGGGCGCTTTTCAGAGCTACCGGCAGATTATTGTGGCCTGTGGTTTATATTATCATGTTTTTCGCTATCTGGATTGTCGCAAAAGAGTATAAACGTAAAATAGCTATACCAATCTTACTCTGTTTTCTGATCATTCAGATATATGATCTGCACAAATCTTTAACAGACAGAGCCAATGCCGCGGTAGTACACACTAACATTAAGTGGGAATCAAGTTTAAAATCCGGCGCGTGGAATGAGCTTGCAAAAATAAAAAAACATATATTTTATTTCGGTACTCCGACAAATGAAACAACATTTAAAACATTTGTCAAAGAGATATATTCGCTTGCCAAATATGCCATAGATAACAATATGACCATAAATGATTTCAACTTGGGCAGAGTGCAAAATAAAAAAATTTTTGCGTACAAACAGGATGAACTGGATAGAATCTACGACGGTCAGGCAAAAGATGACACTATTTATATCTTTTCAAAAGATACTATACCGTTTTTCCCGAAGGTTGTCCCCAACGTTCATCTGTACGTTTACCGTATTGACGATTTTACAGTCGGATTTAAACACGGGCAGACGGAACTTGAGAAATATGATGATGTAATATTTATAGACATTAATGCTGCTGATACCTTTATTCCCGAATACGATATAGGCTCTGATATTCTTTTGGCTACCGATTCCCCTCAATATTCTGACTCGGCAAAAGATTTTCTTCAGGGTTTTTCCGATCCTGAAGGTTGGGCTACATGGAACAACGGCAAACGTTCAATAATAGAACTTATTATCAATAGTGTCCCTGATGATTTAATTTTTGAAGCTTCCGTATATCCGCATATTCAGGATAATTTACCAACACAAGAGATTAGATTCATCATTAACGGTCATTATATTGAAAGTATTACCCTTACAGAAAGAGGAATGCAAAAAATTGCTTTTGCTATCCCTAACGGAATTTTGAATGAAGGTTTAAATAGTCTTTTATTTGAAATACCCAATGCTGCAACACCGAAAGAACTTGGAATTAACGAAGATACACGGCGACTAGGAGTAGCTTTTGAGTGGTTTAAAATAGATAAAATAAATAAATAAAACCCTGAGGAATGCCATGCATAATATATTCTGTATGAAATTTAATGTATTTTGCAAAAATTTATCATTAATGATAATGTTGCTGATATTCTGTGTTTATCAATCCGTAAAAAATCCGGTATTTATTTGGGGGGAATCATCAAGTTTGGCAATCGCTTCAATATTTCGCGTACCCCCATTTTTTTCAAAAATAGAAAAATCATAGAATTTATTATTGATTTTACAGCATTTTTAAACGTTACATTTACGATTTTTTAAAAAGTTTCTTTTATCCACATAGTTATATAAAACTCAATGTATTCAATATCTTACGGATATAGCCAATAAAAAATTGGGGGTGCGCGAGCTTCAATATCTGTCGCTAATTTTATTTCTGCCTGTTAAATATTTGGGCTTCGCCGCGCCATTTTGTCAAGCACAAAATATTTGACTTTTTTTATTCAATCCGGCTATAATCCTAGTTTCTGTTATTTATTGTTATATAATTGTGGGCGGCAACAATGTTTCAGAAAGTTAAAGGGTTTCAGGATACATACGGAGACGACTGCGCCTGTTGGGAAAAGGCTGAATCAATTATGCGCGATACTTTTGCGCTTTTCCTTGTACGTGAGATACGTCTGCCTATCCTTGAAAAAACAGCTGTTTTTAACCGAGGTATAGGGCAAACCACAGATATAGTGGAAAAAGAGATGTTTACATTTGCCGACAGAGACAGGGCGGACTCTGAAGGGGAGCTTCTCTCCCTCCGCCCAGAAGGCACCGCCGGTACAGTGCGCGCATATATAGAAAACGGTCTTTACAACCCTCCCGGGATTAAAAAGCTGTATTATTCAGGACCGATGTTCCGCAGGGAAAAACCGCAAAAAGGTCGCTACCGCCAGTTCTCCCAATGCGGCGCGGAGTTTATCGGTTCCTCCTCCCCTCTTGCCGATGCGGACGCTATAAATCTGCTCATTACATACTTTGACCGTGTAAACATCAGCCGATTCACGCATTTGGAGATTAACTCAGTGGGCTGCCCCTTATGCCGCCCGGAATATCATTCAAAACTGACAGGATATTTTAATAAACACAAAGACGGACTTTGCGCTGACTGCAACCGCAGGCTTACCAAAAACCCGCTGCGGATACTTGACTGTAAAAACGAAAATTGCGGAAAAATAATTAAAAACGCCTCGGTAATGCTTGACAGCCTATGCCCTGAATGCGCGGAACATTTTGAAAGTGTGAAAATGTATCTGGACGCTCTGAATGTTAAATATATAATAAATCCGTTTATGGTCAGGGGGCTGGATTATTATGTGCGAACAGCGTTTGAGGTAGTAACTGCTGAACTTGGGGCAGCCTCGGCGGTGGGCGGCGGCGGCAGGTATGACGGACTTGTGGAAACCCTCGGCGGTCCCGCCGTACCCGGTGTGGGATTTGCCATAGGAATGGACAGGGTTGTTGCGCTGATGAAACTCTCGGAAGAGTTTAAACAGACGCCCCCGAAAGCATTTATTGTTACATTCGGCGGGAAGGTAAAAAATTCTGAAATTGCCTTACTGAATAGATTAAGAGCCCAAAATATCCCTGTTGAAATAGACTACGATGGCAAAGGGATGAAAAGCCAGCTTAAACAGGCGGACAGAACAGGAGCAAAGTACGCTGTTATCGCCGGAGAGGAAGAGATGAACCGCGGGGCGGTAATGCTGCGCAACCTGTCCTCCTCAACGCAGGAAGAGGTCTCTATAGCGGACTTGATACTTAAAATAGGCAACAACCATCCATTTAATTTTCTATAATGACAGTAACAGACGAGAAAAACCGAAGAGGGTAAAATGAAGTATATTCTTTTGATTTTTGTTTTGGTTGCATTGACCGGATGTGTCATAATATTGCCGGATGGCGTAGCGCCGATTAACAATTTGAGTCATATTAACAGTTTGAGTCATACAGAAACCAGTCTAGTTAAATCTGCCGCTGAAAACGGATATAATCATATAAGCAATGATACAAATATACGGTTGATATCGGAGCTACCCGGAAAATTAGGCAATTGGCCGGAAAAGCTTGGGCGCTATGTAATAAATTATGAATTGAGTCAGCATGGGTTAGGTTATTCCAAACGCTATAATGAAGGTTCTATATGGGCGGACGTATATTTTTTTCATGCCAGGCAGACAGGTATGACTGACGGAATAGAATCAGAACAATTTATTGATTTGTGGGAGCAAAGCATATCAGCAGATTCTTTTGTTAGAAAATGCGATATAAAAGATAAAACAGATACGGTTGAAACATTCAACGGTATGAAATTAAGAAAATGCCAACTGGCGATAATCGTGGGCGGCAAAGAGTTAGAAAGTTTAATGTTTATGACAGTATTCAGAGAAACTTTCTTGAAAGTAAGAATATCATATAGACCAGATTATAAAAATGCCGAAATAGAAATTAATAGATTTATGAATGATTTGATTGATAGTTTAAATAAACGGAAAATATGAAACTTTACGAGGGAACAATCCGAATAAACAAGGGGAGTAAAATAGATAGTTCCTTAAAATATTAAAGTAGGAGTAAATGTATATGCTTTCTGATATGGCTGAATGGAGAAGAACACACTCCTGCGCCGAACTGACAGAGTCAGACAAAGGGCAGGAGGTAATCCTTATGGGATGGGTGCACCGGCGCAGAGACCACGGCGGTGTAATATTTGTTGACTTACGCGATAAAGAGGGAATCACTCAGGTAGTTTTTAACGAAAGCGCCCCTGAAGCGCAGAAAAAAGCGGACGCGCTGCGCAGCGAATTTGTAATTGCTATAAAAGGAGTTGTTTCGCTGAGACCCGAAGGGATGAGAAACGAGACGCTTGTTACCGGCGGTATTGAAATAATCTCAAGCGAAATACGCATTCTGAACACTGCGCTAACTCCTCCGTTTATGCTGGATGAGTATCATCAGACTTCCGAAGATATACGCCTAAAGTACCGCTATCTGGATTTGCGCCGTCCGTTGCTTCAGAAAAATATTATCCAGCGTCATAATATAGTCAAAAATATACGGAAATATCTGTACAGTAAAGGTTTTCTTGATATAGAAACGCCTTTTCTGACTAAAAGTACGCCTGAAGGCGCGCGCGACTACCTTGTCCCCAGCCGTGTAAATCCCGGGAGATATTATGCTCTTCCCCAGTCTCCGCAGATGTTCAAACAGCTTCTGATGATGAGCGGTTTTGAAAAATATTTTCAGATTGTCAGATGTTTCAGGGATGAAGATCTACGCGCAGACCGCCAGCCGGAGTTTACCCAGCTTGACATAGAGATGAGCTTCATTGACAGAAATGATATAATTGATCTCATAGAGGGGCTTTTTGTAAAGCTGTTCAAAGAATTAATGGGGATTGATATGCCGCGCCCCTTCCCCGCTATGAGTTATGCGGACGCTATGGAGAAGTTCGGGCATGACGCGCCGGATACCCGTTTTGAGATGTATCTCAAGACTATTAACAACCTTGTGGCAAACTGCGGTTTCGCTGTCTTTGCCGAGGCTGCCCAAACAGGCTCCGTAAAAGCGTTAAACGCAAAGGGCGCGGGAAATAAATTTTCACGTAAAGATATAGATACGCTTGCCGATTTTGTAACCACTCTCGGCGCAAAAGGTCTTGCATATATAAAGATCAACCCTGACGGGTTACAGTCGCCGATTATTAAATTTATGGGAGAGGAGCTTGCCAAGGTTATAATAAAAGAGATGAACGGCGAACCCGGAGATATTATCTTTTTCGGAGCGGGCAGCGCCTCCCTTGTAAACCTTACCATGTCAAAACTGCGCATACAGACGGCAAATATGCTTGGTCTTATAAAACCGGATCAGTACTGTCTTACTTGGGTTTTAGATTTCCCCCTTCTGGACTGGAATGAAGATGAGAAACGTTACGTTGCGGTACACCATCCGTTCACCGCGCCGATGGATGAAGATATCCCGCTTCTCTCCGAAAAACCGGGGAAAGCCAGAGCAAAAGCTTATGATCTTGTTCTGAACGGCACGGAAATAGGCGGGGGAAGCATTCGTATTCACAGAAGCGATGTACAGCAGTCAATGTTTAAACTTATGGGATTCAGCGATGATGAACTTCAAAACCGTTTCGGTTTTTTTGTGGATGCTCTTAAATATGGCGCCCCGCCTCACGGAGGGATTGCGTTCGGAATAGACAGAGTTTCCGCGCTGTTTTCCGGAGCTGATTCAATAAGGGATGTTATAGCTTTCCCGAAAACACAAAAAGCCACGGATATTATGTGCGATGCGCCCAATACGGTGGACATCGGGCAGCTTAAAGAGCTCCGTATAAGAAATACACTTGAGGACTGATTGAAGGAAGTATTATGAACAATAATAAACTTGGCACCATTGCGGTTACGGGCGGTTTTCTTTCCGATCCCGATACCGGCGCAACAAATATACCGCTATATCTCAGCAACGCCTACCAATTCAAAAGCGCTGAAAGCGCGGCTAATCTCTTTGATCTGTCAGAACCCGGCTATATCTATACCCGTTTACACAACCCGACAACGTCTGTACTGGAAAACCGCATCGCTTTGCTGGAAGGAGGAGTTGCCGCAGTAGCAACCGCTTCCGGTCAATTTGCCGAATTCCTCGTCATTGCGACCCTGTGCAGAGAAGGGGATGAAATTATTGCGTCATCAAAACTTTACGGAGGATCATTTAATCTTTTAAATAACTCTTTAAGACGTTTGGGTATAAATGTGCATTTTGCCGATCAGACTGACCCTGCCGCATGGGAAAAACTGATAACTTCCCGCACGAAAGGGTTTTATCTGGAATCAATCTCTAATCCTGACTGCAGTATCCCCGATTTTGAGACATTCTCCTCTATAGCGGGGAAACATAGGATTCCGGTAATAATTGATAACACTATGGCTACGCCGGTCTTATTTCGTCCGGTTGACACAGGGGCTAATATTGTGCTGCATTCAACCACCAAATATCTTTGCGGTAATGGCACAGCCATGGGGGGCGCGGTGGTTGATCTCGGCAACTTTGACTGGGCGGCGAGCGGCAGATTTCCCGCTTTTGTGGAACCTGATGCAAGTTATCACGGTCTTGAGTTTGCCAAAACTTTCGGCAGCTCTGCATTTGCGGTTAAAGCGCGGGTACAGGGAATGAGAGATTTCGGAGGAACGCCGTCGCCGTTTAACAGCTTTCTTATCCTTACGGGGCTTCAGACGCTGCATCTGCGTATGCCGCAGCACGTCAAAAACACAAAAGCAATAGCGGAGTTTTTAAGCGGAGAAAAAACGGTTGGTTCAGTCAGTTATCCCGGGTTATCATCTCACCCTGATTATAAATGGGCAAAAAAATATTTCAAGGATGGAGTCGGTGCGCTCCTGACCTTTAATATCATAGGTGGCTACGAAAGCGCAAAACGCTTTATTGAAGGGTTAAAACTCTGTGTACACGCCACAAACATTGGTGATTCACGCACAATTATAACCCATCCCGCCAGTACCACACACAGACAGTTATCAGAAGCGCAGCTTGCGGCTGCGGGGATTGACAAAAGCCTTATCCGCGTATCCGCCGGTATTGAAGACGTTTCAGATATTATCGGCGATATAAGGCAGGCGTTACAAAAGGCTTAAAATGGCTGATTTTGTAAAAACAAAGTATGTGACATTTAAAGAGGAACTCTATCTTGAAAGCGGTCGGCTTATTTCTCCTGTAACCATAGCCTATGAAACTTACGGTAAACTGAACGCCTCAAAAGACAATGCCATCCTTATCTGTCATGCTCTGACCGGCAGCGCTCACGCGGCGGGATTTCATAAAGCAGGCGATAAACCCGGCTGGTGGAACGATATGATCGGTTCCGGCAAAGCGTTTGATACTGAAAAATACTTTGTAATATGCTCAAACATTCTGGGAAGCTGTTATGGCGCTACAGGTCCCTCTTCAATAGACCCTTTTACCGGAAAACATTACGGCAGAAAATTTCCTGTAATCACTGTAAAAGATATGGTGAAAGCGCAAAAAAGACTGATAAATCACCTTGGATTGGATCATTTATACTGTGTGGCGGGAGGTTCCCTGGGAGGGATGCAGGCGCTGGAATGGGCAGTTACCTATCCGGATGTAGTCAGACGCGCTATTTTGATCTCTACCGCAGGGCGGATTACCCCGATGGCGATAGCGTTTAACGCCATAGTACGGCTTGCTGTAACTAAAGACCCGAACTATAAGGGAGGGGATTATTACGATGGGACGCCTCCAAAAGACGGTCTAGCCATAGGCAGGATGGCAGGGCATATAACCTACCTTTCCGATGCCGCATTCAACCGGAAGTTCGGCAGACGCTACGCCACATTTGAAGGGATATACGATTTTAACGGTTTTTTTGAAGTGGAAAATTATCTGCTTTACAACGGCTATAAATTTACGGAGCGTTTTGACGCAAACAGCTATCTGTACTTACTGAAAGCTATGGATATATTTGATCTGACCTATGAGTACAGTTCATTTGAGGAGGCAGTATCGCGTATAAAGGCAGAAACCCTCTTTATAACCTTTTCATCGGATCTTTTGTTCCCTGCGTATCAGACGGAGGAACTTGCGTCACTGATGAAAAAGGCGGGTAATCCGCCAAAATGGGCGCAGATAGAATCCGATTACGGACATGATGCGTTCCTGCTGGAGTTTGACGAACAGACAAAGGTAATAAATGAGTTTTTAAAGGGATAATACCAATTATGTTTTGACAGAAATTGGATTGTATTTACTTTTTGTTCATCTGTTTTTTGTGTGGATTTTAGTTGTATTTATGTAGATTACAGTTTAAAATAACGTAATCCTCGGACAGGGATATTTGGACAATTAAGTATTATTTTCAAATAAGCCGCAATATAAAATGGTTTTATAGCAATTTGCTACAAATATGGTTTGTTTTTTTGGAGAACATAGTTATGAACATAACAGATGAATATGATATCTCTGTCGGAGTGGATAAAAACGATATTGAAGATGATTTAGAAGATGACAACAACGCAACAGGAATATCCGCTGATGCCAACTTTCAGTATAATATTGACAATTATACAAATGCTGTACCAGCCTCACGCTTAATAGAAGATTATGATAGAAATATTATAAAAATCCCTGAATTTCAGAGACCTTATGTATGGAACAAAATTGATAACAAAACAAAACGCCATCGCCCGAGTTTATTTATAGATTCAATTTTATTAGGATTGCCAATTCCCCCGATATCGATTTATAAAGAAAAAGATGCAAGGGAAGAAGGGTATTTAATAGATGGCAGGCAGCGTATTATGACAATGTCATTTTTTAAGCAAGGCAAATTGCAAGATGGGAGTGTTTTTAAACTAAAAGGGGAAAGTATTTCTAACAAATGGAAAAATTTATCATATGATGAGTTAGAGCTAGATATGCAAGACAAATTTATGAGGGCATATATACCTGTGACGTATATCAGGCAACTGGATAAAGATATGAGCGGTAATCCTGGAGCCAGTTCTATATATCTTCTATTTGATCGCCTCAATTCTGGCGGGTACGCGCTACATTCACATGAAAAACGGGGTGTGCTGGGTATCAATAATCCAAATTTGTTAAAGCTATGCAGAGGATTGTACTCATTAAAAGGATGGAAACATATTTTTCCTGAATCAATAACAAATTTTACAAAAAAACCTAATAACCAAACTTTGTACAATGAATATATATTCCGCGCATTAGCGTTTACATGTAATTATACGAAATATGAAGGAAACCTTGCTTATTTTTTAGATCAATTCATGATATCATATGAATTATCAGATAGTAAAATTGATGAAATAATAAATAAAACTAATAATGTGATAAATGTATTTATAGACGCTAAAGATAAAATTGATAAGTATTTAAAACCTAACGGAAAATTTAATGTTGCTCTATTTGACTCTATTTTTGTAGGTTGCTATATAGCTCTTGAAAATGACAGTCATTTTGGTACCAAAATATTTATAGAAAAGTATAAGAGATTTGTTGAAGGTAAACATTTTGAACCTAAAGGCAAAAGAAGCGGCGCAGATAAAGCAAATACAATTAATAGATTGAATAAAGCAATCGAAATATTTAAGGAAGTATAATTGATGTGCGGGAATTGCACTAATTATCATAAATTGCCTCAAAGAGACACAGATATAAATAAATGCATCGTTTGCTGTGTTAAGTATATGTCGTTAGATATGGAAACTGAATATGCATGGAACTATTTAATTGATAAACTAAATTATGCTGAAGAAGATGCTGTAAAAGGCAAAGATGTAAAATTTGTTATTATTTATAGCTATTCTGCTATACCTAGCCTAACAATTATAACTTTTAGAATGTTAATGTTTGCTTTTTTAAGTAGAAAAGGCATTGATGTAGATTTCCTGAAAAAAGGCAAATGGCTGTCAAAAGATATAAATTTGAGCAATAAATTGTGGGAAGGTATTTTAATCACACAAGGCAATCCTCTTGATTTAATTCCAAAAGAACGGATGTATGCGGACGCTTTATCATTTTTTACGCAAAATAACCGTGTTATGCACAGAAATATGGTATCTCACGATTTTCCAAACTCTTTGTCTCATTCAAAATATATTCATGTAGCAGATATAAAAAAACATATGTTTTATCTTATTCATTCAATGGCACGGATCAAAAGTTATTGCTGAGATTTACAATAAGTACTCGACTACAACACAGTATTATAGAGGATTAAATTATGAGTATATTTAACCAGTGGGATGATATTTACGAAAACGTTGCAGGTCTTGAGGGCGGCAGTTTACTTTGCGTTGGTGTGCTACTGTCTGAGAAAGTGAAATCATTACCGTATAAACGGCACAGGCAACTAAAAACAGTGGCAAACGCCGGTAACCTCACGGACAAAAAGTACGATTATATCTTCAGCGAATCGCAGCTTAACGGCATATACCGGCTAAAAGACCATTTTGTTAAAATATCCGCTTATCTTGAGGAATATGGCTGTTACGCTCTGGCTGAAACTACCGTGCGTAATAATGAGGACGCTTGGTTTAACACTCTGCTTACGCTGCTTGACCCCTCTCATATCCGCGCGCCCCGCGCGGAAGAGGTAATCGCCGCTGCCGCGGAACAGTTTGAGCTAGTACATTATGTTCATTTCGGATTTGAAAAAAGCTACCCGCTTCCGGAAGGCAAAACGCTTAAAAAAGTTGAAAAACATCTTAAATCCCCCCCTGATAAGTTTCCTGACTACAATTTTTTATCATCTCTTTATAGCGCGGACGATATTGAGGCAAAAACAGATGAGGCTATTTCATCGGGAAAGTTGATATTTGAGATGAACGGAGGGTTTTTTGTTTGGAGGAATTTATAGAAAATGAAAAACCTTTTTTTAACCGCCGTTATCTTATTTTTTGTCATCTTATTCTTCCCCCTCGCGGAATTCTTATTGCCATATAGAGGAGCGCCGCACTCCGCAGCAGCTTACGCGCGGGAGATTACTGTGACTGTTTCTATTCCTCCGCAGAAATATATCATTGACAGGATTTCGGGGGGGAAGATAAATGTAAATGTAATGGCGCCAAAAGGGAGCGACCCTCATATATTTTCCCCGAAAGCGGCGCAGATAAAACAGCTTGCAGATTCTGCGCTTTACCTTGCCATAGGATTCCCGTTTGAAGACAGTATGATTCCTCAGATATCCAAATCGTTCAAAAACCTTCCGGTTATCAAAACTCAGAACGGGATAACTATTCTCAGTGAAGATGAAGGCTATATTCAGGCAACGCGGTCAGATGAAAAAAAAACTGAAAAAACTCATTGGCATTCAGACCCTCATATCTGGACAAGCCCTAAAGAGATGGCGACGATAGCGGAAAACACTTTTAAGACTCTTGTAAATGCAGACCCGATAAACCGCGGGATATACGAAAAGAATTACGCCGCTTTGCTGGAGGATATTCGTACAGCGGACAGAAAATTTACTGATCTTTTCAGTAACCCCCGCATTTCAAAGAAATTTCTTGTGTATCACCCCGCATGGAGCTATTTTGCACGGCATTATGATTTAGAACAATACGCTGTTGAAATAGACGGCAAACCTCCAAAAGCAAAGGATCTGAAAAATATTATAGAAAAAGCGAAAACGGAAAATATCAGTATATTTCTGATTCAGCCGCAGCTCTCCGCGAGCGCGGTAAACAATGTGACAAAAGAGCTGGGGATTAAAGCCGTATCCATAGATATCCTTGGTGAAGACTGGCTTGCGGTAATGTCGCAGATGTACAGCGCATTTTCCGGAGTCTTTTGATGAAAACCGCCCTATGTACCGAAAACGTCAGCTTTTCTTACGGCGGCGAACCTGTACTGCGGAATATCTCTCTGGAACTGACGGAAAATACCTTTTTGGTGTTGATAGGACCTAACGGCGGAGGTAAATCCACCTTTTTAAAACTTATTCTCGGACTGCTTCCGCTGCAAAGCGGCACAATAAACGTATTCGGCAAACCTGTCCATGCCGCGGAAAATATAGGCTATGTGCCGCAGGACGCCGGCAGGATAAAAGACTTCCCCGTTAATGTGCTGGATACGGTAATGATGGGGTTTTACAGCCCGCGCGTTAAACTATTAAAAAGAAAAGAGATAGAATCAGCCGCTTTAAACGCGCTTGAACTGTTCGGGATGGCTGAATACAAAAATGCCCGTCTTAATGAGCTGTCCACAGGACAGCTTCAGAGAACCCTTCTGGCGCGGGCTGTAGCAAAAAATCCTGCACTGCTGGCTATGGACGAACCTCTTTCCGGAGTGGACCCCACAGGGCAGAAACTTGTTCTTGAAACAGTAAAAAAAAGGCTGCGGAATACAACAGTTATCTTTATTAGCCATGATTTGTCAGTTATTCCCGGGAATGCCGATGCTGTAGGCTGTATAAACCGCACCCTGACATATCATCCGGCGGGAGAGGTTACTGAGCAATTACTTGCGAACGCTTACGGTCAGATTAATGCCATGACATTGGTTTCACACTCCTGCAGATGCGAGGCTCCGCATGATTGAGATTTTAAAATACAGTTTCATGCAGAACGCTTTATTAAGCTGTTTTTTCACGGTAATAATATGCGCGGTAGCGGGTACGCTTGCGGTTGTAAACCGTAATGTATTTATAACCGGCGGGGTTGCTCACGCAAGCTATGGAGGAATCGGTTTTGCTCTGTGGGCAGGATTTTCGCCGCTTTTTGGAGCGTTGGGCGTTGCCGCGCTAGCAGGTCTGCTTTTAGGGCTGATCCGCCAAAAATATGCTGATAAAGCGGATACGCTTGTGAGCGTGTTGTGGGCTGCCGGAATGGCTACCGGAATACTTTTGACAGACCTGACGCCCGGATATTCAGCAGATTATCTGAGCTATCTTTTCGGAAGCATTCTGCTTGTCTCTTTGCGGGAAATTGTTATTTTAGGAATCTTTGCCGCGGCTCTGTTATTGCTGGCGGTGCGTTATTACCGCATACTGCTTATAGTTTCCGCCGATCAGGAGTATGCGGTAACTCTGGGCATACCGGTTAAAAGGTTGAATCTGGCGCTGCTTGTCCTTTTGTGCATATCTGTTGTCCTGCTCATGCGCGTGGCTGGGCTTGTGATGGTTATGGCTTTATTGTCAATCCCAGCGGCTATTGCGGAAACACGTACAAAACAGCTTTCGCGTATGATGTTACTATCAGGGCTGACGGCGTCTGCCGCCGTATTCGGAGGATTGTTGCTGGCAACATATCTTGACCTTACCCCGGGTGCGGTTATTGTTGCTTTTCTGGCTGTTATGTATCTGGTGAATACAATAGCCAATAGATGAAAACTGAAATTATAAAGATAACCGACACAGCCTACGGGGGAAGCGGCGTAGGGCGAAATGCCGAAGGGAAAGCCGTGTTTGTGCCTTTTACTGTTACCGGCGATATAGTATCTGCAAAAACGACACAAGACAAAGGCTCCTATGAAACTGCGGAACTTGTGGAAGTAAAAGAACCTTCACCTTTGCGGACAGAGCCGCGCTGTATATATCACGGGGTTTGCGGGGGCTGTCACTTTGGTCATATAAGATATGACAAACAACTGGAAATCAAAGAAAATATCTTAAAACAGGCGCTCAGAAACCATCCGCAGAAAACAGGGCTGCCGGAGATTGCTGTTTTTACCGGCAAAACCACAGATTACCGTATCCGCGCCAATGTGCGCGCCCTTAACGGCAATGTCGGGTTTTATAAAGGGGGAAGTAATAAATTTGTCCCTGTAAAACAGTGTCCTGCAATAAAACATGAACTTTTTTCCAAATGCGCAGCATGGGCGGAGAAATATTCACCGGACACCATTTGCTCCCTTTCAGTCGTAGAAAACCCTATCGGAGAAGCAATTGCACTGATAGAGGGGAAAGGGAGTTTACCCTGTGTAAATACGGAAAAACCTTTTGACGGTGTAAAGTGCGGCGCTGAACAGTACGGAATAAAACATCTGCCCTATAAAACCCCTTTTGGCGTAGCGCCGGTAGGGTATGGCGGTTTTTTCCAATCCAATATATTTCTGAATGATATATTTCAGAAATATGCGGCGGAATCGGCTACAGGGCAAAAAATTCTGGAACTATATGCTGGAAGCGGTTTTTTTACATCCGCGCTTGCGAAAAAGGCTGATGTTTTTGCTGTTGAGGCAAACGCGGAAGCCGCGTTACTTGGGCAAAAGTACGGATATCCGATCAATCATGGCCATACCGCCTCAGCAGAGATAAAAAAGGGGCAATATGACACTGTTTTTGCTGATCCCCCGAGGGAGGGGATGGACAAAAAAACCATTTCTGCCTTAATGGAGCTGGCTCCGGACCAGATTATATATGTTTCCTGCAATCCTATGACCCTTGCGCGTGATCTGAACAGACTTTCCGGTAAATACGCCATATCAGCCACAGCCATATTTGATTTATTCCCGGATACTTATCATATAGAAACGGTTGTTTTGCTAGAGCAGATTATATAGCAGTTCAATACTGATACTTACTTGCAATCAATACAATAGTTTCAGTTTTCGTCTTTGCGAGCCAAGCGTTGCAATCCAGTGCAATGATATTTGTTTTTTCAATTGCAAGTTGGTATAAGCAAATTCATCGTTATAGAGCAGTTCCACTTTACATTAACCGTCTTTGCGAGCTGAATGTTTTTTATGAAGCGCGGCAATCCATGCAGGTAAAAGCTCTAACTGGATTGCTTCGTCACTGCGTTCCTCGCAATGACG
>JAIRQX010000062.1 GCA_031256375.1 Deferribacteraceae bacterium
ACCATCATCTTGCCTCTTTGATTGATTTTACGGTCTTTTTTGACACAATTATTGTAACATCTCATAGAGGCTATTTCAATCTTTTTATTCAATATTTATCAATAAAACCAACACTTTACAGGTTGCTTCTCAAAAATTTTGGGGGTACGCCATTGTCGTTTGCTTTGATTGACGACCGTGTACGATACGTTCGCTTTCTACCAATTCACGCATAACACGGTCAAGAACACTTTCTTCTACTTCTTCAGATTTACGCCACTCATTGTAGTGATAATAACAATTTTGCCATTTGGGAAAATCATGGGGCAGGCAACGCCAGCGGCAACCCTCGCGCTTACGATAGAGGATTGCACAGAATATATCGTATATATCTATATTGCGAGGTTGGGTTACTTTCTTTGATGATTCAAGGGTATTACGGATCAATTCGAATTGATTGCGTGTTATATAACTTGGATAAGATGCTCTCATAATCTTCTCAACCTCCGATTATTGCTGTAATATAGCAGTAACAGGAAAATTAAAAAAGATGTTAAACAGGCTCTAAGGCACGGCATTTTGTGGAAAATACTTTTCTTCATTTAAAGCAATGGCGGGGTATAGCTACTATGTATGCAAAAAACCTTGCTTCGTTTCTTTCTGCCATTCAGATACGGTGTATTTTTTTATGGGCTAACATCTCATGACTACACTCTCTAGTGCGGATGCGGAACCCTGAATTCAACCGAATCATCCATAAATCCCCCATGTCCGCTTCCCGGGATATTGTCTGTAAAATCGTTTCTCTGGTACGGGGACAATCCGATCCCCCCTTCAGCTTTTGGCACAAAAAAATAACTTAACTTAACTTCACCTGTCGCGTTTGGAGCAAGAGGAACTCTAATATGGTAAATATTACGGACTTTAAGCAATCTTACGCTGCTTTGCATATCAATGCCGCCGGACGGCGTTTTCTGGCTAATATTGATGATAAGATTGCTCATAGCGGCAGTGGATGCGTTTTCAAAAGCAACTATAAGCGCTCCGTCCTCAACTTTAAAATGCACAAAGGCATACATCCCTTTGGATGTGCCGACATACGCGCCAGACGGAACGCTCCCGTATAACCCCGCGCAGGACAACGCTGAGGAGATAAACAGAAACAGCAGGATATATTTCAGAATACATTTTGTCATTCGGTTTTTTTTATACGAACATTACGCGTCATTGTTTTTTTTGCGCGGGTATTAGTCCCCGAAGTTTTTTCATCTTTTTTTACTTTACTTTTTACATTATTTTTTGTTCCGGAGGCTGACGCGCTTTTTATAGCCGGAACTTTTTTCGTAACTGACGTTTTTTTTGCGACCGGCGCTTTTTTAACGGATTCCGACACGCCGCCGCTGCCGCCTAACGCATCCTCCGTCATAACTTTCAGTTCCTTTTCCGCTTTTGCAATATCCGCATTCATACGGGTTATAGAATCATACTCTGTTTTAAGAAGCTCTTTAGTTACAGGTTTTCCGTCTTTAAGCATCTGAAAAACTTTGTTACCCAATACAACAAGTTTCTCCTGATGAGCATTTTTCATTGATGTCAGTGAAACTTTCTTATGCCCCGCATGGTACAGCTTGGCGACCCTGTTGGTCAGCGAACTGAATGTCTTGCTGATAAAATCTGTCCCTTCAGACTTATCCATGTAAAATACTCTCCTTAAATTACATTGTTCTTTCTAGCTGTATTCTCCGATGATTTTGGTTATCAGGTAATCTATCCTCATCCTTTGCCAAAATATCAGCGCCGCCATAATAACATTCACGATTATAGCAAAAAGGGCAAGAAAAAACCATACAGGAGAAGCAAAAAAAGTATTCGGTTTCCCTTTTTTCCCAGATTGATTCTCAAGCGCCTGAAGCAACGCATTTGTGAAATCATCCGTTGCTTTGGCGGCGGCTTTCTCCCGCTTTCTCATCCTCTGTATCCGTAAACAGCTATGTCTCCCGCTGTAGCGGCAAACAGAATTATACTTATTACGGCATTCATATTAAAAAATGCTGTGTCAAGTTTTTTTAGACCGTATTTGCTTATAATATAATGCTCATACAACAGCAGGAATCCGGCTATAATCAGACCGCATGTATATATCCACCCGAGCGAAAATTCCGCCCCGTGAAGAAAGAAAAGGATAAAAGCTAAAAAATGCATATTCCGTGCGGTTATCAATGTAATAACCTTTCCAAACCTTGAAGGAAACGAAAATAGCCCTTCCGCCCTGTCAAAATCTTCGTCATGTAGTGAATAGAACAGATCAAAACCACAGCTCCAAGCTATCACACTGATAGCAAGGTAAAGTATTGATGAGCTGAAAGTCCCGGTTACCGCTATCCACGCGCTTAGCGGCGCTAAACCCAGAGCTACCCCGAGAAGCAAGTGACAAAATACTGTTAAACGTTTTGTATAAGAATAAACAATAAAAACAATTATCGGTACAGGGGAAAGATAAAAGGATAACCGGTTTAGCTGCGCCGCGCCAGCTATAAACAGGATAAAACTTGCCGCTGTAAAAACTAATGCAGCCTTTTTAGATATATGCCCTTTTGGTATCTCACGGTTTGCAGTGCGCGGGTTTTTGGCGTCTATTTCAGCGTCCGCCCAGCGGTTAAATCCCATTGCCCCGCTACGCGCGCACACCATACAAAATAATATCCACATAACTGTGCGAAGCGGCAGCGCCCCTTTCGCGGCAAGCAACATTGACGCCAGAGCAAACGGCAACGCAAAAAGGGAATGCTCTATCTTTATCATCTTCAGATAACTTAAAAAAGATTTCAACTTTATATCCCTGACAGCAAATCAGCCATAGCTGCGGCAAAATCGTCCGCATCATTAGGCGTTTCCGCACGTATTATATTTAATCCCATTTTCCCGCCCTTTCCTATCAATTCCTCATCCAGCTCTATAAGCGTTTCTATATGATCGTTTATAAAAGACACTGCCGATAAAACAACATTCTTTATCCCTCCGCCGGCGAGCGAAACAAGCTCTTCATTCACAGAAGGGGTAAGCCATTTCTTCCTGCCGAACTTACTCTGATACGCAATACTGAAACTTTTGGGCTTTACAATCTCCGCCAGCCGGAGCGACTGCTCCTGAATCTGCTCCGCGTAAGGGTCTCCATCGTCTATAACTGACTGCGGCAAAGAGTGCGCGGAAAAAAGAATATGAATTCCTGATATTTCTTCCCCCATCTTTAGCGCCGCCGCACGGATTCTTTCCGCCAGAACGTCAAGATACGGCGGATGCAGATGATAATCATAAATTTTCACCAAAGGCGCATACGGAGGTTTATGAGCGAGAGCTTTTCTGAAATGGCTGAAACACACACCTGTAGTAGCCCGCGAGTATTGCGGATACATAGGAAAGAGTATAATCTTTCGGTATCCGCGGCTGCGGGTTTGCTCAGATAATTTAATTAACGTATCCTTTACAAACGGATGCCAATAACACATCGCCGGATATGTATCAAGTATAAACCCTGTTTTTTCAGCGTATTTTACTGACAGTTTTTTCAAAAACGCTTCGGTAAGCCGCAGCTGAGGCGACCCCCCGCCCATCTTCTCATAAAACGGAGCGGTTACTTTTGCCCTGTCAGAGGCAATACCTCTGACAATAAGTTTTTGCAGCGTTTTTCCGACTCCAAAATTTATAATCTCTCTGTCGTTCAGCATATTCACAAGAAAAGGTTTAATTGAGTCAATGCTGTCTGGTCCACCCATCCCAAATGCAACCAGCGCGTCTTTCATAACATTCCCTTTACAAGATCAACCAGATATTTAACATTTTCCACCGGCGTTTCCGGCATTATCCCGTGACCAAGATTGAATATGTGCCCGGGCGCCTGTTTCCCTTTCTCAATAATATCCTCAGCAAATCTTTTTATAGTGGGTTTATCAGTGAAAAGGAGCGCAGGATCAAGGTTGCCCTGAAGACAGTACTTTCCGCCAAGAAGTTTATCGGCTTCAGCTATATCAATCTTCCAGTCAAGCCCCATTCCCGAACAATTAAGAATTTTTAGATCGTCAAAATATGTCGCGCCGTCTTTTACAAAATAGATTACATGCGCGCCTGTTAGTGAATCTGTGAGCGTCTTAACCCACGGTAATACCATCTCCCTGTATTCAGCGGGGGAAAGTATTCCCGCCCATGTGTCAAATATCTGAACAACCTGACAGCCGTTTTTTATCTGGTTTTGCAGATAATCTCGGGTGGATTCCGTAAGTTTATTCATAATCAGGTTATAAACTTCCGGTTGGTTGTGCATTAATTTCTTTATTTCAAGAAAATTTTTGCTCCCACCCCCTTCAACTATATAACACGCAAGAGTAAACGGCGCTCCCGAAAATCCTATCAGCGGCACGTTCAGTTTTTTTACAAGCAGACGGATCGTTTCATACACATAGGGAAGTTCTTTTGCCGGATCCCCTGTTGTCAGCGCGTCCGCGTCTTTTTTTGTGCGCACGGGGTTATGAATCACCGGCGCGGGGTTAAAACTCAGATTTATCCCCATAGGTTCTAAAGGGATAAGTATATCTGAAAAAAGGATGGCAGCGTCTGTGCCAAGAATTTCAACCGGCTGCAAAGTAACTTCGCAAGCCAGTTCAGGAGTTTTACAAAGCTCTGTGAAAGAAACCCTGCTTCTGACAGCGCGGTATTCGCTCATGTATCTGCCCGCCTGACGCATAAGCCAGACAGGGGGACGACCGATTCTCTCTTTGGACAGCGCTTTCAGTAAAAGATCATTAAATTTCGTTTTCTCTGCCATAAACTGTTAAATCCGCGATTCTATATTATTTCAAAAAAGTCATTTTTTTATTGCTAAAAAAATGACTTTTAACCGGCTCAATAACTACACTTTAAAACTGTTTATCCATCAGCATTTTACGGATTCCAGTAATAGCCTGTGTAGGATTTAACTCTTTCGGGCAAGCCTTTACACAGTTATAAATTGTATGGCAGCGCCATACGCCGTGTTTATCGTTAAGCACAGGCAGTCTTTCGTCCGCGCCTTCATCGCGGCTGTCCGAAAGGTAACGCCATGCGCGGATAAGAGCGCTGGGACCGAGATACTTTTTATCAAACCAGTAGCTGGGACAGCTTGAAGAACAGCATCCGCAGAGAATACACTCATAAAGTCCGTCCAACTTCTTTCTGTCTTCCGGAGACTGATAAAATTCAATGTCCGGAACTGACGATTTGCGTATAAGATATGGTTTTACAGTAATAAACTTTGTGTAAAGATCTTCTACGTCAACAACAAGGTCTTTTATAACCGGCATACCGGGCAGCGGCTGAATGACAAAGTGTTTGCCGCCTAAATCATTAATCCTTGTTATACACGAAAGCATATTTACGCCGTTTATATTAAGACCGTCTGAACCGCAAACCCCTTCGCGGCATGATCTTCTGAATGACAGTGTAGTATCCTGTTCCCATTTGATCTGGTTCAGCCCTGTCAGAAGAAGCATCCCCGGTTCACGTACCTCAACGCTGAACTTCTGATAGTACGGTTTTTTATCTTTATCAGGATCGTATCGGAATATCTCAAAAGTAACCTTTTCCATTATGCTGCCTCCTTAATAAACCCGCGCTTTAGGCGGAAAGGTGGGTACGGTTAAAGGCGTTGTACGTACAGAGCGGTAGTCCAGTCTTGTGCTGCCGTCAGGTTCAAGAAACGCCTGAGTATGATTCTGCCCGTTTGCATCATCTCTGTCGGGATAATCGTCCCTGTAGTGCGAACCCCTTGATTCTTTACGCGAAAGCGCGGCATCGGCGATTATCCTTGACACCAGCAACATATTTTCTATTTCCAGCGCCTCAATAAGATCAAGATTGTAAACAGAGGAACGGTCAGTGACTCTATAGTCTTTCATCATGTCACGCGCTTCTTTTAAATCTTTTATAGCTTTTTCCATATTATTTCCGTTTCTTAATACGCCTACATTCTGGTGCATAGTCACTGCCATTTTATTATATATTTCAGAAAACGTATGTTTACCGTTAGCGTTGGCAAGTCTGTTCAGAAGTTCTAACCCTGTTTTCCCTGCGTTTTCGTCCATATCAACAATATTATTCTCTTTGGCATATTTTGCCGCCAATTCACCGGTTGTGCGCCCGTAAACTATTAAATCCAGCAGAGAGTTGGTGCCTAAACGGTTCGCTCCGTGTACGCTTGCGGAGCATTCGCCGGCGGCATAAAACCCGGGAACCGTTTCATACGAACCTTTCCCGCCTGTAATAACATTACCTAGATAATTTGTAGCTATCCCGCCATTTTGATAATGACTTGTGGGAATAACCGGTATAGGTTCTTTTATGCAGTCAACATTGGTAAAAGTAAGGGCAAGCTCATGAATGCCCGGTAATTTTTCCATAATTGCGGCGGCGCCGATATGATCAATTTTTAACTTTATATGGTCTTTATTTGGTCCCGCGCCTCTGCCCTCTATAATCTCTCTGGTCATGCAGCGGGATACAATATCTCTCGGCGCAAGGTCTTTAATTGTAGGGGCGTAACGCTCCATAAAACGTTCACCGTTGCCGTTTAAGAGATATCCGCCTTCACCGCGCACAGCTTCTGTGATAAGATTGCCATGTCCGTAGATACCTGTCGGATGAAACTGGAAAAATTCCGGGTCGCTCCATGTAAAACCCGCTCTGAGCGTCATAGCTATACCGTCTCCGGTATTAATATGCGCGTTGGCGTTGGTCATAAACACGCGCCCGCTACCACCGGTAGCCATGATAACGGCTTTTGCGTGAAACATATGAAGAGAACCGTCTTTCATATCAAAACATAAAACGCCGTTAACGGCGCCTTTTGTAGTAACAAGCTCCAGAGCGTAAAATTCACTGTAAAACTGAGTGCCTTGAGATACTGATTTTTCAAACAGCGTTTGAAGCATGGCATGCCCTGTTCTGTCAGCAACATAACAGGCGCGTCTGACCGGTTTCTGCCCATAGTTTGACGTATGCCCGCCAAACGGACGCTGCGCTATTTTACCCTCTTTTGTTCTGTTAAAAGGCATCCCCATATGCTCAAGCTCTCGCACCATTTCCGGCGCGGAGCGGCAGAGAAACTCACAGGCGTCCTGATCGCCCAGATAGTCACCGCCTTTTACGGTATCAAACATATGCCAATGCCAGTTATCCGGCTCCTCGTTACCCAGTGAAGCCGCCACCCCGCCTTGAGCAGATATTGTATGGCTTCTGTTGGGATATACTTTTGCTATAACGGCTGTTTTAACGTACTGAGAAGCTACCTGAGCGGCATTCAACCCCGCGCCGCCCGCGCCGACAATCACTACGTCGTATGTGTGTTTTTCAATTTTTACAGACATTTTATTAACCTCAGTAATTTTAATTATCTACGGAATATTTAAGAATCCCAGCGCGAAAAGCGCAACGCCTTTTGCCCAGTACAAAAAGAAGAGGAAAAAACGCAGCTTTTCGTTACTTACATAATCATCGGTTATCATCTTAAAACCGCTGAATGTGTGCCACAGCCCGAATCCAAGTACGGGGGCAAGTAACCACGCTGAAAATCCGTGTTGCTCGGAAAAAATTATCTGGCAGAAAATCACCGTGCCGCATATAGCTAAAACAAGCCCTGATACACGCTGCATAAGCCATGCAAAAACACCGCTGTTGCCTGTGCCGTTATATTTGTATAGTTGTTGCATTGCTTCCTCCTAGCATACCGCGCTCGCGGCTATTTTAAAAGCAAAAAATGCGCCGACAACCACTATTACGGTTGCTGTGGCGATAAGGTGCGGCAAAAACTTCTTCCTGTCCGCAGAGCTGCAAAACTCCATCAGCATAATCCGTACCCCGTTGGCTGCATGCAGCACAAACAGAACGGATATCGCGGCGACAACCGGCGCTGATTTGACAAATTCACCCATAAACCCACATATCCCGCCGACTCCAAGCATGTGAAAAATAAGAAAAAAACCTATAAATACGCCGGAAATACGGTGAAACAACCACATCACCATTCCCGGGTGCTTACGGTAGCCAACTTTGGCTGAGTACGATACTAGATCCCTTCTTGGCATTTTTACACCCCTAAAAATTTATTCCGATTTTCAAATCGGAGTAATGATAACGTATAAGCATTGTCATGTCTATAGGTATTTTATAAAAAATATGATTGACTTTATAAAAATTTTTAGGTATAAAGCTATTCCTGTTTGCGGGTGTAGCTCAGTTGGTAGAGCGTGACCTTGCCAAGGTTGAGGTAGCGGGTTCGAACCCCGTCACCCGCTTCAGATAGGCGTGAATATGTCAGTAACATCTTTTGGTATTGCGGTAAAACGGAGACAAATATTATGGATAGAAGAAAACGCTTATTTGAAATATCCGATTTGAAAATTGCCGGGAAACTGGAGAATTTTAATGAACTTCAATTTGATGAGTACTGCCGGAAATTAAGCGTATTTATTGATAATTTTCCGGAACAGGAAGAAAAATTAAAAACCACTCTAACCGCAAAAGATTACACATCTTTTGCAAAACATCTTTTGATAATACAGAATATGCTGGAAGAGATTTACGCCGATGATATAGCCAAAAACTGCCAAAAACTGCTCGGAGGATTGTCAAACGTCTCTGACGCTAACCATGAAAAATTTGAAACGTATATGTCGTATTTCTTAGCAAACCTTTCAGTGCTGTCTATTGATATACTTATGTCGGAACATAAAGAACAGACACACGACAGCGTGGAAAGAACAAAAGAGAAAACGACGCCGGGCGGCGTTCAGAAAAGCATACTGGCGGTTGATGATCAGGATATGTTTTTGTTAGTGATGAAATCGTTTCTGAAAGATTCCCCGTACAAATTAACCTGTCTGGCATCCGGCGCGGACGCGCTGAATTATTTGAAAAAAAACCGCCCGGATATGTTTATATTAGATATAATGATGCCTGAGATGGACGGATATGAGCTTGCGCAAAAGATCAGGGAATCGGGTCACAAAGCTCCTATTATCTTTTTAACGGGCAATTATTCAAAAGAAGCCATACTTAAAGCTATTAAAGCCGGAGGGTCGGACTTTATAGTAAAACCTGCCACAAAGGAACAAGTTCTTACCAGAATTTTAAGATTTATATAACCCCCCTTTACTCAAACCATAAATATCGCTATAATAGCCCCTTTACTACAGGAGACGGTATGTTAAGAGAACGGGTAAACATGATAGATATCAAGCGTGAGCTTGCCGACATCGGAGGCGAAATAAAAGAGGCTATCGCGGCGTCGCTTGAAGACACTATCTTTATAAAAGGTCCGCGGGTAAAAGAGTTTGAAAAAAATGCCGCCCTTTTCTTAGGCGTAAAGCACGCCATTGGGGTCGCCAACGGTACCGACGCCCTGCACCTTGCCCTCCGCGCTATAGGCGTCAGAGAGGGGGACGAAGTTATAACCACCGCTTTTACCTTTTTTGCAACCGCGGAAGCGTGCGCGTATATCGGCGCTAAACCTGTGTTCGCTGACATTGATATTGACAGCATGAATATAAACCCTGCTCTGATAGAAAAACTGATAACCAAAAAAACAAAGGCTATTCTGCCTGTCCATATATTCGGCTGTCCCGCGGATATGACATCTATAATGAATATAGCTGAAAAACATAAACTGCTTGTTCTGGAAGACTGCGCCCAATCTTTTGGGGCGCTGACAGACGGAATTAAGACCGGCGCATTCGGAACTGCCGGCGCAATCAGCTTCTACCCCACTAAAAACCTCGGCGCTTACGGTGACGCGGGAATGGTTGTTACAAACGATGACACTGCCGCGGAGCTTTGCCGTAAATATAGTGAACACGGGTGTTCCGAGCGGTATTACCACGAAATGATAGGTTATAACAGCCGTCTGGACGATATTCAGGCGGCGGTGCTGAATGTCAAGCTGCGCCATATTGACAGATTTAACACCGAACGCCGCCGTAAAGCCGCTCATTACATTAAAAATCTTGGTGACGCCGTTCTTTGTCAGAGAACGCCGGGAAACGCTTACCATGTCTATCATCAATTTACCGTCAGGGTTAAAAACCGCGAAGAGGTTATAAAAGCCCTGTCGGACGCAAACGCGGCAAGCTCGGTGTTTTACCCTGTGCCGTGCCATCTGCAGAACGCCATGAAATATCTGGGATATAAAAAAGGGGATCTGCCCCTCACGGAGATGTTGTCGGAACAGGTTCTGAGTCTGCCCATCAATCCGTATATTACTGACGGCGAAATAAATGAAATATCAAATATTGTAAAATCGGTGGCTGAATCTGCGTAAACTGTTTAAAGATATACTGTTTAAAATTGCGTATTCCATTTTATGGCTGTATTGCCGCACATGGAGATATACGTTTAATGACATAAACGGAAATTACGGAATAAGATGCGGTCAGGGCAAAAATACTGTATTTGCGCTGTGGCACTGCCAGTTAATACCGCTGATCTTTTTCTGGCGGGGTAAAGAGATGGCTGTTCTGGCATCTCAGAGTAAAGACGGTGAACTGATTGCAAAGGTACTGAAAAGGCTGGGATACGAAGTAGTCCGCGGGTCATCCTCGCGCGGAGGGGTACGTGGGCTTGTGGGTATAAGGCGGTTTATAAAAAACGGCTATGATACGGCATTCACCGTTGACGGTCCGAAAGGTCCGCCGTATCTGGTGAAACCCGGGGTTATCCTTGCGGCAAAACAGAATGATTGCATTATTATACCGGCATTTATGAATTGCAGGCGTGTCAAACGTTTTAACAGTTGGGATAAAACCATTCTGCCTCCGCCGTTTTCCAGAATTAAAGTCACATTTGCGCCGCCGATGCAGCTTTCACCGCATACGGATACGGAAACAATTGAGCGTGAGCGCGCGGAATTTGAGAAATATATGCTGGATAATACAAATGTATATTCTTCTGATATTTTATAATATACTCTGTTTCCTTTTATATATACCGATGGGGTTTCTGGGCTATGTCGCCGCGAAAGTAATGAAAGAGGACGCGCGCTATCTCCAGCGTATGGGGCTGGGGATGCCGCGGATGCGTGAAAAAAAACCTACATTCTGGTTTCATGCGGCAAGCGTTGGTGAAATACGCAGTCTGAAAATGATTCTGCTCTTTTTAAAGGAGAATTACCCTGATTTTGGCGTTGTCATATCCGCTATGACTGCAAGCGGCTGCGATATGGCAAAAAAGGAGTTTTCCCCTGACATAACGCTGCTTCTGCCCATTGAGAACAGGATTGCGCTGAAACACGCTATAAAAAGCTATAATACAAAGGTGTTTTTTATTACTGATACGGAGATATGGCCTAACCTGATAACGGCGGCATCGGAGACGGTTCCGTTGATCCTTCTGAACGGGCGTATATCTTATAAAACGTTTAAAACTTACAGAAGATTCCGTTTTATCTTCGCCCCGCTTTTGCGGCGTTTTAAGTATATTATAGCCAAAAGCGGAGATGACGCGAATAAATTCCGTAAGCTCGCCGGAGACAGAGCGTCAGTTATAACCGGAAGCAATATTAAATACCGTATAGATGATATATCTGCGGTAAAATCTGTTCCGGATTTCCTTTCAGGAAAAATAGCTCTTGCGGCAAGCACGCACCCCCCCGAAGAGGAGATTTTTCTCAGAGCAGCGTCAAAATGCGGTTTTGATAGGATAGTGGTAGCTCCCCGTCATATAAGAAGAGGGGAAAAGATAAAAAAAACAGCTAAAAAACTTGGGTTAATAACCGGGCTTTATTCAAAGGGGGAAACCGGTGAAAAGATATTAATTGCGGATCTCTACGGGATTTTGGAGCCGCTCTATCAGAAAGCCCATAAAATTTTTGTTGGCGGTTCTTTAGCGGATAAAGGGGGGCACAACATATTTGAGGCGCTTCAGTATAAAAAACCGGTCGCTGTCGGAACTCATACTGAAAACTTCTCCGACATAATCCGTCTTGCGGAAAAGCATGGTCTGGCAACGTTAATACACAGTGAAAAAGAGCTTGACGAATGGCTGCACGCGCCTGAAGATGATAAACTTGTTAATTTTGAACAATTTTTTAAAGAGCTGGAAGAAACGCGGAAAGATTTTCTTAAAACGTTGGGAAGGTGTATAACTGAATGTATTGGCTGATAAGGTTATCTCTTTTTATTTTCAGCAGACTGCCTCTTAGGTTACTACAAACGGTGGCTGCCGTATGCGGCGTTCTGGCGTGGCATATTCTGCGGAAAAGGCGTAATGTCGCCGTAAAAAACGCGGAGATTATAGGCGTCGCCGACCCAGAGCTGTGCGCAAAAAACTCTTTCAGGCACACATTCAAATCGTATCTTGAAACCGCGTACATACGAAGGATTGACCAGAATTTTCTTGATAAGTATGTTACCTGCGAGGGGAAAGAGCATTATGACGCGCTCAGGCAAAACAATATCCCGTTTGTGTTCATCAACGCCCATATGGGATCGTGGGATTTAAGCGTTCCGGTAATAACCGCGCGCTATGGTTTTAAAGGGCTTGCAGTGGGCAGGGAGATGAACAGCAGAGCGCTTAACCGGATTCTGGAGGAGGAGCGCAGCGGCGAACAGGTTGTATATGTTACCGAAAAAGGGTATATTGAAAAGGTTGCGGAGTATGAAAAACAGGGGTATGTGACAGGCTCTTTGCTGGATCACGCCATAACCATGAGTAACAGCGTCACCGCGCCCTTTTTTGGACTTAAAGTACGCACTGCGGCGGGGATAGCGGCAATATGCGCCAGAAAGAAGATGCCTATGCTGCCAAGCTACCTTATCCGCACAAAAAAAGGGTTTCATATAGTGACGCATTCTCCTATCTATCCTGATACCACACTTAAACCCAAAGAACGGATAGAGGATTTGGCGGCGCGTATGAACTCGGAGTTTGAGAAAATTATCAGGGAATACCCTGATCAATGGTATCTTTTGCACAGGAGATTTAAAAAGGTGATAGGAGATGACGGTGAAACCCACAGCGTTTATTGATCGTGACGGCACGATAAATATTGACGGAGGTTACATAAACAACCCCGATAATTTTGAGATATACCCCTTTGCAGCTCAGGCGTTACGGATGTTAAATACGGCAGACTGGTCGGTCGTTATTGTAACAAACCAGTCGGGAATAGGGCGCGGTTTTTACACTACAGAGATTATGAACGCGATACACGCGAAAATGTACGGCTATTTTGCCGCTCAGGGGGTTAAAATAGACGGGCTATATTACTGCCCGCACGACCCAAACTCCAAAATAGAGGAGTACCGCAAAGACTGCAACTGCCGTAAACCCAAAACGGGGATGTTTGAACAGGCTATCCGCGAACTGTCCGCCGATACAAAAAACATGGTTGTTGTCGGAGATAAATACGGCGATATGGAAGCCGGCTTTAAAATAGGCGCAAAAACAATTCTGGTTAATACCGGCTACGGTCGGGGGGAATTTGAGCAAAAGTCACATTTGTGGCGGCAACTGCCTGATCATCGCGCGGAAAATCTGCTGGAAGCTGTAAGAATAATAATTGATTACAAAAATTAATTTAGCTGTGATATAAAAGGAAAGGGCGAGTTTATACCCGCCCTAATACAACCGAGGAGGACGTTATGGATAAAACCAAACGTTCCGCCAAAAGAAAAGCGTTAGCCCGCCTTACCTTTTGGCTAGGGAAACTTAAAGTCACTTTTGAGTGGTTTTAAGTCCCGAAAAAGGAGTCCGGAAGGACTCCTCTCCTCGGTGATATATTAGCATAATTTTTGATTGCCGCAATAGTTTTTTGCGGAATCTTTATAATGCTTGGCATTTTGGAAGGCAAGGCAAGATAACACTCTTGCCGTAGCCGGTAAATAAAAATTGCAGGATGCAATTTTTATTTAAAAATGGAATAAGTCGCTATTTTTCATGTAAGTTAGCTGAGAGGGAGGGGGAGTCACGGTTCCCTCTTTCCGGCGTTTACGAGAGAAAGCATATTAAAGGGATATGATATGAGACATTTGTTGTTGGTACTTGCCATTTTTTTTGCATTTTTTACCGCATTGTACGCAAAATCTATGCCGAAGGCTTATGAAGCCACTGTAAAGGTGATAGATGGTAAAGAATACTTTGTTTTCCCTGTATCTGATTTTGATGACGGTCAGGCGCGTTACTACAGTATGAAGCTCAAAGACAAAACTGTGCGGTATTTTCTGGTGAAAGCCAAAGACGGCGTTGTACGCGCAGCTTTTGATGCGTGTGATGTATGTTATGAAGCTAAAAAAGGGTATCAGCAGAATGGTGATATTATGATCTGTATAAATTGCGGCAGGAAGTTCCGTCTTGACAAGATAAATATTCTGACGGGAGGGTGCAACCCTGCGGCGCTAACGCGAAAAGTTAAAGACAATATGATTTTAATAGACAAAAACGATGTCGCCACCGGCGCATTCTATTTTTAATAATGAATCTTTTTACAATATCATTTCGCAATATTCAGCGCCGCCCTTTGCGCGCGGTCTTATTTTCAGTTGTATTTATCGCGGGGCTTGCGGCGGTTGTTGGGCTTCATTATGTGTCAATACACATAGGGCAAAGTATGGAGGAGAAACTTTCCCGTTTCGGGGCAAACGTTATGATACTGCCGAAAGAGAACAGTCATTCCGTAAGCTACGGCGGGGTGCAGTTGGGTTCATTGTCTTATGCCGTGACGTATCTTAATGAAACGGAAACTGTCTATGCAGTCAGATCAATAGAATTCAATAAAAATATAAGCGCTGTGGCGCCAAAACTCATCGTAACAGGTGATTATAACGGAGAGCCTGTTTTACTCGCCGGTGTGGACTGGGAGCAGGAAATTTTCCTGAATCCGGCATGGGATATATTGGAAGAGGATATAAAAACGCCTGTTTATACAATAGCGGGATATTCTGTGGCGGACAGATTCGGCATAAACATAGGGACAGATATTTCTGTCAATGAAACCGCATTGAAAGTTGACCATATACTGGCGGAGAACGGGGATGATTCGGATAATCTGATATTTACAACTCTTTCCAACTTGCAAAGTGTTACAGGCAGCATAAATAAGGTTAATTTTATTGAAGTTGCGGCGCTATGCTCCGCCTGTCCCATAGATGACATAGTTTCACAGATATCCGCAAATACAGACGCACAGGTGAAAGCGCTTCAGAGTGTGGTTAAACAGCGTATGTACACAATAGGTTTTGTAGAGATGCTGGTTTGGTGCATTATATTGATAATACTTACAGCATCGGTTCTGATGATGGCTCTGTTTATGCTTTCTTCCGTAAATGAACGCAAGAAAGAGATAGGTATAATGCGGGCTGTAGGTTATTCAAAACCGTCAATATTCACGGCAATATGCGCTGAGGCGGCTATACTGGCTATTTTAAGCGGCATTGCAGGTTATATCGCCGGATATTTTACCAGCGTTAAGGTGTTAGCGGTTATGGATATAGTAATCAATGACAATAAAATACCTGTTGAGGATGCACTTATTACAATAGGCGTTGCGCTGTTTATAGCTGTCGCCGCCGCCGCCGTTCCCGCGCTCAAAGCGGCAAGACTGAATCCGGCGGAAGCGTTAAGCGGATTATAATTTATAATGAATATAATTACGGCAAATAATATCAGTAAGGTTTACGGTAACGGAGACAGCGCGGTAAAAGCTGTGGATGACGTTTCTCTTGAGCTGGAAAAGGGAGAATTCCTGTGTATTCTGGGCAGATCAGGTTCCGGTAAAAGCACTCTGCTGAATTTACTGGCTGCTTTAGACAAACCCACTTGCGGGAAGTTATATTTTAACGGTCGTGATATTATAAATATTTCCGGCGGAGAACTGAATAAACTGCGGCGAAAACAGATCGCGGTGATATTTCAGTTTCACCATCTCCTGCCATATTTTACTGCTGAGGAGAACGTTCTTCTGCCCTGCATGAACGGCATAACGCCTGTTAAGAATGAGCATAGGAATACTGCGCGGGCATCGCTGGATATTGTAGGGCTTTCAGGCAAACATAATCGTCTGCCAAACCAGCTTTCCGGCGGAGAACAGCAACGGGTGGCAATCGCGCGGGCTATTTGCTCTTCCCCCGAAATTTTATTTGCTGATGAACCAACCGGCAGTCTGGATAAAGAGACCGGAGATTCAATAATAGCGCTGTTGTCAGAGCTTAATAAGAAAGGTCTAACCATTGTTATGATAACTCATCAGCAAGATTATGCCGCGGCGGCGGACAGAATTATAAATATGGAAAACGGTAAAATAAAAATTAATTCATATTAGCGGACCCGCTCCGCCTATCCTCTGCATACGGCAATCGCGTACTCCCTGCAGTGGGATATGGAAATTTCAAGACCGGGTACAGATATTCCACGCACTGTTATCTGAGGGGCGCCGTTTTTATCCGGCAACACCTCTATATCGGTAAATCCTATATAACCTAACCCTGTACGGTATGCTTTGGCGACAGCCTCTTTTGCGGCGAATCTGCCTGCAAGGAAAGCCATACTGGAAGCACGCTTGTAAAAAAGCGCCGTTTCCGCCTGTGTCAATATATGGCGCAAAAAATTATCGCCGTATTTGACGTAAATTTTCGCAACCCTTTCTATGCTGATAATATCACAGCCTATCATATCCCCTGCGCCGCCCCGGAAGCAATTGCCAGAAGAGCTTTCATATCGCTGACAGCCTTTGTGAGTCCTGTGTATAACGCACGGGAGATAACGGAATGACCGATATTGACCTCATATAAGCCTTTTATCTGCGCTACCGGCAATATATTTCTGTAATTCAGCCCATGCCCCGCGTTCACAATCAAACCGTTTTGTTGCGCCGTTTGCGCTGCTATAAACAACTTATTCAGCTCATCTTTATGCTGCTGAACGCCGGCATCCGCGTAAGCTCCAGTATGAAGCTCCACAAATTTCGCCCCTGTTTTAGAGGCGCAGATTATCTGCTCCTCCTCGGGGGCTATAAAAAGGCTTACTTCAATCCCTTTATCCATCAGGCGCGATACGCTCTTTTTTATCTTTTCAAAATTTCCGGCTACATCCAGACCTCCCTCTGTAGTGAGTTCCGCCCTTTTCTCCGGGACAAGCGTACACATATCCGGCAATATATTCCGGGCTATATCAATAATCTCTTTTGTACACGCCATTTCAAGATTCAGGGGAAGATTTACAGAACTGCGGAGCAAAACAACATCACGGTCTTTTATATGGCGGCGGTCCTCCCGCAGATGCACGGTTATGCCGTCCGCGCCGCCAAGCTCCGCCATTGCGGCGGCGATAAGCGGTTCCGGTTCACCTCCGCCCCTTGCGTTTCGCAAGGTTGCGGTATGATCTATATTTACGCCCAAACGAACCATTAAACGCCTCCCTGATTATAATAACGCCACTTAGGGGCATATCCAAGCATTTTATAATATAATTCAAGCCCCTTAATCTCCGCATCGCCTATTGTATAGTAAAGCGTCCGCCAGTAGTCCGTTAACTGGCTTTTACTGAAAGCGGCATCCCTGAGAAGGTACTGCTCCGCGTAAAAATCGGCTTTTTCATGCACCGTTAACGAAATACGCAAAAGGTTTTCGTAAAGTATTTTTATCTCCGGCTTCTCTTCCGCACCGGCGGATATAAGCCATAAAGAAAAAACAAACGGCAGACCGGTATGTTTATGCCACAGTTCAGCAAGATCATAAGTGTATTTTGTTTTAGATTCATAGTATGATTTAAGCGCCTGATCCCCTATCAGAAGATAAGCGTCCCCGGGTTGTCTATGCTCTGCGTATTCCGGCGCGACATTGTAAAATTTATCCATTATGATTCGCAACAGATAGGCGCTTGTAAGAGATTGTCCCGTCAGATATATACGTTTGCCGTCAAGCTCCTCTATAGGGCAGTCAGATTGAAGAATGACGCTTTTTACCTTATTTTTTGCGCATATCCCTATTCCGTTTAATATTATATACTTTTCCGGTCGGTTCATGTATTCAAGGCTGCTTACGGGACTTGCGTCCAGCCCGTCTTTTTGCATAATGCCGTTCAGGTCGGACGGAACCCCGTAAAAAAACTTATATTCCGGGTTTTGCTCCAGATTCCAAAAGAGAGGAAAGATATTTATAAATTTCATGTAGCCGATATGTAACATATATTAGTCAGCGCCCGTCCGCGGGCTGCGGCATTACGCCGCGTCCGGTGGGTTCGCTCCGCATCACGCCATATCCGGAGGGTTCGCTTCGCATCACACCATATCCGGAGGGTTCGCTTCGCATCACGCCATATCCGGAGGGTTCGCTTCGCATCACACCGTTTCCGGAGGGTTCGCTTCGCTTCACGCCATATCCGGAGGGTTCGCTCCGCATCACACCATATCCGGAGGGTTCGCTTCGCATCACACCGTTTCCGGAGGGTTCGCTTCGCTCACTCACAATCCGTGAAGCTGCGGGGTTAAAAACCAGCGTTTTTTTTTCACCCATATCCATCGCAGGGGTGTACCAACCGTTGTCCGCAAACAAAGCAAACGGTATGCACTCCTCTTTGCCAAAATTCTGTACCGCTATATCATCCTCATGTATTGTATTTTTGTGTACGGTTACCTCAACCGCGGCATCGTTATAATTGGATACAATCGCTAAAACGTTTCCAGACTGCATAAAACAATCCTCTGAAATATCCGTTTCCGCTTTTACATGGCATTCGGGGAAATAATTTTTTTTATCCCCCTCAAAAAATATCTCCTTTGACGAATGAAAAACAAATAAGTCTATTGGCGTATCTGAGGTAATATTTATCTTAACGCTCTCCCCGGATTCTTTTATTTCCGGCGCGGCAACCCAAACCTGCCCTGCGGCGAGCCTGACCATGTCTTTTAGCGCCGGCGCGGCGTTCTGTTCGCTTAATATAATCCGGTAAACGGCGGTCTTTGACAGACCGCAGGCTGAAACATAAGATAAATTATTATCAGTAATTACAACTCTTGTTGATATATCTGCGTTTTCCATAAGTGACGACAGTAATATGTTCAGTTCTATACCGCTTCCCGCGCCGTTACGGATAATCTGTTCAGGGGATAGCGCTGGCTTGTTCCATGTAATATTATTATCTACACGGTATTCAGACTTAACATATTTGTAAAGATAGTATGCGCGGCATTCAATATCCGCGCAATTTTTTACGATATCCCGCGCCAATGAGCGCAGCCGGATGTCATCGGTAGTAATCATGCCTGAAAGCTGAGACTGAAGTTCATCCGGCTGCCGCAATTTTTTCAGGGCGTCTGTAAATCCGCCCAAATCTGTCTTTACCAATACCAGCAATATTGTAACTGCAAAAAAAATCGCAAATATTATATATACAAATCTGAACATCCGGCGGAGAAACTACTCGCTTTT
>JAIRQX010000028.1 GCA_031256375.1 Deferribacteraceae bacterium
GTGATAGAGCGACTTTTTGGACGTTTGAAAAGATTCCGTAGGGTGTGCACTCGCTATGACAAAACAGATGTAATGTTCTTGGCGTTTATTCAATTTGCCTTTATTGCTATATGGCAAAAATAGTGTCAACACGCCCTAAATAAGTGTTTAAAAGATGATTACGGTTTATACAGCTATCAGAAAGAGTTTATAGCGGATAAAACACGCTTTCGCGGCATAAAGAAAAGCAGGCAGATAGGCGGTTCGTATATGTTCGGGCTGGATGCCGTATTAACCGCGCTTGAAACTGGGGATAATTCAATATTATTATCAGCAAGCCAAGACCAAGCGGACTTATTAATTGACAAGGCTTTAGAACACGCTCAGAGGCTTGAAATTGACGTTATAGCGGCAAATAAGAGCGAGATAATACTGCCAAACGGCGCAAAATTAATTGCGCGTCCGGCGAATTTCCGCACGGTGCAGGGGTTTGATGGTAATGTGTGGTTTGATGAATTTGCGTGGGTATATAATAACAAACGCCTGTTTGAAGTAGCCGCTCCGATTGCCGCGCGCGGGGACAGGCGTATTACAATAGGCAGTACGCCGTTTGAGATGGGCGACCAGTTTTATGAGATAATGGACGGGATGAGCGGACGCTTTCAACTGTTTTCGCGGCACGTTGTATCTGTTGATGACGCTGTAAACGCGGGATGTCCGGTTAATATCGCTGAACTGCTTGATTTGTATGACCCGGTAATGTTTGACTGTTTTTTCCGCTGTAGATATTTTGAAAGCGGTAATAGTCTGATAGATTACGATGTAATATTAAAAGCGCAGGGGCAGTGCCTGAACGCTTTAACTGAGGGTGAATTAAACGGCGGAATGGATATAGGCAGGACGCGCGATGTAACAGAGTTTATCTTTGTTGAACAATTAGAAAAGGTTTATGTGCGGCGTATGGAAACGCTTAAAAAGACTCCGTTTGATGAACAGAAACGGGCGGCGCGGGGCTTTCTGAAGGCGTGGACGTTTAAGAGTTTTAACATAGATCAGACCGGAATCGGGATGAATATAGCGGAAGATTTACATAGAGAGTTCCCTCGTATTGTCCGCCCGATAACGTTTACAGCGGAAAATAAAGAACGGATGGCGTTAAATATAAAAGAATTGTTTGATACGGAAAAGATAATGATCCCGTTTGATCATAATTTGATAGCGCAGATACACGCGATAAAACGGAGCGTCAGCGGCAAAGGGTTTAAATATGACGCAAAGCGGAGCGAGGAGATAGGACACGCGGACAAGTTCTGGGCTTTAGCGTTGGCGTGTATGAATTTAGGGATAAATACGAAAAAGCTGCTTACAGTAAAGGTAATATAGCCGGAAGGGGCAATCATAAACAAAGACTGGATTGCTTCGCGTTGCTCGCGATGACGAAGCGGAGGCGCGTAGCGCAAGGTGAAATATGATTAAAACAGCAATAAATCAGATTAACCGTAAAGACAGAATTGTAAAGATTTTTAAATCTGCGGATAAAAGCGAAAAACCAGAGCTATATCAGGAATTAGTTCAGCATATAGCGATGAAACATATAAAAAAGATATTTACAGAAAGTTACGCGGACGCGCTGGAGTTTCTTCGGGGCGGTTACAGTCAGGATTTTGTAATTGATATGGCAGTTAGGATATTGGATAAACGGTTAAAGGACGCCGCGCCGATAATAGCCGATGAGTTAGGAATGGTTATGGAGATGGCGGCTGAGGAGGGTCTTGCAGACGGCGGCATAGGTTTAAAGTCAATACAACGATCTGTAGGATTAAAAAAAGAGTATTCAATGAGAAAATTTATAGATATAATCAATGAACAGAATATTTTTATTATCGGCGCTCATGCTGAAAAATTAACGGAAGAAGTTAGAATCGCTTTCCGTGACCAGTTTAAAAATGAAATAATTTTAAGTAATGAAGATTTTGCGGAACAACTAAGCAAAATACTTTGGAGGATTACAGATAAAGATCCAAAATACTGGCACACATTCGCGGATGTTTATACAGAAAAAGTGAGAAATCTGGGTATAGTGGAACAGTGCGAAGACCCAGAGTTGAATGTTGAATATTTTGAAGTTATGGCGCAAATAGACGTAAGGACAACCGAAATTTGCAGGCAAATGGATGGGCGAATAATTCCAATATCGCATATGACAGCACAAAAAAAGTTAATATTAGCGGCGGATACATTAGATAAACTCCAAACGGCTCAACATTTTTTTAAAAAAGGCGAAACAATGTTAAATAAAGATACAAGTTTATTTAATTTTGATACAAGTGAACTTCCGGCGAATGTCGGAATTCCGCCGTATCATTTCGGATGCCGGACAACGGTTGTTGCGTTTTATCCTGAAACTTTTGATGCGAATATAAAAGAGCCGGTTGGATATGAGACTTACAATGAAAATTTTGATGAAACTAAGCCTGAAGATGAAACTAATAAAAGGATTAATCAGCATAATTCAATGTCGGTTTATACCGTCTGGGATAAAGTGTGGGGGCGGAAAATTGTATTGCCGGAAAAAACATATAATCACGTAAAAGACAAACATTTTACAGATTTAAAAGGGTTAAAAGATGCAATGGCTAATATTACAGAGATAGCGCAGAGCGGATATAACCGCGGCGATATAAACGCATGGACAAAGAACGGTTATTTTATCTCTTTCAGAGGCGGCATAATACATACAATGTTCAGACCGGACAATGGTTATCAATATTTTAAAGATGAATCAATAATTATAGGTGAATCAATATGGGAACAGTTAAAAAGTATCTTAAAATCGGGCTTTACGAAGATATTTACTCAATAACCTCTTATCTTATGGATGATAATTCAATTCCAAAGATAAAATTGGATTGTGTCGCTCCTTTCAGGGGGCAGGGATTTATTCATGTTTATTTTACAGAAGATGGGCGATTTGCTAATATTCATCAGCCTTCAGGCGGAACGCGCGTAAAAATGGATTTACCATATTTAAAAGAGAACGGAATCCCTAAAGTAAAAGAGATATACGACACTGTAATAATTGAAGATGATGTTATGAAAGAGAATGGAAAACATAAGGTTTATAAAACCCTTCATAATATTGATTTTATTGCCGCATTTGAAGAGATGCTTGATGTAATGGGAAATTACGGAAGATATTATCCGGGCGGCATTATAAATTATCCGCCTTTTACGGATGAAGAACAAGCGGAATTTAATAGACTATTTCATGGCGAAGATTGGAATGGGAAGGATTGATTATGTATGAAAAAAAATTAATGCGGTTTGATGAAGTAGCGGCGGTATTTGGCATTAAGCCAAAAAGTTTATACAACTGGACAAATACGGGGATACTGCCGAAGGTGAAGATTGGCGGCAAGGTCTTTATCCCGACTGAAGCGGTGAAAAAGCTGATTGAAGAGAAGATAAGGGAGGCGGGGAGAGAAATATAATGAATAACAATGAAGAACAGGGGATGGAGGTTAGTAAAAATCAAGAGTTTGTTCCGTATGTAATTCCCTTACCGCCTAAACCACCTAAACCCCCCAACCCAATAATTGGATTGAAGCGCTATTGCATCCCTCCACAATAACAAACTTACTGCCGCAAGGGTTTAGGGCGGTTGCGCAGAAATGCCAAAATATTTTAAAAGTTGCAAAAACTTTTTTCTTGACATAACCAAAAATATAGGGTCCGGAGGAGGTGACAAGCAACCAAATTTACGTCAGAATACATAGCTCTTGCTATCTGCTCTATATCCAACCCATCGCGAGCCAACTCAATAATCTGTTCATCAGGCAAAAGGATTTCAGTGGCAAATATATTGGCTTCATATTCCGGTCGCTCATTCATATTAAAAACCATAAACTCCTGCGTCCATTTATTCTTTGCCATTTCCCTGTGTAGCTGGTCGTGACCCAATTCGTGAGCGCAGACAATCTTTTGCATATTTTCATCAATGGTATTATTAACTACAACATACCTGTTACGCTTGATATAGGCATACATCCCTTTCATCATACCTAACTCGCTGAAATGAACTTTTACGCCTATTTCAGAGGCAATACGAAACGGATCTGTATTACCACAACGTTTTACAAGTTTTTTGGCTTTTGAAATAATAACATCGTTCACAATCACTTACTCCGGTTAAAAGCATAGTTCATTTTGCCGAATTCTATTTTTTCCGAGCATACCTTTTGTTGTTCTCTTTTGCTTTCCAGTAAAGATCATTGATAGTGCGTAATACCTTATCTTTATCATCATCTGAAAGCTCACCGCCAGCAAACAACCCACCAACCTCAGACAATAACATCTGAACATCTTTTTTTGCTTTAGAACCACCTTTGTCGTGAGCTTCCATGACATATTTATCTTCATCGGACAAAAGATAATCGGCGCTGACATTAAACAGAGAGGCAATCTTACCGTATATAGCTGTTTTTTTCGGGTAAACACGCCCTGCTTCATAGTTCTGATACGCTCGGGTTGTAACACCCAACTCAGCGGCAACAGATCCCTGTGTCATACCCATTGTTTGTCGGAGTTGCCTAATTTTTCACAAAAAAGCATATTCTTCTTTCTCCTCACGCCCCAGACAACGAAAAAGAAAGAGTAGTCAAAAGCATATTTTTATCTATTACGAACCAATATTCGTGATGAAATATTATTTTACCTATTTGAGATTGTCAATAACTTTTTTGAATACTATTCTTTTTCAGTAGAGATTTTAAATAATTTTGGAAATTTTTCTCTGCATACTTCATTGCCTATCAAAGAATCTGTGCTTAAATCAAATGGAACCACCCATAAATGCAAATCATTACTGAAAGAGTAACAATTCAGCGGTTTTGTAAAATCTTTAGTCACAGGGTAAATCAACATCATATCGCCTCTACCTTGTAGGTATTTATGCCCATAAGCAAACATTTGACGCATATCTGCTATGTCGATTCCATAATCTTTTGCGCCTATATTAAGCTGTTTCCATTTTGTATCAAGTACATAAGTATCTTTTAGATATAAGTCTGGTTTCAAGAGAAAACAATTGCTGTTGTTGTGTCTTGCAAGATATTCACTTTGTGCCTGAATATTAATAGATGGTACCAGTTTTTTGATATGGTGTGTCACATAGCTTTCAAAGATTCGTTCCATGGGGAAAAGTAATGCAACTCCTTTATGTTTGCCTCTTTGGAAGAAAGGATTTAGTCCTGTTAAAATCATTTCACACCAAGGACGAATACTTTTATATGTTGCCATATCCCGTGACTCTGACCATTTATTCAAGTATTTCAACGATTCAGTGTAAGGGGATATTTCATCTAGTATGTGTGCGTACTCTGTAGCCATACGTTTGTTATTAAGATTTTTTGATACTTTTAAAATACATTCCAAGGCACTTTTTATCAACCTGTTTTCAACTCTATTTATATCGTATTGGCTATACTTTATATGAAATTTTGTTTGTCTGTCCGGGGTTTGACGGAGTTGTTTGATTACATCCAAACGCCCTCTAAGAAAATTACTTTCCTCTTCAGCGAATATGTAATCATGCTTAAAACCCTTGCGTATCAACTGTGCCAGTTCAACTAAAAAGGAAGAAAAAATCCATTCATGGATAGGCAAATTAATATGACTTAATTTAGCTGTATCTGCCTGTTTACCTTTGATATGGTAAACACATTCAAGCATCATGTCTAACTCTTTATATTTTGGCGGCATTTCTACAAAATGGAATCTGCGCCTTAAGGCTAAATCTATGGCAGTCAGTGAACGGTCGGCAGTGTTCATTGTACCAATGATGTACAGGTTGTCCGGTACAGCAAATGGTTTTTTTGAATAAGGTAGGGTGATTTCTCTCTCATCTTCTCCACCTTTTCGTTTAGTGTCCTCAATAAGAGTAATCAACTCTCCAAAGATACGGGATATATTACCTCTGTTTATCTCATCAATAATCAACACATATGGCTTCTTTTCAATTTTAGTTGCAAGAAATTTACTGAGTTTCTCTCTGTCAATGGATTTTTTTGCGTTATAAAGGGTTCGCTGCATTATTTCTTTCTTAAAAATGAGTTGACTTGGTTGTGCGCCGTCATCGAAAACCTTTAACCATTTGACTTTTCGGCACTGTACATATTCATCAACAGTAGTTATATCTTCTTTATACTCATAACCCCCGGTTATTTCGCCAATTGCTCTGAAAAAATTATTTCCTTTTGAAACAACGACAATATCTCCTATTTTCATGTGATTCACAAGTCTGTCTACCATCAATACAGTTATAGGAGAGTTTTCAATCATTGCTTTCAGCCTTTATACCTTCTACAAAATCTTCATAAGAATAACTTTGATGAAATGTTACCATTGTAATTTGCTGTTGCTTTACGTAATTATCATAGCGTTTCTTTAATTCCTCATGCTCTTTCGGTGCTTTTCCCTCTATTATTTCAACAGCTATTCTCATTGTGTCAAAGGTTTTACCTGTTCCCGGGGGTCCGTAAAGAATTTGATTTAATGGGTGCATATTAGCTCCTGAATTCTAAATTTGGTTTCATTATGAAGAATATATCTCTCCGGCACAACAGAGACTGAATTTGGTAACTATTTGGAAGCTACTTAACTTTTTCTTTAAAACTTATGCCAGCAGAAAACTTTGGAGCTTTACGGGCAGGAATTTTGATAGTTTTTCCAGTTTGTGGATTACGACCGTTACGAGCGGCACGTTTAACGGATGAAAACGAACCAAAACCAACAAGCGTCACTTTATCGCCTTTTTTCACTGTTTCCATAATAGCTTCTGTTATTGTGTCAATAACGGCTTGCGTATCTTTCTTTGAGATCCCTGCTTTTTTGGCTACTTTGTCAATTAGTTCCTGTTTATTCATAGTTAAGCCTCCTGATTGCTTACTATTTGCACTTATTACAGTTGTTTGTCAACAAAAATGCTTCTATTTCATAATTCATACGCAACTGAATCCCAAGCTCTTTTGCTTTGTAGGTTTATACTTCATTTCATTTCTCAGAATAGTTATGATTTCGTCAGCAGTTGACTTACCGTTTAAAAACCTACCTGCCGCCACAGCTATATCCCCTGCGGAAATGCCGTCAAACATATTAAAATCATCAATATAACCTGAGAAATCAACATCTGAAAAATAATGGCAGAGGATCTTATAAATCTGGTCGCTTTTTAAAGGAAAAAACTCAGCTTTCCAATCAAATCTGCGGATTGCCGCAACATCCAAAGAACTGAGCAAATTTGTGGTACACACCAGAATCCCTTTGAACATATCCATCTGCGCTAAAAATTCGTTTACATGGCTTATTTCCCAACTTCTTTCGGCGTTATCTCTGCTGTAAAGCATAGAATCAGCTTCATCAAATACCAATACCCTATTATTGCTTTCAGCAAACGTCCTTTTAATGTTCTTCTCACTCTCACCAACATATTTATCCATTATATCCGATATTCTGACTACATTAACTTCCATTTTCATCATTCTAGCGAGATATTTGCTGAATTCTGTTTTTCCAGTACCCGGTTTACCGTGCAGAAGTACAGAAAAACATCTTTTACCCAGATACTTGCCGGATTTATACTGTCTTTTCAGTTGCATTATGACTGAAGGGTGGGGAAATAAGACGAAAGATGAAAGCGCGTTCACCAGAGGAACTGTGTACAGCTTTGCCGTTAACATTTAATGCAATTTTGATGCCTAATGTGAAAGGTTGGTTTCGATTTAACGGATATTGTTGTTAATTAATGGAAGCGCTATAGATACCCCATAGACAGCTAACAACTGTCTTATTTGATTAGCAAAACAGTATAGAGACATGTTAAAATAAAATGTTAAGTTTGGAATAATTTCCTCCTATATAGATTTACAAACGTAAGTATTATAATGATGTTGACAGACGATCTAAGCTTAAGGCTATACGGCGACACTGCCGCAAAACAGATAAGTATGGCTATTACGATATTGGAGCATAAAAGATATGAAAAAAGTAATATTTTGCAACATCATGATGATGAAGCAGATAAAACCCTGCATATACAAGGTTACTGGTAATAGTACAATTGATTACAATGGCGAGGTATTATTTCCCATAAACGGGTTGTTGTCCCATGCTTTGAGAAAGGGTGACGAGGTCAAGGTTGTTCTGCTTAAGAAAGAAGATATAGGCGGTAACAGCGATAAAAATGCTGATAAATTCATTTGCGAACTTGATGGTATTAATGTCGGTATAGGCGCGAAGATTGAGTATAAGATTTTATCAACACCGCACAACGAAAGTCGCGAGGTTCAGGAAAAACTGCTCAGAGAAATGGTGGATGAACTCTCGGAGGGTGTGTCTATTTATGCTGATATAACTTTCGGACCAAAATCTTTGCCGATTATTGTGTTTTCAGTGCTAAATTTTGCTATAAAATTCTTTAATGCAGAAATAATCAACATTGTTTACGGTAAGGTAGATTTTGACAAAGATAACAGACCAATCAATCCTGAACTTTTTGACATGACAGCACTGTTTTATCTCAATTCAATTGCCAACACAATTGAGTGCAAAGATTGCAATGCGGCAAAAAAGTTGCTCGAAACACTACTTTCGTAAATAACAAGGCGATTAATGAAAATAAGAGAAGAACTCGAAATATTAATAAATGAATCGCCGTTATTTTTGATTAATTACGCTGATAATGTAGAACTTTTTGTCACCGAGGAAAGACGGCTACTTAATGACATCGCCAAATTAATGCAAATAATCCGTAAAGATTTTAATGAAATAGGATTAGAAATAATTTGCACCGCTAAGGCTTGCATAAAAGCATATAAGGCGGAACACGGCGTATTCTTAAATTATTTCAATACTTCGCTCAAAAAAACACTTTATGTGACTAAAGGGAAAAAGGTTGCAAACGATCGCCGAGGTGGCATAACCATTAGTGAAAAAACAGAGCAGACTATTCGTAAAGTTATAAAATATGCAGAGAAACGCAATAAAGATATTTATAATCAAGATTTCCAAAGTAATATTGCGGAGACCCTGAATATAACCATTCTGGAAGTTCAGGATGCAATCACTATTAATGATAATGCGACAATACTATCAGGTAATGATAAAATATCAAATAGAGATGGTAGCGAAAATAATTTATTTGAATATATTGCTGTTTCAACAAAAACGCCAGAAGAAGCACTTGTTAATGCTAGTTCAGCGCGTGAAATTGCTGTTTTAATAAACACTGCATTTCGTAAGCAACAAGAACGTACAAAACCATTACTCTCAAAATTATTGACAGCCCGGTTGATTGATGAAATTGATGAACCGCAATTTTTAAAAGAGATTATGCAGGATTTAACCTTCGTTGATGAAGATATATATTCCGGCTATTTTACACATGGGAAAATACCAATGATGCGGGAAATCGCTAGTATATACCGTACTAAGGAAGCAAGCGCAAGTCGTATGTTAAATACTTTTTTAAGAAAAATTTCAAAAGAAATGTTAAATAAACAGTGAAACAGTCCTATATAGAAGCAGTAAATAATAAGGGGAAAATCATAAAATGAGCTTAAACGACTTTGTATTGAAAGAACCGAGAGCATTGCCGATTTTCATATTGGCAGACACCTCAGGAAGTATGAACGGCGAAAAAATTAATGAACTTAATCTTGCATTGCGAGAGATGACATATGCATTGAAAAATGTTGATGACATCAGAGGAAAATTTCAGCTTGCTGTCGTTGGTTTTGGTGGGGAGGTGAGCATTGTTCAGCAACTTGCCGATATTGGCACTGTTTCGATTGCAGAAATGTCCGCAAATGGCAACACTCCAATGGGTGAGGCTTTTGACATAGTATGCGCCATGATTAACGACAAAAATATTGTCAACTCAAGATCTTATACGCCGACTTTAGTTCTTATAAGTGATGGTCAACCAACCGATTTTATGTCCAATAACCGAAACTATCTTGATTGGGAGCCACTTAAAAAGCTACATACAGGTATACGTTCAGCAAAGTGTCAAAGGCTTGCTATGGGAATTGGTGCAGATGCAGATATGGAAATGCTGAAAGCGTTCGTAAAAAATCCAGAAATCCCTGTTATTAAAGCAAATAATGCATCAGGAATAACGGCGTTCTTTCGCTGGGTAACTATGTCCGCTATATTGCGATTGAATAGTGTGAATCCTAATGTCGCATCTGTGGTGGCTCCCGTATTTGATTTTGACTCTGAGGATATTGTTATATGATAGTTAAGCAAGAACAAACCGGTAAACTATCCTTCTTAGGCGTATCTGAAATAGGGGAGTTCCATGTCAAAAACGGTAAACCGAATCAAGATGCCATAGATTTTTTTGCGTTTGGTAACGTGTTTTGCGTTGCGGTTTCTGACGGTCTCGGATCTTGCGAACGATCGCAAATTGGTTCTCAAATGGCGACACTTATCTGTAAACTTATTCTTCTTGAAATTGCTGATGCCAGATTGTGTTTTGAGTGCAATAATATAGTAATGCGGTTTGCAGAGTTATGGACAGAGTTTTTTGACACCAGCGTTGCTAAAAACTACTCGGCAACGCTTAAAGCTGTATTCGGAAAAGACAACTGGCTTATCGCCATATCAGTAGGTGACGGTTTGTTATCTATTTTTTCATATGAAGAAACATTAACTGCTCCTAATGCGGCAAACGATTTTATAAATGAAACCATATGCTTATCACATGGCATGAACCCTGCCGCGTATTGGACAAAAAAGATTACGAAACGGGATGACGGTATTATTTTCATTTCAACAGACGGTGTATCAAACGGAATACTTGAAAAACATGAATCAGAGTTTGTTCGTGAAATAGCTAAAATAAAGGAATTTTCTGAACTCCGACAAAGCATTGAAAGTATTCTGACTGAAATGTCAAAATATAATTCAGATGATAAAACCTTGGGAATTGTACTATTGTGAACCATAAATTTCAGAACCTCACCGGGCAAGTAATTAGCGCAAAGAGCGGAAACAGATATACTGTCGCCGAGATAGCCGGAAATGGATCACAGGGTGTTGTTTACAAAGAAATATCCGGCAAACATATGATAAAACTATATTACCCAAGCGACTTACCACACATTGGCAAAGATATTATTGAAAAATTGAGCTTTGTGCAGAATGTAAAAAAACCAAAAAACTTTGTGAAAATTCATGATTTGATCGAAAAACCCTATATCGGTTATATTATGGATAGAGTGACCGAGCATAAATCGCTCAATTCGTATTTAATACCTGATTCAAATAAAAGCTTTGCTGATTGGTACAACTCCGGACATGGTTTCAGGGGGCGACTGATTATTGGCTACATAATAGCAAAGGCTTTCAGAATGTTAAGTGCTGATAATCTGTCATATTGTGATATCTCAGGCAATAATATTTTGGTCAAAGTTAATAGTAGGGAAGCCTCTGTTCGTATGATAGATATTGACAACATTTATATTGCCGGCAGAGGAAATACCTCAGTTCTTGGCACTCCAAGGTACATTGCGCCGGAAATAATCAGCAGGGCGAAAAATCCTGACCTTTTTTCAGACAACTATTCACTTGCTGTACTACTCTTTGAACTATTACGAATCGGACATCCGTATGTAAGCGATGAAATTTTAGATGGTACACCAGAAGATGAGGAAACTGCTTATGCGGGTAAAGCTGAATATGTAACTGACACAAACTCATCCAATATGCTTCCTTCTGATATTGCTTTTACTGGCAAACTTAAAGAGCTTTTTGAGCGTTGTTTTGTTGCGGGTAAGATTAATCGCATGGAACGTCCATCAGCGAAAGATTTTGAATTTGCGTTTTTGGAAGCAAGTAATAAAATAATAAAATGTCCGTCTTGCGGAGCGTGGCATTACCCCCGAAAGATTGAGAGGAAATATTTACCGTGCCCATGGTGTAACGGGGAGTCTGAACCTAAAGCGTACTTGAACTTCATAGACAGGTTGTATTCCGAGATTGATAAAAACTCAAAATCGTTGCCGCAAAAGTTATCCGAAAAGTTGGTAACATCATACATATTGCGTGAGGGTAAAAATCAAATTAAGAGTTTTTATGTTCTGCGCGCTGATTTTGATTATGCCGAAACGGATGTATATTCAGCAAATTATGTTACAATTGTGAAAGTTGGCAATGAATATCATCTTTACAATGAGTTTGACAAGGAAGGAATCTGCGTAAAACCCTGTAATACAGAGAAATTTCAAACTTTAGGTCAAAAAGGGGATATAGTCTTAAATTCCGGTGATGAGATATATTTTGGTGTTTGCAATAAAAAGGCGACAAAAATTTCATGCGAAGGCAAAAGCTTTAATTTTATTCGCATAGCAAAATTTGCGACAAGATAAATGGAGGATAAGAGGTGAAAATATCAGATATACATTCTGCAAAAAGAGCTAAGATTAAATTGTCTTTTGTCTCAAAACAGGTAGCCAGTTATGATGTGAACGACCTTATTCACATTTCAAGAACAAATAAAGACAAAGAATTCTATGTGGAACCGTTTGGAAAAACACGATACCTTTGCTCTACGGATATACATACTGCCAGATATGTAGATGATTTGCTTCAAAGCGAGGAGCAAAATATTATTAAATGCCTTTTCATAATAGAGGGGGTAAACAGTGACAGTATTGAAATACAAGCGTATAGTTTTAGGTCATTAACAGAATACAAAACAGATATTGTGATTAAGGTGTCTCAGAAAGTTTTAGAGAGAAACACAGTTGAGAAACTTAAAGAAATGTTTGTATGGGACGGTTTGGGCAAACCGACAATTTTTTTATTAAGTTACAAAGATACAGTAAAGAATAAAGCTAATATCCGATTGCTGTCGGACAAATGCTTTTTATATGCTCAAAATACTGTAAGAGGGCTGATTGCCTCAAAGGTTGATGTTGATTATGCAAGAGATAGAGCAAATTTACCGGTGGATGTTTATATTGCGCCGTCAATAAAATTTGTAGAGGAATCCGGTGACGGTAGTATTAATAATGAATTTTCACGTTGTTTAGAGCGAATTTCCAGTGATGCGCCTTATTTTACCCGTTGGGAAGCTTACAATGAACTCTCAAAAAAGCAAATTGAAAATGAAGCCTCTGATTTTGGCGAGGTAGTCTATACCAATATAGAGCAAATACAAGATGTTAGTGGTACATATTTTGAATTTTCAGTTAATGAACAAATATCATCAGAATACATCGGTTATGAGCTTGCAGTAATAATCGAGGGTCAAAAAGTCAGGGTCGGTCAGTTTAAGGAGATGAAACCGAATAATATTTTAGTGACTTATAAATCCAATACAGATTTGTTGTCGCCTGTGCCAATCAAAGGTCGGCTTGTACTGTCAACCGCCGGCGACTACATGGTAATAAAGCGCAGGGAGCGTGCCAAACAGAGAATGCTGTCACATTTATCACCGATAAAGTATATTGTCCGTCTTATTGAAGAGGGGGTTTCCGAATACAGCTTGGATAGTAATTGGGGTGACAGTAAAGCTATAACTAATGAACTGAAAAAGAATTTCAAAAAAGCGACCAGCATGAATCAAATGCAACAAAAGGCATTGGATATTGCAATAAACACACCGGATATAGCGTTGATACAAGGTCCCCCTGGTACAGGCAAGACAACTGTAATTCAAGCTATCTGCGAACGTTTCCGTGAAATATTTGAGAATGATATTGGTCAGCGTCCGAAAATCCTTATTTCCAGCTTTCAGAACGAAGCGGTAGAAAATGCTATTTCAAAGCAATCGCCGGGAGATATACCCGCCCAGCGTATTGGTAGAAAGAATGAAGAACAAAACCAAAAGATTATGGAAATGTGGTTTAGTGAAGTAAAAAATTCTCTTAAAAACGAAGCGGTAGATAATGCGGGGCTTATTTTTGCCGAACAAAAAAGAGCGCTGACTGATGAGTTCTTCGTCTATAAAAATAGCGGAGAAACTATTGGCGCGGCTGTTAAAATTATAAAGAAATATCTGTCTTTTACCGAGGTAACGTATCCTAAAGAGTTAGTCAGTACAGCGCAGGCAATTGCGAACAGATACCAAAAACGTAAACGCATAATTAATGACGAACCTGACCCTATCGTTAAGAAACTTAAAGCGCAACGTTTAACAAGAGAGGCTTTTTCAGACGATGGTGCAGACAATGCACGGCGATTAGTTGCCCATTTACGAAACCGTGATGACCTAAAAATCACACAGGAAGATATTAGTGCGATTTCCGCAGTTTATGATGATAAACCAGATAACGCAATTTTTAACAGATATGTTGAGACTGTAAAAAAACTTCTGACCATTTTTTGCGCGCCGGAAGAAATGGTAGATTTATCAAACGAGCTAGCAATTAAAAGATGTATTTTGGAACTCGACAACACATATTCAAACAGTTATCTGTCTTTAAATGTTGATTTGGAAACAAAAAAATCGCTTGTAATAGGAGAATTCCTAGACCGTCTCGAAAACGAATATGATAGTATTGTAGCAAAATATTCGCTTACAACAGCGGCAACCTGTCAAACAAGCTTGCAGTTAAGCAAAAACAGGCTTGACTACGACACTTATGATCTGGTGATTGTTGATGAAGCTGCTCGTGCAAACCCGCTTGATTTATTCATTCCTATGTCAATGGGACGAAAAATAATTCTTGTTGGCGACCACAAGCAACTTCCTCATATGCTTGAACCTGATGTGCTGAAACTGATTTTGGATGACCCAAAATATAAAGATTTGCCGGGGATAGACATTAGCCTGTTTCAGCGGCTTTATGAAATGTTTTCCAAAGGAATTCGTCCAAAATCTATATTTTTGGATACTCAGTACAGAATGCACCCCGATATCTGCGAGTTTGTCAGCGAGCAGTTTTATGACGGCACATTAAAATCAGGAATTACCGCTGAAGACAGAATAATTCCGCCGGAATTGTTTAATGGGAAAGCTCTCTCTTATATAAATGTTTCCAAAAACAGGGGACAAGAGGTGGGCGGTATTTCCAAATCGCGCCCTGCGGAAGTCAGTGAGGTGACTTATGACATAAAACGCATTCTTGAAATAGCTCAGGGAAGCACTATCGGTGTTATAACTTTTTATTCTGCTCAAAAGGCAGAATTAATAAAAGGTATTACATCCGCTATTAACGAAGAGTGGCTTTCAAACGTTGAAATTAACACTGTAGATGCTTTTCAAGGCAAAGAGTTTGATTATGTACTACTCTCCTGTGTCCGATCGAATGGAATAAAGGACAACAAGCAGAAGAGCATTGGATTTCTTGTAAAAAAGAGCCGTATTTGTGTAGCTTTCAGCCGCGCTAAAAAACACCTTTCTGTGTACGGTGATGCGGAAACACTGAATCAGATTGATCACTTTGAGGCGCTTTACATCAAATGTAAAGATAAAGGGGAGGGTTATTATCGTGAGTATTGATGTGGTTTCCCTTAGAGACTTTCCAAATAGTACAAATGCTATAGATATTGCATTTCCTGTTCTTGCTTACGAATGTGAGGTAAATACTTTGCTCGACAGCGAGTTAGACGCATATGAAGAAGCCGCTCTAAAACTGATTTCCATTGGACTTTCTGAAAAAGGGGTAGCAAAATCATTAAAAATTCCGGAGAGTTTAGCAAAACAAGTTTTATGTCAGCTTGAGAATAATAAATTTGCATCAAAACAAACAGGGCATCAATGGGAGCTCACTGAGGACGGCAGAAAATATCTTAAAGGGATACGTAAACAGCGTTTTTCCAACAATGGACGTTTTGGTTTTATTTTTGTGAGCGCAATCAAAAAGGATGTTTTGCAATATTTTTATGAAGGCAGTTTAGGGAAGATAGCTCGTTCCGATAGTGAGGCAGCAAAGAATAAGCTGACGCTTGATGACGGAAAGTTACCCTTCTCCGGTGAACGTCCAAAGCGTTGGAAGGTTGAACAAGCTTATAAGCGTTATTTGCGAATCCTTGAATTGGAATATGAACAGGAAAACAATAAAATTACAATTCAGGAGGCGCAAGACGTTTATGCTGACTATGAAACGTTTGATGAATATGAATATGACGAGCCTGATAATTCCGTTACTCAAAGTGTTGTTATAACAGAACCTGAATACACAAAAAAGAGTTTCGTGCGGCTACTTAAACGACCGCCTAAAGATTTATATTTAAATATGAGAATTGTTATATCGCCGGAAAAACCCGGAGGTTTTACTGTTTATTCACCGCTTGATTTAGGTGGGATAGACGACGAATTTTTTCAGCGGCAGATACAATGGATAAAAGAATACTCGGAACCGGTATACTTTGCCAACAAAAAGCTGACGGATGTTATTGACAGTGAAGTATCAAAGTTAAGCAGGCAAAAATCTGTCGGAGAAAAAGATAAAAGTGTCTATATTTTGGAACAGTTACCATTACTTGCGACTGAAAAGAACAGATACTCAGTAATGTATCGTGATGTAGCTGAAATATACGGACTTATGTGCGAGACGAATTTGAGTAGATTCAAGCGGGAAAGCATCATCGGAGGATTTAGCCGGAAGCTTTTTGAAGCGCTGATGAATAAACTTATACATACAACAGGTGGGAATAATCTCAGGCTGATAAAAGATAAAGTATTGTCAGATATTAACTGTTCCGGCACAGAAAAGACTGTCTCTAGTATTGCAAAAATTGCGGGCATTAATTGTAACACATTGCAAGGTGATGGGGATATATTTAAAAAAGCAATCAGCAAGCTTGATGGTAGATATGGTAATAGTGTTTTAGAGAAGCTGTTTAATATTTTGACAGTTAATGCCTACTGTGCGTCAGTAGAGATAAAACGTTTCATTTATCAGGATAATCTGGATGAATATATAGAGGTTGTTAGAAAAATAAACCGGATTCGCAATCGGGCAAGTCATGAAGCGGAGTCTAAAATTACATCAATAGATTACGATTTTTATATTGAGCAAGTTTTTGGTATAGCTAACAGATTATTAGAGTCATTAAAGGAGGTCTCTCAAAATGGGTCACAAAAGTAAACTTAACAAACAAAAACCAATTCAACAACAAACTCAGCCAAAGCAAAACGATCAGCCTGCATCTCCTTTAAAAATTGAGGATGTTAAAAGCAGCGCTACTGAAGCAGAATTCAATAGCAAAAAAGAAAAATTGTTTGAACAGCTTGAAACCGAATATGCAAGCCATGTAGAGGAAATTAAAAAGCTAAAAGCTGAAATTAATGGCTATAATGAGAGAAAGAGTAAACTTAAATCTGAACTTGATGAACAGCGTAATAAAAATGCAGAAGAATTCAGGGAATTTCAGAACAAAAAAGACGAAGCCAGTAAAAATCTTGGAGAAGCTATAAAAGGGCAGAAAGAGGCGGAGGAAAGGGCAAAAGAAATTTATGAGAGTGCAGAGAAGGAAAAATCTGAAATTATTAAAAAAGCGAATGAAGATGCTCGCAACGCTATAAAAAAGCATAACGATGATTTAAAAATCCAATCCGACAAGCTTTTAGAGCGAGAAAAGAACTTAGGATTTGAACAAATTAAATTAGACAAAGAAAAACTGGATTTAGAATTACAAAAAGAGGAGCTTACAGAGATGCAAAACTTTGTTAAGCTTCAAAAGGAACGATATTCAGAGGCTTCCCCCGTTAAAGTTGAAGAACTCACCCTTGAATTATCGGACAAATGTGTAAAATATGAGAATTTGAGTTCAAAATATAATGAGCAAACTAAAAAATATAATGACCTTCAAATCTTAATAGATTCAATTAAAACAGAAATTGGTGATTCTACTGAAGGCAAGAAAAGCGCAACTGTTAAAGGGTTGTATTTGGAATTAAAAGAGCTAAAGGCAGAATATGATTCGCTTGTGTCATTGCACAAAAGATACCCCGATGACGAAAGTGTTCGCCCCTTGGAAAAGAAGGCGGAACAATTTCAGACACTTGAGAAAAAGCTTGAAGCTCTTGAGCGGGAACGTGACCGATTTCATGAAGAGGCAAGCGCCGTACGGCGTTCTCAAAAAGAGCTGGAAGCAATTAAGCAAGAGGTGGAAGCAACAAATGCGCTTAATGAACATTTGCTAAAAGAGCTGGATAAGCATAAAACTGCCCTTGAAAGCAGAACAGGCGATACCTGTCCGGATCTGACAAAGGTTGATGATGAAACTGAAAGTGACGATTTTATAAACAAAATAAAGGAAAAAACAGGGCGTGAACAGTTGAAGAGTCTATCCGAAATTGTTTCACATGTCAAAAATTATGCCGGTAAGTGTGAGCTGCTCTTTTATTCCGATGACGATATCCGTGCATTTTTGGCAGGTATGGCGGCTAGTAGGCTAATTATTTTGGAAGGGATGTCGGGTACCGGCAAATCAAGTCTGCCGCGCATTTTTGCAAAAGCGACTTCCGGATTCAACCGTTTGATTCCGGTAGAATCATCATGGCGCGACAGAAACGAACTTATTGGTTATTATAACGACTTTAATAAGAAATTTAACGCCAAGAGTTTTACTATTGAGTTATATCGTAGCGGTAATGAACGTTGTATTGACATACCTACTTTTATTGTTCTTGACGAAATGAACTTAGCCCGAGTTGAATACTATTTTTCTGATTTTCTTGCTGTCTTGGAGGAACCGGACAAAGAAAAATGGAAAATTGAGCTTGTGGCTTCCGATATGCGCACCCTTCCGCTGGAACTGCCGGAAAAAGTGAAAGAAAAAATGCGTAAAGAATCAGAGAGTGTTTATTCAATTTGGGAAAAGATTGAGAAAAGCCGCAAAGGTGAATTATCTCATGAAACTTCTGATGATGAGAAAACAAAACTTTTCGAATATCTCAAAAATTTAAGCGGGCTTACCGGAGCAAAAAATTTGATTGACGGCAGAAAAATAAAAATTACCGAAAATATCTGGTTTGTCGGTACTGCGAACAGGGATGAATCTACTTTTGAAATAAGCGATAAGGTTTACGATCGTGCGCAAATCATATCACTTAATAAAAGAGGGGTACCTGAAAGTTATAACTCTTCTGTTAAACGTATGTATATCTCTGCCAAACGGCTTACGGGACTTTTTGAGGAGGCAATAAATAAAACCAAAATAAAAGACGAAATTGAACCAAAATTGGAAGAGCTTGATACGTTGCTAGGGGATAAGTTTAATGTATCCTTTGGTAATCGTATTGTAACCAAGGCAATTGAATTTGCCGCAGTTTTTGAAGCGGCAGGGGGGAAACTCGACATAGCGCTGGATTATCAAATATCAACTAAAATTCTTCGCAAGGTTATCATGACTGATGACAGCAAAGCTTTACTGGAATTGCAGGGAAAAACAACTGCATATCCGAAAACACAGAAATTGATAGAAAATAGGATTAAGGTACTCAGTGAGAGATAATGAAGATAAAGTATAACTCGTATTTTGCAAATACAGAGATGAAATAAGGGGAAATGTCTTATGCCACTTCATAATAATGCTAAACCATTGCCGCCGAAGTTTTCTGATGCATACCGTGACTTCGGTTATCAAATTTCGAAAGTAAAAGACTCTCCGCTTGAGGCTATTAGAGGAGGGAAGTTAAAAATGTACGCAGTGAAGGAGAGTACTGAATTCATTGACATTTCAGATACTCTCGGCAGAATAGAAGACGCATATCAAGCGTTTAAGAAGATTTGCGAAAAACCTATATCCCATCTCAAAGCAATTAACGAAGTTAAGCCGATAGAAACGGTAAAACGTGTCGGTTATGAATCTATACCATATCTTGCTTCACACAGCGAGGATTGGCTTGCGATAACCGCAAAAGGTTTAAAACCGAAAAGGCTTTTTTCCCGAGCTGAGGATGATGATTTTCAGATTTATGAAAATCGTTTTGTAAAAACAGCATTAGATTGGACTTGTAATTTTCTGAGCCGCAACCGAACTGACCTGCAAGATAAATTGAATAATATTAAAGACATCCTTGACAGTGGTGTACAAACCGATAGTTTTGGTTTTGACAAAGGTTTCGCTCAGGCTGTTAATGAACTTATTAATAAACAAAATAATGTTGGATACGAAAATTTATCTAAAAAGGTTGTATATGCAGAAAAATTGTATATAAAAACAACATATTTATGGAAAAAATACCAATTTCTGCACCAAAGTAAGCTTTATAAATATCTAAGAGGAGCTAAAAATGTTACTAAACCTATTAATGAAACTAACATCCTGCTAATGGAAAAAAGTTATAATGTTATTTTTGAGCTATGGAAATATATTCAAAAACCTACTAATCTAGTGGAAAAAGATATAGTTAATCCTGAAGATTTAACTGAGCAGCGTGATGAATATAGATTGTTTTGCAATACCCTTTGTGAGTATGCGGCATATAGAATGAACTTTAAGCAGATGGGTAAAGGGGTCTTTCGCAGAGATTCTGATGATATAAAAATTTTTGTCAACGATGAAGACGGAAATATAACTGTTGCAGTTATGGATGATCAAAAACGCGAATTAGAAATTGCTCCTCCGCTTGAGTGTCCACGCGATAGTTATGAAAATTTTGAATACAAAAACCAGATATTATATTGGAATAATGAAACGACTGAAAAAGATATTGATGATTATTGTAGATTGTTTAAGAGACAAGAAAGCCGTGGCAAGCAACAAGCAGAAGAACAAGCGCGCTACAATGTATTAAAAAAAGCGATATTGGACAAACATAAACAATACGGTGTGCCAAAAGTTTATAAGATAAAGATTTTTCCGTCATTTTGTGATGTTAAGGACGATAACCAGACTTGTTTTTCCGATTCTATGAAAAATGATGCATCTGTTTTTCTGAAGGATACTAAAAATAGTTACGCTGTAATAGCCCTGCCAAAATGTGAAAAAAATGAAAAAATACTTACCACATACGCTAATAATAATGATGATGAGAAGATAGCGTTTCTGCCACTTACAATGTTTGATATCAATTCCTACCGCAGATTACAACTATTATTTTTAAAGTTAATAGTAAATATTATTGGCAAAAAAGATAAATGTCCATATTGCGGCGATAAAATGCGTGATATTAATGCATCCCGTGCAAAATGCACCAGTTGCGGATTGAGAGTTACCGAAACTATCTGTGACAAACCGGATTGTAACCACAAATTCGTTTACCTAGACTATGAAGTTAGCCAAGAAATTCTTGACAAAATGAAATGTGTTGAACCAGATGACTTTTATGCAAAAGACAGCCTCTTTAAATATAAAAACATTGTTGAGTTATCATTTAACAAAACGATAGAACCGTTATGTCCCAAATGTCAGATTACCACCCGACAAGGGAATAAATAGACAAAAGTGACTATAACACGGCATACTCAGAAATACCTTTTATACAGGCGTTCTCACACATCAGCAGACAAATATAACAGGAAACCACGAGGCAATTATCAGTAAATTACAGTTTGGTAAGGTACAAAAACAGCTTGAAAGAAGGAATAAGCGATAACAGATAAGTATTTGGAAACGAACGCGCCTCAAGCGTGGCATTACATGGAAGATGCTCCATTAATCAATGATATTTTGATTTTTTAGCATACCAAGAACGGCTTTATGTGTACAGTGGGTTACAAGCAGTGCGATGGTAAGTTTTATAACCCATATACAGGAAAGCTAATCAAAGACCCCATATTCTGTCAACCAATATTTACACCGGATAACGCTGTATATGATGGAAAATATTTCAGAGAGGTTGAATAATGAAGAACTCAACAGGTTATTTGGAAACAGAGACACCAACGGAAGCGGACACCGGCAAGAACATATTGCGCTATTTCAAGAACGCCGGAAAACTCCAAATATCACAGCCGAACTGGAAGGATAAGGACGGAAGCGAAAAGCGCGGGAAAACAGTAACACTGGATATCGCTGCGCTGAAAGGTAATCCGGCGGCGTTGGATATTATCAAACAGATTGTGAGGTAACCCGCACCGGTAGCAGTAGTGTTATTATCAGAAACAATGCCGCAATAAATCTAACAATAACAGCAGTATATTCGGGGCGTATAGTAAGTTCTGCTACTGGTATGACAACAATATCAAATAATTTCGCACTTGGTACAGGTTCTTCTCTGTCTGCCTATAATGGGATATCTAAAACTAATTTACACTTTATTGAGTTTTTAGTGTTTCCTCACTAAAAAGTATATCACGGTAGCATCAAGTAGTTAATTCAAATTTAAACTTCAAATTGATAAGATCTCGTTATCGTTTGGAGTATGTAAGTCTCGTTGGAAAATGGTGTAGAACCCCGCTTATTTGTGTTAATGTGACAATATGACTAAATTTTGCTCACTGTCTCCAATATAAACGAGTCGACTTTTGTTATCAATGCGGCGGCTATAGGCTTTCTGTCCTTTCAGAGGTTCAGGTTTGCCAATTCCTCCCATAAAACCATCTCTTTGTATGCTTCGTATAAGCTCGTTTATGCGTTTGAGCGTTTTTTTATCTTCTGATTGCCATTCGATATACTCACTTATGGCAATTTCTGTAAGAGTTATCCTCACTTTGCCATATTCTCAAGTTCTTCTATCGTTTTTACAGTAATACGCCCATCACTAAATTGTTTCAGTGAACTATCAATTTTTTCAAGATATTCTTTATTGTTGCGTAATTTTTCCAACTCGTTATATTCCTTTTCGCTTAATATAACAAGGTTTTCGTTGTGAGGACGAGCAATTAAGACCTTTTCTCCAGAGTTTACAAGATCGCTTACCCTTTTAAAATCATTTCTAATATCTATAGTTCTAATTGCCAGCATAATTATGTACTCCTTTTAGTACATAATTTAATCTAACGTCAAAAACATGTCAAACTACATTAAAACGTATGTAATAATTTAAGAGGTTTTGCAGATAACAAGGCTGTTTAATCTCTCAAGTCACTTTTTCAGCAAGATAATCTTTATGTTGTTGGCACACCGGATCATCTGAGAGTTGATCTTCTCCTGAAAAGATTACGGTAACATACCCTTTGCCGTTCGCTTCGGGGATTTCCTCTTTCAGCGCTTCGGTAAACTTCAATTTGTAGTCTAATAACTTATCCAGCGGCAACTTTGAAAGGTCGGCGTTGCTGAGGGTTTCATTTATCCGGTTGAGGGTTTCGCCAAGTTTTTTTATCCGTGCTTCTTTCGTCATAAAAAAGGTTTCGTATAGTGTTTCAAGCTCTTGTTGCTTTAACTCGGCTATTTGCACGTTAAATGCTTTTTCCCACTCGGAACAGGTGCTTTTTGCTATATTCAATTTTTCACAAATCGCAGTAAAACTCTTCCCCTCAGCCCTCATCGTTATAAATTGGTTTTTGGTGTCTGTTATGTGCATATTGCCGACGTGGGGCGGTAATATTTTCTGTTTGTTCTATTAATTTTTGTATATTCATGAAAATATTGTATATCAGATATATCAATAAAAGTAAGCGCTTTTGCCGTGGAATAAACTTGTGTTTCCGCAATAATTGCGTTACAATTCGCCGAGGGTGGATTATGTTGACCGCATACGAATGAACCGGCGGGAGACAGGTTTATTCCGCAGATCATTACGAGAGAATTATTAAATGGACAAAAAAACCCACGCTTTATATCTTGCGGATCTTGATTATTTCCAGTCCAAAATGGATGAACAGCCGAATTCCACATTAAGCCTTCCTGTCGCTTCAATATACGCTATGCTTGGGAAATATGAAGAGGCTGTATCTGTGTGTCATAAAGGGCTGACGGTTAATCCCGGACATACGCAGCTTCAGGTTATTCTTGCCGATGCGATGGTTCATATGGGGCGCAAGGATGAAGCGCGGGAACTGCTTTTTGATGTAATCGCATTAGATGAGGATAATTATAAAGCTCTAAAACTACTCGGTAAGATTTTTCAACTTGATGATAACAAAGATGGCGCTGCCAAATACCTGAGAGCCGCTTATCTGAAAGCTCCGGAAGATGATGAACTTTTGGCTGCGCTTGAGGATATGGGCGAAAACATTAACTATGTTATGCAAAATGTATCGGGAGATGTGTCAAATGAGAGCTTTGATGAAGATATGGACAATAGCGATTTTAACTTTAATGTTAACGCAAATATCAGCAGCGCCGAACTTGTAATAGCCGAACTTTTCAGCGAAGTAAGCGGTGTTAAGGGCGCTGGGCAAAAAGCGCAGGCTGCTGATTTGCCGTCTGATCAGGTTGTCCATGACAAATCAGAGATAACAGACGGTGCAGATATAATCAGTCATGCAGATATGGAATCCGGCGACTCTCCTTCTTCTGAAACCGGTTCTTCTGATATATCAGGCAGTTTGCCGCAGATCGCCGATGAATTTAAGGATGAAGCGGACTTGGCGTCTGAAGTTTCTGAATCATTTCTGTCAGAGCGGGAATCGCGGTTTTCTTCAGAACAGGGAGAAAATGATGCGGATGATGTCCCTGAGATTTTCGAAGAATTTCTGTCAGAACCGGAAACGGTCAGCGCGGAGGCTGACGCGCCCGAACTTCCGCCTTACATACTTGAGCCTGATATGATCTATTCAGATACCAATACTGTTAATAATACAGATTTTGATGATGTGCTGGACGCCTCTGTTTCTGATCTTATAACAGTTTTAGAGGAAACTGAAAAGCCTTTGCCCCCTCCCCCGCTCTTCCCCTCAGGACCTGATGCTGATCTGCCTGAGTATAACGATATGACGCAGCCTGAAGAGTTTGTGAGTAATTTAAAGGACGCTGAGCCTCAGTTTGACGCTATGGAAGAGACGGACGATGTCGTGGTGGAGCTCGCGAATGACGATGCACTCTTTAATATTGCCGGTATGAATGATGATGAGGAGGACGGTTTGATTCCGGAACCGGTTGTACCTAACGCTTTTGTGCAGAATGATTATACAGAATACAGTGAAAATAATGCGGTAGAGGTAGATATAGACGGAGATTTTACCCCGGAACCGGTTGTTCCGGAGGATTTTGTGCAAAATGTTTATAAGGAAGCGGGGATGAATATGACGCCAGATGATG
>JAIRQX010000123.1 GCA_031256375.1 Deferribacteraceae bacterium
TTATATGTAACCATTGTGCTATATCATATTCCTTTTCGCCACGTTGTTTGGCGGCTATCAATAATTCTCGTTTCTCATTGGATATTGGTTTCATACAATCACCTCATTTAATGATTGTATTTTATTATAAAATATTATTAATGTAAAGTGGAAATGCTATAAAATTAAAAACGCTTTGTGAAACAGAACTAAGTTTTAAGTTTATAGGTCTGCTATATAGTCAAATTTGGAAGTATTCGCCGCCACGCGCGTTGTATGGAAAATATTTTGTATATCCGTACAGGATGTACACGCGGCTTAAGAAATCACTGGGAGAAAACCTCCCTACATCCGGTGCACATCTGATTTATTTGGCGCTTTTATCTCGTGCGAAGAAAATTGATGTATACGGGTTTGACTTTTACAAAACTTTCAGTTTTTATGAGCAAAGAACTGATCCGGTTCCACACGATTTTGATACGGAGGAGGAGTGGGCGCAAGAACTGGTTCGCAACAAAAAAATAACTATACACGGAAACGATAACAAAACATACAAACGTGTTATACCAAAGAGAAACTCCAAATAACATTTATAACAAAGATAAAGCATCTCGAATATTTATCAACTTGCTATAAAAATCTTTTCCCAACCTTTCCGCATACTGATCCTGACATACTCCGCACCCAAACCTCGTACATTTGAACAGTCACGGATGAGTATTCCCTGTTTCAACAGCTTTTCACACAGATCCGGAGCTGAAATCCCGTTTAGGCGGCATAGAAAAAAATGGGTGTCGCCGGGCAGAGGGGTTAGGTATGGCAAAGATGACAGTTTTTTTAGAAATTCCCCCCTTTCATCAAGACAAAGACCGGAAACAGGAAGCTGCGGCAGTTTTAAAAGTATTTCAGCTATTTTTTGCCCGTTTGTGTTTACATTCCACGGTGAAATTATTTTTTTAATGTTTTTAATCATCTTTTCGGAGCCTGCAATATAACCTATACGCAGTCCGGGCAAACAAAAGGTTTTTGAAAAAGAACGCAGCACAGCTATATTTTCTCCGGCGTCATCCTCTAACGAATATTTGTCAGGTCTGTCAACAAACTGCATATATGATTCGTCTATAATAAAAAGCGTTTCCGGTGTTTCCGCCGCTGCCGAGGCAATTATCTCCTTTGGTATAAGTCTGCCTGTCGGATTATTCGGATTGCAAATAAAAAAGATATCTGATTTTATACCGGTCAGCTTTGTGTCTTCCGGTCTGAAACTGTCTTGAAAAAATATATTCATGCCGTTTATAGCGGCAAAATATTCGTAATCAGAGTAAGTAGGGCTAAGGGTGGCGCATTTTTTCCCGCTGTAGAGACGGCATATTGCAGAAATAGCTTCCGTTGTACCGGAGGTCAGAAGCGACTGTCCGCCATACTTATTAAAATATTGAGATGAAAAACTTTCTGAATACGGTTCCGGCAATATTTTTATAAAATCGTAGTTTTGCAGGACAGGCAGAATATCCGGCGGAAATTCATCCGCCACACAGGTGGAAAGATCAAGAAGCGAATCCGCCGGCACATTCAGTTTTTTTGCAGCAGCCCAAATATTTCCGCCGTGTTCGTACCTTTGCATAACTACAGCCAAACGCACGTCAAAAAGAGGGCAGTTTCAGTTATTTCACACGCAGCCCCGAGCGTGTCTCCGGTTATCCCGCCTACAGATCTTTTGTACCATAAAAAGATAAACAGAAGAACCGCGGCAAATACACTGTTAATCAAAAACCAGCTCTGTATGCCAAGCGCAAAAAGTATGATTATTTCCGCAGGCGCAATCTGTATGAACAACCTGCCTCCGCGTTCACATGAAAACTCTTTTCCCAGCCCGGTTTTTCTGAGATAAGGCAATACCGTAAAAAGGAATACCATAGAAAATCTTGATAAAGAAGGGATTGCGACAAACGGCCAGAAACCGGCGAGCTGTTTAAACGCATGGTATTTTCCGAGAAAAGACAGAATCAACGCCGCGGCGCCTATTGCGCCTATACGTGAATCACGCATAATACGCAGCTTCTCCCTGCGGCTTTTGTTTGAAAAGAGACCGTCAAATGTGTCAGCAAGACCATCCAGATGAAGAAAACCTGTGATTATTGCGAGGTACGCAATCATCAGAAACGGCGAAACAGCGCCAGACATGGTATGTATAAGCGCAAGACCTGCTCCTATAAGCAGACCTACCGGCGCAAACCAATACAACGCTGCCTTGGGATAAAACTCCCCGCCGTTTCTGAAACGGATTACCGTTAAAAAAGAGAGTGCGTTACAAAAAGCTGTTTTCGGGTCAACACTCACTTGCTTTGCTGTATCAGCTCTTTAAATTTAACGGAAGAGGCTTTTTCTACATCTTTATGAAGGCTGTTACCTGTACTGTCCATGGTGACTACCAGAGGAAAGTTTTCAACCTCAATTATCCAGAACGCTTCCGGAGAACCGAGTTCTTCCAGCATAAGAACGTCTTCAACCTTTTTTACGCACTTTGCGGTCAGCGCGCCTGCCCCCCCTATAGCGTGCAAATAAACAGCGCCGCACTTAACGAGCCCTTCCATTGTTTTGTCGCCCATACCGCCTTTGCCTATTACCCCGCGCACCTGATACTCTTTTATAACATCCGCTTCGTAAGGCTCTTCTCTGCTTGACGTTGTGGGACCTGCGGAAACAAAACGCCATGTGCCGTCAGGATTTTTTGCTACTACCGGACCGCAGTGGTATATTACAGAATCTTTTAAATACGGGCGGATAAAATCGGGGCGTTTTTCCACCATCAGTTTATGAGCGGAGTCTCTGGCGGTCACTATACGACCGGAGAGAGAAAGTCTGTCCCCTGCGCGCAGATCACGAACAGTTTGTTCAGATATTGGTGTGGTGAGCTTAAGCATAGGTCACCTCGTCTCCTTTTATTGTCATTATGCCGTTACGGTATGCCCAGCAAGCATAAGCCACAGAAACGTAGTATGTTGCAGGGTGTCTGTGCAGTGTGCTGGCAAATACTTCCAGCGCTGTGGTTTTACCGCCGAATCCCATAGGACCTATACCCAGTCCGTTAATATCTTTCAGGAGCTTTTGTTCAAGTTCCGCAAGCGCCGTGTCATTTGAACGTTCCCCGGGTTTTCTGAAAAGCTGTTCTTTTGCAAGTTTCATGCCGGAAGCGCGGTCACCGCCTATAGCAACGCCAAGTACCCCGGGCGCGCATCCCTGCCCCTGCGCTTTAAATGCGGTATCAATAACCACTTTGCGCACACCGTTTAAGTCCCTGCCTGCACCCAGCGCGGTGTCGGGAATTTTGTACTGGGAACTGCAATTCTCACACCCGCCCCCTTTCTGGAGAAAACGTATGCGGATGTAGTCATTGTCCCACTGGTGAAAGGAAATAATCGGCGCATTTACCCCTGTGTTATTGCCGGAGTTTTTTCCCGTCAGAATATCCACTGCATTCGGGCGTAGATATTGCTTTTCCGTAGCCTCTATTACGGCTTTAGTAATCGCTTCGGTATAAACGGATTCTTTGCCTCCGGACGGATAATCAACAAAGAAATTCAGAAATCCGGTATCCTGACACAACGGCGCGGAACTTTCCCTTGCTAAAACAATATTTTCAAGAATTGTTTCAAGCGCGACACGGGCGCCGGTACCCTGCTCCTCGTTTTCAGAAGCGCTGCGTATGGCGGCTTCCCACTCTTTGCCAAAACTGGTGGAAGAGCGGCGGATAAGCTCTGTAAGAGCTGTTTTTAAATCAATACCCTGCATATTACCTCCTGTTAAATTTTGATGTTATATGATGGTACAGTTATATGTAAAAGTCAAATAAAGTATTTTATTATATGCCCGGCTATCTCCTCCGGAGTATCATATATTTTAAAGTAGTCCAAATCCTCCGGCATAATATATCCGTTTTGGATCATCTGTTTTTTCAGCCAGCCCAGAAAATCATTCCAATGCTCGGAACCCGCCAGAATTATAGGATAACAGAGTATTTTTTTAGTCTGTACAAGGGTAATTATTTCAAAAAACTCATCCATAGTGCCAAACCCGCCCGGGTAAAACACAAAAGCCTTGGCATACTTCACCAGCATAACTTTACGCACAAAAAAATGCTTAAAAACTATGTCTTTACTGGTATATCCGTTCCCTTTCTGCTCATTGGGCAACATTATGTTCAGCCCGACAGACGCGCCGCCGTTTTCAATGGCTCCCCTGTTAGCGGCTTCCATGATACCCGGACCGCCGCCTGTTATAACCGTTATACCAGCTTTTGCAAGAAGCGCGGAAAGATTGTAGGCGTCTTTATAGTACCGGTTGTCTTCATTCGTTCTGGCAGAACCGAAAACCGAAACACCCGCAGAGATACTGCTGAGCGCGTTGTGCGCTTCAAAAAATTCGGCGGCGATTTCGTTTATATGTAATGAATCCTGCATTTTTATACTGTCAAATTCACTAAGCATATCAGAAATATAAGCGTCTGTCTTTTTCTCATCATTTTTAAACATAATTCATAACTCTGTTGTTAATTATTTATAACGGTCTGATTGAGGCTATCGCGTCAGCATAGTTTGCGGAGCTGAAGATATAATTGCCCGCCACAAGTATATCTGCGCCCGCGTCCCATAAAACGGGAGCAGTATCATGGTTTACGCCTCCGTCAACCTCAATAAGCGCCTCTGAACCGCATTTACGAATCATATCCTTAATTCTGCGCACTTTGTCAACACATTCAGGGATAAACGCCTGACCTCCAAACCCGGGGTTTACTGACATAACTAAAATCAGGTCGGTCATACGCATAATTTCGGACAGAGCGGAAACAGGTGTTGCCGGGTTCAGAGAAACCCCCGCTTTAACGCCTTTCTGTCGTATCATATCTAAAAGCCTGTGCAGATGTACTGTCGCCTCAGTATGCGCCGTCAGAATATCCGCGCCTGCATCTATAAAAAGATTTATGTACTGTTCAGGGTTAGTAATCATCAAATGAACATCCAGAGGTAAACTTGTGACCTTTCTGATCTGTTTTACAATCATGGGACCAAAAGTTATATTCGGTACAAAGTGTCCGTCCATTATGTCAAGGTGCAGCATATTGGCTCCGGCGTCTTCAACCGCTTCAATCTCCTCCGAAAGTTTCATAAAATCAGCGCTTAAAAGAGATATAGAAATCATAAATTTTCCTCTCGTAATGTTCCCCTGCAAAGCAAGGGGAACACTCGAGCGCAACGCTCCACTGCGCCGGAGTCACTCCGGCTTAATTCCGCTTGCTACAACAAACTTCATCGCTATCGCTCTATCGTTTGTTGGGCGGCGCTGTGCGCCTTACCCCCACCAAATTGCCGCCGCAATTTGACTCCCCTGCGGGGAGTATAAATCATAAATTTTCCTCTCGTAATGTTCCCCTGCAAAGCAAGGGGAACATTACTTTAACAGTATATCCGCCCATTTGGAGCGCAATACCATAAAAGCAGGGTTTACAAGCCCTTTCCCGTCTCTGTACGTCAGTTCTTTCTTCATGCCCCATTCTGTAACAAGCGCGTCCGCACCTTTGGCTACAATATGCCCTGCGGCGCTGTCCCAATACATAGTGGTTCCGGCGCGGAAATAGAAATCTGCGGCGCCTTCAGCGATTGCGCAAAATTTCAGTGAACTTCCCATCTTTATTATTTCAACAGGCATATTTTTTTGAAGTTCATCAAGATACGACTCTTCCTGCCCAAGACTGGGATGACTGCGGCTAATTACCACAGTAATAGGTCTGTCAGCGGAATTTATTGCAGGCAGTTTATGTAATTTACCTTCTGAATCAATTTTATACGAACCAAGCAGTGAGTCCCCGATATACATAAGCTCTTTTGCCGGCGCGTAAACAACACCCGTTACAGGGAGGCTGTTTTCAATAAGCGCAATATTAACGGTAAACTCGTCTCTGCCGTTTACAAATTCCCGTGTGCCGTCTAGCGGATCGATAAGCCAAAATATGTTGTATGAATTTGTATAATTATTGGTATTATAAACATTCTCTTCGCCTATAGCCGGAATGTCCGGCCATCCGCGGGAAAGCTCACTTATAATAAACTTTTCGGCTTCCCTGTCTGCCAGAGTAACAGGAGATCCGTCATCTTTCTGCTGAATTTCTGTGTTTTGCCTGAAATATGGCATTATCAGACCGCCCGCGGCATATGCAATATCAGCCAGTTTCATTACAGTATGTTCAGGCGGTATAGATTTCATGCTTATAATTTAGCTTTATTTATCATAACTGTCAATAAAGACCCCATCATTCAAAAAGAGTGGCGTACAGATAATGCTTCGTGCTATAGCAAGCGAATTAGGGTGTATTGACACTTACCTGCAAGGCTGCAAAAACTCTTTGTAATACTCCACTTTTAGTCCAAAGACTAAATCTTTTGTACATCGCAGCACAATTCCCAAATTCCTTTGGCAGTGCCCTCCATTTGCAGCCATTTTCATTTATATACAAAATTGCGTTGATGAAATCAAGATTTTTGGTCTTGACATTGCCGCGCTGAACCGAAAAGTGACCTGCTATGCGTTCAAATAGCGCTTTGTTAATTTTCACGCGACTATTGTAATACAATATTTATGTAGTGTCAACATACCCCGATTATTTATCACGCCCGTTTATCAATTCCAAAATGTTCTGTTAAAAATTTAGCTTGTTTTGGGCAAACAATTAGCATATTAGAGGCTATTTGGCAATTTTATGAAACGGGCGCGCTATAGTATACGGAATAGCTTGATTTTTACAGAAATTTAACCGATAGTTAAAGTCTGTGAGGTGACTGGTATGAGTTTTCCCAATATTATAGTTATTCTTATTGTAGCCCTTTTGGTTATCGGACCTAAAAAACTTCCCGATATGGCAAAATCTATAGGCAAGGGCTATGCTGAATTCCGCAGAGCGTTTAATGATCTGAAAAAAACTGTAGATATGGCGTCAGCAGACGATGTAACGAGTAAAAGCGGTTCCCGTGCATCATCTCGAGTTACTAAAGATACATATAAAAGCAGATGGGAGGAGCAATTTATATCAAATTCAGTGACAGCCTTGAGTGAATCTGCCGAACAAGCGCCGGCGCAAAGCGCCGCGGAGCCTTCCCCCGCGCCCGTCCGCACAAAACGCGCTGATTTGCTTAAAGAGGACAGCGATGGCAACAACGGATAAAGAAACGGTTGAAACCTCATACCCCCTTTCACACCATCTGGAGGAACTGCGTAAAAGAATAGGTTATGTTATTTGTTTTTGGATTATTTTGTTCTTCCTCTGTTTCTGGCAAAACAAATTTATTAAGGATTTCGTAACACGCCCTCTCCGACCGTATATTGAAAACAATACAGTTGAAGTTGTTACGCTTTATCCGCTTGAAGGTTTTTTAGCTGTTCTTAAGATGGCTATGCTTGCCTCCCTCTTTTTCTGCATACCGTTTATGTTGTATCAGGTGTGGAGGTTTGTGTCGCCCGGGCTTTACAAAAGGGAACGAAGATATCTTCTGGGCGTTGTTATATCAGGATTATTTCTTTTTCTTGCAGGAGCGGCATTTGTTTATATATTTGTATTCCCTTTGGGTTTTAAATTTTTCGTATCGTTCAGCGAAACGTTAAATATAAAGAATACATGGTCGCTGACTTTGCATATGAGTCTTATCTTAAAGATGTTGATAGCTTTCGGAGGAGTTTTTGAACTGCCGGTAGTTATATTTTTTCTGGCGAAAATAGGGATAGTTAATGCTGAAATGCTAAGAAAATACCGCAAATTCGCTATAATAGGCATATTTATCATCGCGGCTATAATTACCCCGCCTGATGTTATATCTCAGCTTATGATGGCAGCCCCCCTCCTTTTGTTGTATGAAATAAGTATATTTATAGCCAAAATTTTTAACCCAAAACCGGCGGAGGCGGGAGAAAAAGACAGTGAAACAAACGATATTTATCAGTAAATGTAATGTGGAATTGCTATAATGGATGAAAAAAAATCTGAACAGTTAAAAGACAAGGATGGCAGAGTTATCAAATATATACGGATATCTGTCACCGACAGATGCAATTTCCGTTGCAGATATTGTGTGCCTCAGCACCCTTTTGAACCGATCCCGTCCCAAGATGTGCTAAGATATGAAGATATCCTTTTTACGGTCAGATCGCTTGCTGAAACAGGGATTGATCGTGTGCGCATAACTGGCGGCGAACCGCTTGTGCGCAAAAATCTGCCGTACTTTCTGGAACAACTAAACAAAATTGAAAACATTAAAGAGATTGCTCTCACCACAAACGCTACACTCCTGCAATCACAGGCTTCAGATATCAAACAGGCGGGGGTGCGCAGAATTAATATCAGTTTAGACAGCCTTAAACCTGACAGATACAAATATGTTACCGGCGGATTTGGAATAGAACAGACTCTTGCCGGAATTAAAAAGGTTGTAGAGTTAGGGTTTGCTCCTATAAAGATAAACTCGGTGGTTATAAAAGGGTTTAATGATGATGAAATCATTGATTTTTGTGAGTTTGCAGCTACCGGCAATCTTATTGTACGTTTTATTGAGTTTATGCCCATCGGAAATTCCGCTGACTGGAAAAAAGAGAACATAATAACAGGCAGTGAAATAATTAAGATAATCGGGGAAAAATATAATGTTACCCCGCTTCCTAAGAAACCCGATACCGGACCGGCAAAAAATTTCAAACTTTCAAACGGGGCGGAGGTAGGGATAATTACCCCTATGTCAGAACATTTCTGTTCAACATGCGATAAAATCCGCCTTACATCGGACGGGAAAATCCGCCCTTGTCTTTTATCCGATAGAGAGGTATCCATTGCTGACGCGGCTAAAACAGGGAACAAAGAGTTGCTTATCCGCCGCGTAAAAGAATCCCTGAATATGAAAAACACAGAACATACAATAGAAACTGACCGAAGAGGCCTGTTCCGCAGAACTATGTCCAAAATAGGCGGATAAATAATGGAGAATTTTATGGAAAAAACTGACAAAAACAAATCAAACGAACAAATAAAAGAAACGGTACGTACTGGATACGCGGCTATAGCCACAGGACAACGCTATAGCTGTTGTTCCACAGCACAAACTTCCAGTTGTTGCTCTGGTGAGCGTAGTGGTCATGCAGACCCAACAAGGTTGGCGCAATCCATAGGATTATGATGCGGAAACTCTTGCTAAATTACCAGACGGCGCGAATATGGGGCTTTCCTGTGGCAACCCTATAGCGATTGCAGCTTTAAAAGAAGGTCAGATCGCGCTTGATCTCGGTAGCGGCTATTGTAGGTTGTTGTGGCAGGCGCGGCTTTAATAGAAGAAACTAAGGTAATGTTGGAAAAGGCAGGATTTACGTCTATTATCCTTACTCCCAATCCAAGTTATGTAAGCAATATGCTGGAATGGAACGACCCTTTGTATAAGGAAATTGCCGAAACCTTGCCTTGTGGCAAGAAAATTGACGATTATGTGGTTAGTTTATCCATAGAAGCTAGGAAATAGTGATGGTAATTCCAATTCTAAATTAAACGTGCGTTAATTTAGAATTGGAATACACGGCATGAATGCCGTGACAAAATGCTTGGCATTTTGGAAGGCAAGATAACACTCATGCCGTAGACGGTAAATAAAAATTGCAGGACGCAATTTTTATTTAAAAATGGAATTAGTTAAGTAATTCAACATTTTATTCAATATTTCTTAGATCCTACCATAAGCGATAAGGTCTGAAGACCTTTTTCAAAAATGTCCATTGAATTGCATACTGAATTCAGCCGTATGTGAGATGAACGCGCATGAGCGCTCGCAGCGCCCGGTGAAAAATAGTATTTGCCGCTGTCGTAAAAAAGTTTTTGTGTGTCAATATTGTCCTTAAATTTGAGCCATATATGGTAGTTGATATTATCGCTGTTCCATTCAGCCACTCCGTTCATATATTGCCGGAGCAGATTTTCTGTTTTATCCAGCCATGAGGGCAAAAGAGAGCGTATATATCTAACGTTTTCCGAATAATAGCCGTTTGCAAGCATAATATAACCCAAAAGTTCTGCCAAAACATTTCTGCCCCCGCAGAACTGAAGCCTTACGTCACAAATGCGGTTTATAACCGCATCCGGAACAACCCCCCAAGCCAGATTTACATTGGCGTAACACATATTGGAAAAAGCGCCTACATATATTATCTGATCATATTCATCGCTGGCTTTTAAGGGCGGAGGAGGTTCTTTTCTCCAAATATCCCGCATCATATCATTTTCTATAACGGGTATTTGCAGTTTTTTGCTTATACTCAGAAGTTTTTCACGGCGTTTATGGGATAAAGTTATGCCGGTGGGGAAATGGTTAACCGGATTCAGATACAGGATATTTACCCCTTTCCGGTTGATTTTGCGGGAAAGATCATCCGGATCGGGACCCTCTTCGTCATAAGCAAGCGGGTAATAGTTGACGCCTAAAGTGTAAATATTTCCCATTGAAGCAATCCAATCCCCTGACATTGCATAATAATTAACGCCCGGGTGCAAAAGCGCGTAATGTATAATATTTATCGCCTCTAAGTAACCATTAAAAACAACTATATTATCAGGTTTTGTATTAATGCCGTAATTTTTCAGATGATCCGCCAGCGTTTTCCGTAAAGCGAAAAAACCTAAACGGTCAACGTTATTTAATGCCCCCGGATAACCGGAATACGATACAACCTCTTTTATAGCTTTTGTAAGCGGATCATACGGATTAAAAGGGGTTTCTGAAAATAACAACGCTGAAAGATTTATAATATCAGGGGATGATACTTTATGGTACATTTCATTTAATAAAGCTCTGTTTTCCTTCTGCATACCTAATTTGGCAAGTTTGTTCCAGTCAGGCGACTGCGCCGGCATAAAACGGTTCCATACATCCTGAGAAACGACTGTGCCTGAACGCGGCACGGTATAAAGAATTCCCGCGCATTTAAGTTCCCTGAACGCTTCGGCGACAGTTCCTCTGCTTACATTGTAATTTTTTGCCAAAGCTCTTTCGGAAAGAGATATTCCCGTTTGAAAGTATCCGGTCTTTATCATATGTTGAATATGCGCAACTATTTGCAGATATATAGGAATATCAGAATTTTTATCCGGGGTCCATTTAATATTCATGGGGAAAATTTTTATCTTTTTTCCACTGTAAATACGCCGTTTGAATGTTCAGGCTCGTAATAAGAAAATTTCCCGTATAAAAAATTCAGCGGATATTTTGACGCGCTATATCCTACTACATACACAGAAACTCTGTCTGATATTTTTAACCCCGATTCAATCAACTGCTTAAAATCTTCAAAATTGTTAACCACAAGGTTATTATAGACAAAATAGTTATACTTTGTAGCATTAGCAGGGGGATATAGCGCCTTATCCCATGAATGCGTCACCATATCGCTGTCACGGACATTAAAATATTCGTGACTGACAACCCCTTTCTTATATGGGAGCGGAGAGTCAAAGGTTGCGTCAACATTGTACCACTCGGAATCTATCCTAACCTTATTCCATGCGTGAGGTTCTTTGCGCGCTGTGCCGGAAACTACAATAGTTTCTACATCAAGCATATTAAGAAGCAGTGACATCCCTCTTGCATATCCTTCACAGACAGCATTTCTTGATATAAGTAAACCGTATGCGCTGAAAACATCCGGGTTAGCCCTTTCAGGATTCCCCGCCGCAAATTTGTCATACTTTGCAGACAAAACTATGTAGTTATGTATTGTCAATATTTTTTCATATTCGCTCATGTTTTTTGTAATATACTTTGCGATTATCTTTTCCGCGATCTCCAGAGTAAGAAGATCTTTTTTATTCAGCTTATTCATCAGTTTAGGGTCTTTTAAAGCGGATAATATTTTATAATCATCAAAATAGGTCAGATCAACATCCGCTTTTGTAACATCGTCCGTTGTCAGAAATTTAACCGAGTACGCTTTGTGGGTTTTATCATTGGGTTCTAAATATTTTTTTGCGAAATCGGTTATATTTGCCCCGGGAACGCCGGTTATAGTGAATTTTTCATCTATCCGTGAGATATGCGCGTCAACAGTCCGCGTAAATTCACTGTAATCCGCCACATCCGCCGCATAAGCGCGGAAGAAAACAGATACGGATAAAAGAAGGTAAAAAACGAATTTCATCATGCCCCCTGCCGGTCAGTTATTTAGCGATAAAAGTGACGTTATCCGTGATTGTATAACTGTCATCCGCTTCGTCAAACTTAATGTGCCATTTAAAATAATTCAATTTCGGCAATGTTATCTTGCTGCCGTAAGATGCCGTTACGGGCTGTATTTTGTTATAACCGAAATTAAAATTGGCAGTGTATAAATTTGGCGTCCATTTAGCGCTAAGTGTGACATTGCCCGTAATTTTGTAATTTTCACCCTCTGTATAGCCATTGCCGTCCTCAAACCAACCGTCAAAAGTATAACCATCTTTTGCCGCCGGCGGAAGGCTTATATTGGCATTGTAAAACTCAGTCACCGGCTCTATTACCGGAGATACGTTATCAAACCGTACTGTGTATTTTACAGGTATCCACTGAGCGTAAAATGTAATATCCGATTTAACTTTATAAGGGAATGTTACATTTCCTGAAGATGCGCCGTTTTGAATAATCCAGCCGCCGAATTTGTAATGTTCTTTTGAGGTAGCGGGTTCTGCGTCAATATTCTTAACAGTCTGGGGATCAACAGGCTCGCCGCCGTTACTTTCAAATGTAACCGTATATTTGCCTAAGAATGGGAATACCGGATTATTTAACAGCGTTGCAGGCATTATAATAAGAAAAACGGCTAATACGAGCGCGGCTAGTGATATTATTATGTTTCTCTTTTTAACCGTTATTACCGGAAGGTGAAAAGACAAATAATCAGCGTCTGAACTTTCTTTTAAAAAAGGGAACAGGCAACGCTCACCTGCGGGCATAAACGCCCTGCGTATCTCATTTCCGCTATAGTTGTAGCTGTTTCTGAGGGTTTCTTTATACTTTTCCGGCAGCGCTATTCTGTAATTTTTTATATTTTTCATCAATAAAACACGAGTTTCATGCCTTGACGGAATATGGTTTTCTTTCAGATAATTTTCTGTATCAGCCTGTCCCATATCCTTTATCTTTTTATACTCCACTATCCAGTCAATTGAATGATCAAAGTTAATTAATATTAAATCGTTTATATTCCATCTTTTCAGAAATGCAATATCATTGTCACGGAGTGTTTTAAGATTAATTTTCTCAATTACGCCGGTTTCTGTTTTGCACTTTTTTAAATAATGTAGTATATCATGAAAATAATCCGCGCTATATTTACCTAAAAACGACTCAATAATCTGTTTTTTTACCTCCGTATATCTTTTGGAGAGCGTTATAAGCCCGTTTATCATGTCTAAATGTTCTATTTTCCCTTTGTTGTTCAGATTCTCCAACTTCTCTTGATATGCCTCAACGCTTGCTGAAAGACATATATCTTCCGTTGTTTCCCTGTTCCTTTTTAATCCGCGTATCTTTTTAATTTTTTCCGGAAGTTCGTCAAAATTCAGATTTTTAATATAATCTTTGAAAAAAACGCTGTAATCCTGATTAAGCTCCGGTAATCTGTCAATAACTCTGAGCAAAGTGTCAAAATCGCTGATAGGTTTGTGTTTTATATAAGACAGTACAATTTTACGCGCAGTTTCGGAGTTTATCCCCACGCCAATGAAATTATCAAACAGTTTCGGTTCAAGCTCCGCCTGTAATTGATTAAACTCCGCCGTATCCTTATCGTCACGGACATACTGTTCATATAATTCATATACGCGATTATGGTTATCGGTAAGATTGTAATTATTTAAAATGAATTTTTTATAGACATCATGTGAAATCATGCTGTTATCAAGCCACTCTTTAACAAAAGGATTTATCAGCTCATAAAGATTCACCTTTTCAGAAATAAGCCTGTCTCTGTCTTCCTGTTTCAACTCCGCATTTTTTAAAACCCTCAATTTTTCATTGTCATGAATATTGCCGCAACCAAGCAGCTTTTCAGTATAGGCAGTATTTAACTGCCGGATTTCAGACAATATCAGATACTGCTCCAGATTCGCTTTGTCAGTGGAATTAAATTTCTCCATTGAAATGCTGTAAAATTCCCGCGCGTTTTTTTCGTTTAGCACAATATTTTCAAAAAACGGTCCCTCTTCCGGATTAATCTTTTCAAGATTGGTTTCACCGGTTGAAAGGTTGTAATATGATCTGTCGTTATTTTTTGCGTCAAAGCGGTTGGCATCGTTGTCCGCCACAAATCGCAGCCTTATATTGGTTACCATACTTCCGGCGGTCTGCCTCAGACTGTCCTGATATGTTATAAACCCCAGACGCCGGATAATATGGGTCGGTAAATGCTTGTAAAAGATCTTTATAAGATTTGCCGTATCTTCAGGAGCTTTCTTCTCATCAATTAAAAAGTAAACCGGTTTATTCAAACTGAAAGACTTAAACAGCCCTTTTATTATAACTTTTAAGTTTTCGCCGCTGATATCAAAAACCGATAACGGATCTTTGCGGGAACCGGTAAAATAATCTTCCGGCTCAGTTACCGCATCTGACGGCGGATAATCCTTGGCGCTTTCAATATCAGTAACAAACTCTCTGTTTTTGAAGATAATATCGGAGGATGTAAGTAACCTCTCCCTCTCCTCCCTGTCAAATAAATAGTAGTGAAACAGTATGCTGCCGCGCCCCTCTATTATTGCGTAGGTTATCTTTCCTATGGCGGACAGTTTGTTTTCCTCCGTTTTACTTCCCGAAACGTCATCAAGAAAGATATATGCGGATTTATTCTGACTAAGTTTGATTTGAGTCAGTATTTCTATTATTTTTCTGTTTTTTAAAATTTTTTTTGCGCTCTCGTTGCTTTGAATAACTGAATAACCCGTACCGCCGCCGCGGTTTCCATAAATAAGCAGATGTGCCATAATTACTTACCTTTAAAGAAGTTTAAAATTTTTTTAATCATACCTGTTTTGTATTTTCCCTTGTCTGTAGTATCTGAATATTTTTTCGGATACAAATATCCGTTTTGCCATAATAGCCATAATAATGGCTCTGAAACATTTTTCGGAACAGGTTTGCAGCTTATCCTGTTGTCGGAAGTCGGCTCCGCCCCCAACGATGAAAGCGCCATCGCCGTATTGCGGTTAAAATTTTCTATCTGTTTTGTAATCGCTTTCTCATCAACAGCATTTAACAGATCCCTGACATATTTATTCATATTACCAAAAAATCTGCTGTCTATACATTTTGTTTCAGCGTTCTCGAGTTCCGTTATATTTTTGGACAGTTCCGTGATCTCCCGTGTTTCATCTCCAAACTCCGTTAATATATCCATCTTTGACATACACAAAATAAAAGGTATATCTGATTTTAAATTGTCAAAAAACTTTTTATTCAAAGTATCAATAACATAATCCTGCGGTTTTTTTATCATGTTTAATTTGGGTTTATAGTGCTCCAGTTCACTCGGATCAAGTAAAAAGATTATCCCGTCCGAATTTTTGATATTCAAACCATATTTATATTCCTGTTCCCTGTCAATACGAAAAAACTCACCGGACATATCATATATTACAATCAGGAGGGTATTTGTCATTGTTTTGCTGTTGCCGGGAACGGCATATTCATAATCGTATTTAAAGATAAACGGTGGTAACTGCCCCTGCACGGTAGTAGGAATTTTTATAGACTCTTTTCCCGCATCCCGTCCGAATAAACAATCTATCATCCCTTTAAGCTCTTTGCTGTCGGTAAGGATCAGCGCCCCTTTTTTTCTCATTAAATTAGCGAGAGCCGCCAGATAAACCGTTTTACCTGAACGTACAGTTCCTATCAAAGATATTGATATCCTGTCATACATTCCGAAATTTGCCGGCAGCGTCTGGTGGCAGTGCGGGCATAATGCGATGCCTGTTTCCTGCTCTTCGCTTCTGACCGTCTGGGAGTTAAACAAAACTTTTTCTATATATTCCGAAACAGCCATTGATGCGGACGGTATCTTTTTATTACCTGTATATGCGCTTCGGCGCAAAATCGGTTTACCCACCGCTACGGAAAAGATATTTTTGTAATCATCTTTACCGGTAATATCTTCATCAATATCAAATTTCCCCAGTTTGTAACAAAAGCCGCCGCTTCTGTCAGGAACAAGGTACGGCTGCATATCTTCATACGATTCCGGTTTAAGTATTTTGTCAACGCTTCTCGGTATATCAATAAACTTATTTAGAGAAATGTCGTGAAGCGAAATATCCTCTTTTACTCTGAAATGAACATTCAGTATATCAAACTCTTTAAAACAGTATAAACATTTAACGGTTTCAGCCATTATGAAGTCCCTTGATTTTTATATTTCCATACCTCTCATCGCAGATTAAACGGATCTCCGCGTCCTTTTCGGCAAGAATTATATAATCTCCGTTATTAATTATCTCCGGATTAAGCGGATAGATATACTCTTTACCCGCGTACACTTTCTTGTAGCGGAGCGCCTTCGGACTTATAACATCAGGACTGCCGGCAAATTTTATAATTACTCTTTTCATCTTGCTGTTTAACAGGCTGTGTTTGTAAATTATTCCGGCGCGGACGGTCAGTTCAGGAAATATTTTTCCGGTTACCGCGCCGGAAGAATCAATAAGCTCATTATCCTCCGATAAGCCGAATAATTTTATATATACCCCTTCATTTTCAGCGCTTTTTAAAGTATAGATGTATGAAACGCCTTTATCGTGTTTATCAACCAGCGCTATATGCTGTCCCTGCCCCCTGCATTTTTCAAAGCCGCTGTCCGGATTATCGCATATAAAAATTTTCACCTTCTGAATGTCTTCAGACAGCTTCCATGTCAGTTTTACGTTATTACCGTCAATATTGCAAGAAAGTATGGTTATCATAGCCTTTTCACCTGATCTCCCTGTTTTCTCCCGCTCTGTAACCGCCGCGCCGGAAGTAGCGCGCCCTTTCGGGCGATATATTTTTATGGGCGTCACTCATAACGTTTTCCGAAGGTATAATTAATACCATAAAAAAAAGCAACATAATACCCCTTGCCAGATATGCAGTACCGTAAAGGTTTTGTATCAGCGCGTCTATCAGAACGGAAGCGATCAGTACAAGCGGTAACCCCTGAATTAATATTATTTTCCTTTTATGTTCAATAATAAACATCTGGAATAATCTGAACAGCATCCCTGAAATTACCAAAAACAACACGCGCAGAAAAAGATAAAACGCGCCGGGAATAGCGCGGTAGTCAATAAACAGATGAGTAATTTCCTGATTATATACCCTTGTCATGGCATCCGATAAAAGACCTATGTCATTTATTCCTAAATATACCCCCCCCGTGGGATAGGAGAGCTGTTTTAAACTGTAAGGGCGGTTTATCATTACGCCGATTGTGTGTACCTTATATCCGTTTTTCGCGTATTTTTTTATCACACCTTTATTCAGATAATCAAATTCTCCGTCCGAAATAACTATAAGATCAGTTTTCCCTGTTAAAGATGAATTAAGTTTATCAAATATTGCATCCATCACATTCATTACGTCTGTGCTGCCGTCATATATCTTATGAGGTTCAAGCAACTTATCCATCTGTTCAGAACTGTCAGGTGTAATACGCATATTCTCAAAGATTGCGTCATATAGATCATTGTACCAATATACCCCCAAAGTCTGATCATTATCAAGCAGAGCGCACAGCCGTTTAATCGCTTCGTATCTTTCAAAAGACGGATCAGTATCTTTCATGCTGAGTGAGTTATCAACCAGTACGACTATATTATCCGCCTTTTCAAAACTCATTTTTATTTTTGCCGTGTATAAATATTCCAACAAACAGCCACAGAGAAAAAAAACCGGAATAGAGCCGAAAACAAAAAGAAATAAAGTTTTCGGGTAAAGCCCTAAATCAGACATACTGTATTTAATACCGCTGAACTTGTAAACGCAAAGATGCAAAAAAAGCGTCATTATAAACGCTGATGCGGCAAAATACATTCCTGCTGATAAAACAGGATTATCAGGCTGCATTATCAAGATAAATTCGCCCAGAATCCACGACAATACCGCCGCAATGACCGAAAACAACAATACAAGCAAATATACCGGAAATTTCATGGTTTTAAAAACCGTATCTGTTTCCGGCTATATCTTTGACCGATACAGGGGCGCCGATAAACAACAACCAAAATCTGTCGTCTAAAGGGCTAAGTTTGACCGCGTCCCGTTGGTTGCCTATATTAAGAAAGCCGCCCCAGTCACCTGTAATAAATATTGATAATTTCGTAAAATCTGACATAGGAAAGGCGGCGAAAAAATACAGATCCTCCGCTAACCTTGAAAACATATTGTCTATATCGGTTTTCTCTTTAACTCTTTCTTTTATCTCCTCATAAATTTCATTATTTACACACTCTCTCATAATCTCTTCGCTCAGAAGCTCGCATTTCTGATATATTGAGCTGAAATTATGGCAGGTAAAGATATTGAAATATTTTTCCTCGTGATTAACTATATATTGTTTGGTTTTATCCGCGTATTTTTCGGTATTTGTGTCAAGCAGGGCGTTTCTTTTATGGCTTAATTGTAATGACAGTTCGTTAATTTTAATTTTAACCGCCTTTTTCAGCTCCGTATGTTCATTAATCAGCTCTTTTGTCCTGTTCTCAATCTCGCGTATCAGTTCCCTTTTTTTCCCCTCAATATGGTCTGTGTAAATATCTCTTAGATATTTAACAGCCGCCTGTCCGGTAGAGTTTCTTACGCGGAAGTTTTTCCGGTATTCCAGTAACCCTGTTTTTCTTACAACAGGGTCGTCATTTTTCAGAGGCGCTTGTTCCTTCAGCCGCTCCAGTTTATTGCTGAGCGCATTAAGATACTTATCTACCGCCCTAAAATCCTTGCCGTTTAACCTTTCATTTAAATCCGGCTCCTTTACCTTTAATTTGATATTGTAATCAAAATAGTCGTCAATAGCGCAATACTTACCGGTTATGGAATCCCCATATATTTTTTTAAGCTGAGGCAAAGTCAGGCTGTTTTGCTGTTTATCTCTATTAATACATAAAGAGTTTAAATTTCTTACAAGGTCTTCAATATTACTTTCTATATGCTCTTTTTTGAGTACATCAATGTTTGCTTCATTCTCAGGGTTTTCATGGTAATCAAACTCAATGGAAAGCAGTTGCCTGATAATAGTTTTTTTTATCCGCTCTTTTGAAATACAGAACTCTTTTCTGCCCAGCGCAATAAAAAAGTCATTCAGAGTACCTCTGCTGAATGACGCATTCTCCCAAAAATCATTAAGGTTAAAGATATTATAACAGTTTCTTATCAGTATATATTGGGCAACGGTTTCAATAATGTTCTCAAAGCTGACTTCCGTACCGTCTGAGGCGGCGTTTGATAATAAATACTTAATCTTGTTTTTGATCTGGCTGAGCGCCTTTTTTACAAACGATTTATATTCACCGGTTAAATTATCCGCTGATTCGTCCAGAATTATAAACACTTCATATCTAAGATTTTTTTCCGAAAGAAACCGCGCCGCAGCGGCAAAATCAAATTTCCGGACAGTTTTTCTTAAATCCAGAACAAAATATATCACTTTGTTCTTGTCATTGTACTGTTCTGATATTGTAATCAGATTTTTTGTAATATCTTCAATGCCCGCAGGGAAAAATTTAAACCGTACATCAGGCGCCGCTGTGATTTTTAAATTGCCGATACACTCAGATAATGCGGGGCTGATATCTTTATCGGCAAAAATATTAACCGTCATATAAACTACCTGTTTAAATTGTCCAATAATGTAATCATCTGCTGGTAATGGTCTATAAGAACCCTCTTATAACCTTGCTCAAGGTCTGTTTTATATTTTATCTCCTCAAATTTGCTTTTATAGTTTTTCAGCAGCATTACTATATTTTCTTTTATTACAGATACCATCTTTTCGGTTTGATTGTTACGCTTCTGCTGTTCCAGAATACCCTTTAATATCTCCATCTGTTTTTCATCCAAATCTGAAAAAGCCTTAAAAAGCCGGTATTCATAATAAGAGTCGCTAAGCCATGATGTGGTGTCATAGATAACAACCGGTTCATTTCCGGTATAATAACAAAAATACCATCCGGAGTTCGCCTGTCTATATCCTTCAGGCGTCTTATTTATATCGTCCGTTCTTGTGACAGCGTTAAAAATCAGGCAGTGTACAAAGGTATTGTACATACCGTCAGACACAATCAGCTTTGATATATCTTTTATTTTTTCCCTTACCGCGTCATCCTCTTCAAGGGTTTTCCTCATCATTTTCAAAAGGTTGGGTGAGTAGTAAAAGACAACCTTCGCCTTCTCCGGTTCCCCTTTTTTTATTAATTTTTCCGCGTATTTTCTGTTTTTTATCAGATTCTCAATCAGGATTTTAGCCTCTTTAAGCTCATTCTGCCCCAGAGAATTAATATTTTCCAGATTTTTTTCCCGCAAAAAGCTGTCAAAATCTAACGGTTCCCCTGCAACTTTGAATACATGGGTTTTTATATTGTCAGCTTCAAGGCGCTTTGTAAAAATATATTCAAGCTCTACGGCGCGGTCAAAGACGGCGCTACAGTCCGTGATCTCCTCTTTAATTACTTTATGAGCCTTATCCCGTTCCAGATCGGGGTGTATCGGCGACGGCAGATTCCCCCAATCGGGATATATATGGGCTCCCACCAGATTATTATCCTTGCGGCGATTCAGATAACAGACCTCACAATCATAAAGCTCCGAATAGCTCATCAACGCTAAACCGGATTTTGTTTTCAGATGAGAGATCCTGTTTGTTATAACGCTTTGTTTAACGTTTTTATCCAGTTCCGCTTTGTAGTTCTCCCTGAAGGCGGGGGAGTTTACCGGTACGGAAAAGTAGCTCCAGTTTGGCTGAGTGCCATCCGCGCTTCGCATCTTCCCGAAATCGCTCAACGGAAACATAACCGCAGCATTATCTTTAAGGCGGTTTATTATCTCTTGGCTTTTCTCTTTCTGCGCCGCCGTACCGTTGTCACCGCAGACGACGCTGATATATTTGTCTATAGAAAGATCGGCTACATCACTCAACTTTTCGTTTAAATAGCTGTTCAGGCGGAAAGAGAACTTTTCATCCTTCAGCCATGATTCGCTGTTTTTTATAAGTTCCGCTATAAACTCATTTATTAATTTGTTTATGGTATCTTCGGCATCCTGATAAATTAACCTGAACATATTCGGAGCGGATTCAATCACCCATGTGAGTGTATTGCCGCTTTGTTCGCGGGCTTCCTTAATATAGTTATCTAAATTGCCATGTTTATTAAAAATTTCGTTTAGTGATGTCAATATTTCGGAATATACGTCATAAATCTTGCTGTTAATCTCCGAAACAATGTTTCTTATATATCTGTAAAAATCAGATAACTTTTCCGTGAGTATCATCTTTTGCTGGCTGATAAAGTAATTATTGACATATCTTGTATAAGCGTTAAGAACGCTGGTTTTTGTTAAAGGCAGCCACGGGTTTTTGTTTCTGAACTCGTTTATAGTGTCTTCAAGGTCTTCACGCCTGACATGGAAAGCCGCCATTTCATTGTTAAAACTTGTCAGATTCCAGTGTTTGTTGTCATCTTCCGCGCCGAGCAGCGCCCCGATATATGATATGATACAAGGTTTATCATTCTGAAAAATAATGTTTGAGGCATATTTCGGACCACGCACATTATCTTTGAAGATTTCCGGCAGAAGCGTTTTAAAATCTGCGGTAAACTTTCTTTTAAAATCTTCTATATTTCTGTCCAACTGATCTTTATAGTTACCGGTAAGCTCTTCCCAATTTTTTACGATACGTTCCGGGCGGCTGCTAAGCTCTTCGTATGTGTAACGTTTACCCGGTTTTACAGTTTCCCATTTATTCATCATGGACTCTTTATCAATGCCTAACTGCTTCAGCAGATTTTCAACATCGCTTTTGCCCGGGGTATGCAGATGCAGTTCGTACATTTTGGAAAACATCTTGTGCGCCAGATAGTTCAAAATATTATCCATAGGAATGGAGAATGAACTGCTGCCTATTGCAGTGTAATGATAATTTATGGGGGTATTTTGGTTATTTGCGTACTGGTTCTGGTCGTTCTGGACGTTTGAACAATACTGGCTCAGCATAAATCCGTTTTCATTGCTGTAGTTTTTTTCGCCTGCGATAAAGTTAAAAGTTATTTCAGCGGCGGTCAGCATTGCCCTCTCATCTTTCATTGACGGAGTTCCGTTCTCATCTTTTGAAGATATCAAATGGGCGATGTCAAAGGGGGAGCTGAAAATTTTATCCTCCGTTGACACTGTTAAATCAGCATAGCGCTGCTCAAAAGCGCCGTTTTTGTTCCGTATATTAATGAGGTAATCCAGCTCTTTCAGAGCCGCGTATGAGTTGGTTTGCAGTCTCTGTGTCGCGGCATAGTCGCCTTTTACCTTTAACAGGTTTATATCCGGCAGAAAGATGTTCCCTACAATACGGGAAGCCCTGCTTCCGAGGAGTTTTCTGATAATGTACGCAATGTCAATAAACATTCCGCTGCCGGTGCCGCCGGATACCCCCGCGGAGATGAATACATTGGCATACTCTTTTTCCGGTATATTCTGGCTGATAACCGTAATCTTATTTCTGAGGTCTCTTATGACTTCCGAAATCTTTGAAAAGAGCAGAAGTCTGCCAGCCTGCCTGATTCCGCCCGCGCCGTTCAGAACATCCTTTAATTCAATATTAGGCGACAGCCAAGAAGCTATGTGCGGATACTCCTTCATATTACCGACAGTCTGACTGTAGATTGAACCAAGATTTTCCGGTGTGATGACACATATTTCATTTTCTGTAAACGATACGCCGTTGTGTATATGATTACCTATATCCGTTTTATCCGTATCTATGGCAAAAAATTGAATATTGCCCGGCAGTTCTCCATTTTCTGAAGCAATCCTTTCAACAACCATACTTTTAAGCATAATCAGCGATTTACATCCGGTGCCGCCTATTCCCACAACCAGAATAGGCGCTTCAATAAGGTGAGATCCTTTGGAAATATATGTCAGCCCTCTGTCACGGTCTTTGCTTAAATTCTCCTCTACATCTCTTTTTATATCAGCTTTGCTGCTCATAAACTTTCATCTCCCTACAACGCTTTGTATGTGATATGTATATTATCTGAATTGTCTTTATCAATAATAAAGCATCCGTTATGTTTAACTATAAACTGTTCAAAATGGTCGCGTATATTAAGCCCACTTCTGTTATTAATCTCTATTGCATCGCCAAAATCATCACCGCCGCCCTTGTGCATTGTAATATATAACTTATCAAGCCGCTTGTCGAAAACTTTCCCTTCCTTTTTTAATAACGACAGGAGCGTAACAGGACCTTTCCCTTTGAGATATATTGCAACGCTGTCATCTCCTCTTTTAACAATCAAAGTGCCGAATAACGCGGGTTTAGACGCCCTGAAAATAATTATTATTATCAGCGCGCCTGATATTACTATAATAATCAACAGCGCCGGTATTAATGTTAAACGGAGGGTTACCCCCCCCTCAATTTCGGAAAAACCGTCTGAAGCGGAAATTGTTATTTGTTTTGCGCCAAATGCGAATATTCCGGTTTTTACATTCAGAATACCGTTCTTTATGACAGGGGTAACGCTTTTATCCGAATTAATCACTTTATACCTGATGATGTCTCCGTCAGGGTCTTTAATAATCTCATTCATATCTATGTCAAAGTTTCCTGACAGATTATATAATTTTATGTTTGGCGATCCGGTCAGCGCCGGGGGCTGGTTTGACACCTCTAGCTCTATTTTTTTGATTCTGTTCAGATATTCACTTTTTAAAACCGCGGTAAAAAATATTTTCCCCGCAACGTCAGGTATTTTATAATCTGTATTAAAAACTCCGTTTTCCAGTTTTAACGGCATAGTGGCAATTAAATTGCCGTCTGAATCATGTACCTCTATCTTATGTTCATAAAAAGTTTTCAAAAAAGCTTCAGAAACAGATTCATCGCCTAATAATGAAGTTATTACCGCGGATAAGGTTACCGTTTTATTTCTGGAAGGCGCGCCTCTAATATCAAGTTTAATATCTATGTCATAATTAAACAGAAGGTTCACTGAGGCAGCCCCCTGAGTCGCCGTTAATTTTATATTCCATTCCCCCTTTGTCGGGTTAATTAATTTAATAAGGGAATATGTCTTAGAGTCTGATCTGTACTCTTCCGGTTTGGAATCATCGGGAGGGGTTAATTCTATCCCTGTAATTCCGGAACCGGTGATTATTATATTTGCCTCAGCAACAGCTTCGGGGATATTAAAACTTTCCCGTTTTGAGCCTGTCAGATTTTTACTGACATTAATAATCTTGGTTTGTAAAAGGTCAGCAAGAATTTCGGTATAGTCACGCTGAAATTCATTTATATCTTTAGGAAAAAATGATTTTGCGCCGGAACTGTGCGCGATCTTATCCAGCGTATCTCTCATCTTCTGCTGATCTCTCGCCATTAATCCATTACTGATAAAGCCTATGGTATAAACCGGATAATCGGCTGATTTCAGAACTTCATCCATCTCCTTTTCCGAGCGCGCCATTTCAGCGTCGTTAAATGAATTGTCGGAATTTCGTATATCAATGCTGCCATCAGTAAAAAAGAGCACAACCTTTTTATTATCCCTGCGCGGCGCTTTCTTAAACAAACCGTCAGCCTCTTTTAAAGCCAGACCGAAATCGGTTTGCCCACTGTACTTTAATTCACCAAAAACATTATGGGTAATGTTTCTCTTCAGATCCGGACTGATATCGGTCAGCGGTTTGCTGTATCCGAGTTTACTGTTAAACGGGACAATACCCAGCCTTGAGTCTTTGTGCTGCATGGCGTCAATGAAAAGTTTAACCCCTTCCTGCGCGACGCCGTTGGCATCGTTTACAGCCATTGAAGCGCTGGTGTCAAAAACAATTATAACGTCCAAATTCTTGTTATAATCATAATTTGACGCATCAGCATTTGATATCTGAAACAATAAAACGCAAATAGTTAATGACAATGCGAAGATTCTGTGCATATTAGCCTCACAATACGAATAATGCTTGATCACAACTTGGTGTAATTTAACATTCTGAATATATACAGTCATCCTTTGTAGTGATAACGGTCTGCTTTATGAGCGGTCTGTCAAAATTGAAATGCTCCAACGCATCCTTTAATGTAGCCTATTCCAAGCAGTTCAGCAAGCGTTTTCTTAATCGCGTACCGTCATTTACTGTAGCGCACCCCCCTAATTATTTCCTAATTGACATTTTCATGTCGCTTCAGTACACTCCTCAAGTCATATTACCCCGCCAAACGCGGGGTTTTTAACTATTTAATGCCGTCAAATAAGGGTAAACGCGCTTCAAAATTCTGCCCTTCAAAATTCTGCGAATAAAAACTGGTGACAACTTATCAGAAATATGATAGCCTTATTAAAATTTTACTTTAAAATATGGAACTTCACCTAAATACATAGAGGCGCCGAACAGGCTATTGAGGTGGTTAAAATGAATTTACAGAAAAAATTATTGCTGGTCACGTCTGTCCCGTTGATTGTTGTTTGCTTGGTAATCATCTTTTTGACTGAGTATATGGTAAAAAACAATCTTAAAGAAA
>JAIRQX010000094.1 GCA_031256375.1 Deferribacteraceae bacterium
GAAACCCAAGGTGGGGACGGCACCACTCTTCCCTAACGCTATTATTTCATATAATAGCTTCGTTTCAAAGAGGTATACGTCTCTTTAAAACATATTTATATATACAAGGTGAGGAAATAAGACTATTTCGTCAAATACTTCACGCCATGTCTATGTGTGGATTCTAACTTCCAGCCGCTCTATTGACAATTATACTATATTTTGGAGGTTAGTATGAAAAAGTTAGTTATGTTCGTATTGTTTGGAGTTTTGGCGCTATCTTTGTATGGATGTAATTCTGCATCCGCTTCGGAGTCTGAACCTGATATACCCTCTAACGATCCGGCGGTTCAACAGCTTCAACAGAAAATAGCAAGTCTTGAAACACGTTTATCTGTTCTGGAAAGTAATCCGGGCGGGGGCGGAAAAGTCAGCGCGTTTATTTATATCAGTTGGCATGATTTACTAAATACTTCTATTCAAGCATCTGACGATGAATCCACTTTGTATTTAGCAGAATTAGGCAACTCATCAAAATCAAGTGCAGTAACATTGAGGTGCGAAGCGGACACTGTGAGCAATAACACCATTTTACGTTTTTTCCTCAACAATCCTTCTTCATTTCCCTATGATGATGATTTGGTAGCATTCGCGTTAATCCCGTCCTTGGCTTACTCTGAAGATATAAAGACGAAAGTTATAAAGGAATTAGCTCGAAATGGCAAATGGGCAGATAAAGAATGGGATATAAGGAAATCAGACCCTTATTACTCTATTCCAGTTTCTATAGACTAATACAAACTTTATAGCTGTTCAACTTTACATTCTGCGCGGCAATCCAGTTAGAGCTTTTACCTGCATGGATTGCCGCGCTTCATAAAAAACATTCAGCTCGCAAAGACGGTTAATGTAAAGTGGAACTGCTATATACGGCGCTGACAAATTTATTTTTGATTTCATACTTTTACTGCTATATTATTATGCTATAGACTGTCACCTGCTTATAATCAGATCAAGCAACTTTTCCGCGGATATTTCCGGATAAACTTTTACCCCTTTTGCACAGCTTAAAGCTATTACCAGTTGATCATTAATGTATGACGCATTGTTATATACGCACGGCGAATCCTGCCCGCGCAACCCGGCAGAGGCTTCAGATGTAAACCCCGTGTTAGCCGGAAATTTTATATACATAACGTTGCCGGATGTTTCCAAAAACGCTTCATACGGATTGTCCATAACGAATTTCAAGCGGTAATTCCCCTTATACCTTTCTATTTCTACAGAATATATAACCGGTATGTCTGCCGCAAAAGCATCAGGCATAGGTAAATCGCTTTGTTTAGCTTTTTTCTGTGTGACAGCGCATCCATATAGAAAAACCAGCGCCAAAATAATACAGCAGTTCCACATTACATTGACCGTCTTCGCGAGCGGAATGTTTTTTATGAAGCTCGGCAATCCATGCAGGTAAAAACTCCCAATGGATTGCTTTGTCACTGCGTTGCCCGCAATAACAAGTGAAACTGCTATAAAAATCATACCGATAAAATCTCTTCTTTTACATCTTCCAATATAAACCCGCCCAGTTTGTCCACAAAAGACAGAATCTGCTGTAACTGTTCATCTGCATGCTTCTGCTGCCCGGAAATCACCACTATACCAATCTGAGCGCTGTTATATATAGTAGCGTTCTGCGAAAGCTCCGCCACCGCTGCGTTGAAACGGGGACGCAGCCTGCCTTTTAAGCTGCGTATTACATTGCGCCGCGCCTTAAGATTAAATGCGTCTTCAATTATCAGTGTAAATTTTAAAATCCCTATGAACATTATGTATCCTGCGGTCTAATATCTTCAAGAGTTCGTTTCTCATGCGAAATCTCATATATTTCCAGAATATCGCTCTCTTTAATATCCTGATACCTGTCTATTGACAGTCCGCACTCATAACCGTGGGTAACCTCTTTAACATCATCTGTAAAACGCTTGAGTGACGCCAGTTTCCCGTCATATACTACAACATTGTCACGGATCAGCCGTATCTGTGAACCCCTTGTAACTTTCCCTTCAAGAACATAACTTCCGGCAATTTTCCCTATTTTTGGAATACTGAACACCTGACGGATTTCCACCCGGCCGATAACACTCTCCCTGATTTCCGGCGCAAGAAGACCCTCTATGGCAAGTTTTACATCTTCAATAACTTTATATATTATGGAATAAAGCTCTATAGATATCCCTTCTCTTTCCGCCATCAGACGCGCCTTTGTATCTGGGCGCACGTTAAAACCTATAATAATAGCTTTGGATGCCATAGCCAGCACAATGTCTGATTCCGTTATACCGCCGGTCGCATCATGAACTACATTTACCTTTACTTCAACGTTGGAAAGTTTTTGCAGAGAGCTGCGTAACGCCTCGAGAGACCCCTGAACATCAGTTTTAATAATAATATTCAGCTCTTTTATCTGACCTTCCTTAACCTTATTAAAGAAATCCGATAGAGAAACGGCGCCGCCTGCATCGTGACGGGTGATCCTCTCTTTAGTTAACCGCATATCGGCAATATTTTTCGCAACTTTCTCATCTTCCACCACCATCAGCGTATCCCCTGCCTCCGGAACGTTGGGAAACCCCATAACCTCAACCGGCATGGATATTGTGGCGTCTTTTATGACAGCTCCGAGAAAATTATACATTGCCCGCACCTTTCCTGCCTGACTGCCCACGACAAACGTATCCCCCCTGTGAAGCGTCCCTTTCTTGACAAGCACTGTAGCGACAGGTCCCTTCTGTTTGTCAAGCAACGATTCTATTACAATCCCCTCGGCAGGTCTGTCCGGATCGCCTCTGAGCTCCAAAACATCCGCCTCCAAAAGCACACGTTCAAGAAGGTCCTCTATCCCTATCCGTTTTTTAGCCGATATTTCCTGAAATTGGTATTCGCCGCCCCAGTCATCGGAAATTATTCCGTATTCTGCAAGCTGTCTGCGGACATTTTCCGGGTTTGCATCCGGTCTGTCAATTTTGTTCACAGCCACAACAATACGTACTCCGGCGGCTTTCGCATGGTCAATAGCCTCTTTTGTCTGCGGCATTACACCGTCATTCGCGGCAACAACGAGAATTACAATATCTGTAACTTGAGCGCCGCGCGCCCTGAGGGTTGTAAACGCCTCGTGTCCCGGAGTATCAAGGAATGTAATCTTTTTACCGTTAAGATCAACCTCATAAGCGCCAATATGCTGCGTAATCCCGCCCGATTCCTTTTCGGCAACGCTTGCGGAGCGTATCGCGTCAAGGAGCGATGTTTTGCCGTGGTCAACATGCCCCATGACAGTTACCACAGGAGGTCTGCGCTGCATCTTGTTTTCATCTTCCTCATATACAGGAAGCAGATCGTTTTCCGTTACAATCTTTTTATTTACATCCACACCGTAATCAATACAGAGCAGCGCCGCGGAATCAGCGTCTATCGTTTGGTTAACCGTAGCTATAATACCCATAACAAAAAGTTTTTTCACAAGTTCCGCCGCTTTTATCCCAATTATCCCAGCGAGTTCTGACACCACAATCTGTTCCCCGATGGTAATATTCGTTGGTTTTGGCGTCAGAGGCACAGCTTCCCTGTCTGTTTTGCGCCTGCTTCTACGGTGATCCGTTTTGCCGTGATAAAACTGACGCGGCGCCGGAACCTCCTGAACAGGCGTATTTTCCTTTTCCACCGGTGTTTCGGTAGTTTCTATTTCATGTTCTATATCCAGTTCGCTGATCCCCTCAGTTATAGTTTTAGTCCAGTCTTTGGCTTTTTTAGCGTCAGTTTTTGTTTTTGCTTTTTTTACCTCTTCTTTTGCGGTAACTGGGACTTCACGGGTTTTCTTATTATCTCTGATACGGCGTTCGTCTTCCGGTAACTGTGTCTGTTCAGAACGCGCGGCGCCGCCGAACCCGCTCCCCTGCGAGGCTGTTCTTGTCCCACCTGCCGGTCTGCGGTCGTCCTGCAGACGGGGTGTATTCGGTCTGCCGCCTGAACTGTGACGATAGTTAGCCGCCGGTCCGGCCGGACGTTTATAATCCGGACGCTGGGTTGCCGCAGGACCGGCAGGACGCTGATATGACTGGCTGCCTGCCGGTTTCTGCCTGTAATTGGGAGAATTCTGACGTCTAAATCCGCCTGTTTTTTGTTCATCAGGAACATATCCGGCAGGACCAAGCGGTCTGGGTGTGGGTTGTCTTGGAGCGGACGGTTCTTCGGTTTTTGGCGTCTCATCAGTTTTTAACACAGATTGTTTTTTGGTTGTCTCACTTTTTGGAGCTTTCTGTTTCGGAGGTTTAGGAATATTCTGTTCAGGGGATACAACTTCTGCTGTTTCCTGTATTTCCTGCGGGGTTTCTACAGGTTCTTCAGGATCTGTGAAAACGGCAGGCTGTTCCTGAATTTCAGCTTTTACTTCCAAAACAGGCTCATGCGGCTCTTCTTTATGATGTGAGACTGACAGTCGCGCTTCATCCACTTTCTGCACATATTTATTCAATTCGCTTTTGCGTTTTTGCAGTTCTTCCTTAGATATTTTACGGCTGGGGGTTACAGTTGCTTCTTCCTTGTTCCGGGAGCTCATTACGATCTCTTTTCCCATAGAACCATGATGCCTTTCCAAAGCTTGACGGAGTCTTTCTTTACGCCTGTTCAGCATTTGCTGAGGATCAACGCCCAATATCCTCATCTGTTCAGCAGATATAGCAGAGTTAATGTCTGCAACAGCTTCACCAGCATTCAACAGCTTTTGTAAAGCCTCCTCCGCGCTAATTTCAGCTTTTTTTGCCACATCCGTAAGTTTAAAATCTGCCATAACTCCATCCTTATTCCTTAATCACCGTTATTCTCTTCCGGCATAGCAAGCCCCTGCTCTTTATACTGATCCTCTTCATAGCCATCATCTTCATCCACGGATTTTTCATTTTCCATGTCATCCAGTTTGGCGTCAAGGTAATCTATAGCAGTGTTAAGGAGATTTACCGCCTCATCTTCCGTA
>JAIRQX010000117.1 GCA_031256375.1 Deferribacteraceae bacterium
AATGGTTGAGACATTGTGTGTAATTTTTAAATGCGAACCAAACGACCTGTTTGATTACGACTTTATGAAAGAATGATTTATACCAGTTGCGACCAACACGACAGTTTCACTTTTCGTCTTTGCGAGCGTAGCGAAGCAACCCGTATAGATTGCCGCGCTTAATAAAAAGCATTCCGCCCGCAAATACGTTAAGTGAAATGTGGAACTGCTTTATTTAGCTTCTTCCTGTACTTTAATTTTATCTACAAACTCAATCATTGCCATATCCGCATTGTCGCCTTTACGGCGTCCGGTTCTCATTATTCGCGTATAACCGCCTTTGCGTTCCGCAAACGCAGGGGAAACTTCGCTGAAAAGCCGTTTAACAGCGCTTTTATTAGGCAGTCTGCGAAGAACATACCGCCGCGATGAAAGATCGTTTTTCTTGCCGGCTGTGATCAGCGGTTCTACAAATCCGCGCAATACTTTCGCACGCAACAGCGTTGTACTAATCCTGCCGTGTTCTATCAATGAGACCGCCATATTACGCAACACCGCAACTCTGAGCGAGGTGTGCATACCCATTGTTTTACCGCTTTTACCGTGACGCATCTCTATTCTCCTTCCAAATGCTTTTGTTTATATCCTAAACCATCTATATCCATGCCTAAACCCAAGCCCATATCCGAAAGCACTTTTTTTATCTCATCCAGCGATTTTCTGCCGAAATTTTTTGTTTTCAGCATCTCTATTTCAGATTTGCTGCATAACTCATATAATGTTTTAATATTTGCATTCCTGAGACAGTTATGCGCGCGTACAGAAAGCTCCAGCTCCTCTATGCTTTTATCAAGCATTTCAAGCACATAATCATTGTTTTTTGGCGATTCCGTCGGCTCAGCTTCAGAGGGTTCGTCAAAGTTTATAAAAAGTTTGATAAAATCTTTGATAATCTTGGCGGCAAAAGCAAGCGCATCATCAGGTTTGATGGAACCGTCAGTTTCCACCTCAATGGTAAGTTTGTCATAATCCGTACTCTGTCCTACGCGGACATTATCAACAGTATAACTCACCTTTTTTATAGGGGTAAATATGGCATCAACAGGGATTATCTCAACATCATCAAATTTATTCTCCATCTCTTCAGTTGGCATATAGCCAATACCGCGTTCAATAAAAAATTCCATATATACTTCTGTGTTTTGACCGGTTATTGTCAGAATATGCTGTTCGGGATTTAACACCTCTACATTTGTGTCCCCGATAATATCACCTGCTGTAACCTTGCATGGACCGGTCTTTTTTATATGTACCATACGCTGGTCCCATGTATGCAGATTTATTTCAAGCGCTTTTACGTTCAGAATGATATTTACCACATCTTCCGCTACTCCCGGCAAAGTAGCGAACTCATTGGAAACTCCGGCAATCTTTATACCGACAACCGCGGCGCCCTCTATTGAAGAGAGCAGAACACGCCTGAGAGCGTTGCCTATAGTCGTTCCAAACCCTTTCTGCAGCGGCTCCGCCACAAATTTTCCGTAACGTGCTGTTGTTTCACCGATTGTATCCACAGCTTTCGGTTTTTTTAAACCTTTAAAATTCATTATCATAAATTGGATTCTCCACAATCACCAATCTTTGGCGCCAAATAAAAGCGCGCCCGCAGAAAAAAACAGCGGGGAAGAAAGAAATGCCCGCCAAAATCATTATTTGGAGTAAAGCTCTACTATCAAAGACTCCTGAATATCATAGTTCATGTCCACATCCGAGCGTTCAGGCATACGTTTAATCTCCGACTGAAAAGCCTGTTTATTGACAGTAAGCCATTCAGGAATGCCTCTTCCTTCTGAAGTTTCAACAGATGTTACTATTCTCGGAATCTTCCGACTCTTTTCAGCAATCTGAACAAACTGACCGGGTTTTACACTAAACGAAGGTATATTCACCTTACGACCATTAACGGTAACATGGTTATGGCGCACAATCTGGCGCGCCTCTTTTCTGGAACCGGCAAAACCTGAACGATAAACAACATTGTCCAGACGGCGCTCAAGAAACTGCAACAGCGCTTCACCCGTAATACCGCCGGAACGGGATGCTTTATCAAAATAACGGCGGAACTGCGCCTCCAAAACGCCATAAATACGTTTAACCTTCTGTTTTTCACGGAGCTGAACGCCATAGTCACTGATCTTCTTCTGTTTCTGCTGCTTACCGTGCTGCCCGGGAGCGTATGGCTTGGTTTCAAGACTGCACTTCTCTTTTTTATAGCAGCGCTCCCCTTTTAAATATAACTTAATGTTCTCCCTTCTGCACAGTTTACAGTTAGATCCTAAATATCTGGCCAAAGTGAACCTCCCTAAATCCTTCTTTTTTTGCGCGGACGGCAACCGTTGTGAGGAACAGGGGTAATATCCCTGATAAGGCTTATCTTTATGCCCGCAGCCTGAATCGCGCGGATCGCGCTCTCTCTGCCCGAACCCGGTCCCCTGAGATTAACCTCAACATCATGCATCCCTGAATCAGCAGCCTTTTTTGCGGCAGATTCCGCTGCAAGCTGGGCGGCAAACGGCGTGGATTTACGGGAGTTTTTAAAACTCTGCGTGCCACCGGTCGCCCAACATACAACATTTCCTTTCATATCTGAAAATGTAATATGAGTATTATTAAATGAAGAGTTTATGTGAGCAATGCCCTTGGGAACGCTCTTTTTCTCTTTTTTGCCGCCTCGTCTTGAACCAGCCATTATATTTAACTCCTTGATTTAATTATTGACATAAGCTGTCATTACTTTTTCTTAATTCCGCGCTTACCCGCAAGCCCCCTGCGTGTGCGTGCGTTAGAACGGGTTTTCTGTCCGCGGCACGGGAGATTGTTCCTGTGCCGGTGACCACGGTAACAGTTTATCTCAATAAGCCGCTTTATGTTGAGACCGATCTCCTTTCTCAGATCGCCCTCAACCTTTACCGATGAATCAAGATACTGGCGGATATCCGCAATTTCCTGTTCCGTCAGATCCCCCACGCGTTTTATAGGGGAAATGTTTGTAACTTCCAGAATCTTACGCGCCGTCGAACGCCCGATACCGAAAATATAAGTCAGCCCGATTTCAACTATTTTATTGTTGGGTATGTCAACACCGGCTACACGCGCCACTATAAGCCTCCTTAACCTTGTCTCTGCTTATGGCGGGGGTTGTCACAGTTTACCCTCACCACGCCTTTACGTTTTACTATTCTGCATTTGCTGCATATAGGCTTAACACTTGCTCTCACTTTCATAAAACAATCACCGCCTGTCATTTATGCCTGTAAGTAATTCTCCCCCGGGTCAGATCGTACGGCGACAACTCTACCGTAACTTTGTCACCGGGCAATATACGAATGAAGTTCATCCGCATTTTACCGGAAAGATGCGCCATAATAATATGATTATTCGGCAGCTCAACCCTGAATGTAGCATTGGGCAACGCCTCGTTCACAACGCCAACAGCCTCAATAACATCTCCCTTCTTACTCATCTTTTTTAATGCATATCTCCGTCATCAAGAGTCAATATTTCAGGACCGCTGTCCGTTAACGCCAGCGTATTCTCATAATGAGCCGAAAGTTTACCGTCTTTAGTCACAACTGTCCATCCATTCGGTTCGGTCACAATCCTGAAATCTCCCTGCGAAACCATAGGTTCCACCGCTAATACCATACCAGCCCTGAGTTTGGGACCCTTTCCCGGCATACCGAAGTTTGGTACACGCGGATCCTCATGCACAGATCTGCCTATGCCATGCCCCTGCATATCCCTTACTACGTTAAACCCCGCGGCTTCAACATACCGTTGCACCGCGGCGGATATATCAGACACCCTGTTGCCGATTACAGCCTGCTCTACACCCTTAAAAAAAGATTCCCTCGTTACGGTTACCAGGCGCTCCGCTTCCGCGGAAATTGCGCCGACCGCATAGGTACGCGCCGCATCTACATGAAACCCGTTTTTAAATGCCCCGACATCAACGCCGACAATATCCCCATCTTTAAGCACATATTCCCCGGGAATACCATGCACCACCTCCGCATTCGGCGAAACACAGCTTGCGGCGGGAAAACCTCTGTAGCCTTTAAACGAAGGCTCAGCAAATCGGGAGTATATAATACTCTCAACCACAGTGTCAATATCTTTTGTGGTTATCCCTGCCTTTATTGTATTTTTAAGTTTTTTGAATATCTCTGTCAAAATCTTGCCGTTATCACGCATAATCGCAATATCAGCATTACTTTTCAGATAAATCATTCAATAAACCCTTTTATCTCTTTATAAACTTCGTCCGGCAACCGTGTAGCGTCAACAATCAGAAGTTTATTTCGTTTTGCGTACAACTGTTTCAGCATAGCGGTGCTTTCGCGGTACACTTCAAGCCGTTTAGTCAAAGTCTCTTTTGTATCATCCGAACGCTGAATCAACTCAGCGCCGTCAAAATCACAAACGTCGCTTTTTTGGGGCGGGTTAAAAGTTATATTATAAACACGACCGCATTCAGGGCAGCTTCTGCGTCCGGTTACCCTGTCATATATCAGTTCATCCGATATTTCAAGGCTTATTACATGTGTCAGCTCCACGCCAAGCTCATTGTGAAGCATTGAATCCAACGCCTCAGCCTGCGCTATAGTGCGGGGAAAACCATCCAGTATAAACCCCTTTCTGCAATCCGGCTGCTCAAGCCTGTTCCTGATTATATCAATAATAATTTTGTCCGGAACAAGCGAGCCGTTACTCATATACTCCCCTGCTAAAAGCCCTAATTCGTTACCCTCTTTCACTTCCGCCCTCAGCATAGCACCGGTGGATATTTGAACAATTCCGTAGTCTCTGATTATAAAAGCAGACTGTGTACCTTTACCGGCGGCGGGAGCTCCGAGAAAAACAATGTTTTTCATCATGAATACCTTCCTTTGATACGTCCTTTTTTTAGAAATCCATCATAATTATTAGTTATAAGATGTGACTCTATCTTTTGTATAACGTCAAGACCAACGCCTACAACAATTAATATGCTTGTACCGCCGAAATAAAAAGGCATCTTGAACGCGCTTATTATAAGCTGCGGCATAATAGCGACTATTGCTAAATAGATGGAACCTACAAAAGTCAGGCGTGACAACACATAATCTATGTAATCGCCTGTAGCTGCGCCGGGGCGTTTCCCCGGTATTACACCGCCGGATTTTTGTATATTTTCAGCTATATCGTTCGGGTTAAAAATAATTGATGTATAAAAATATGTGAAAAAAATGATAAAAATAAGCTCAAGCACATAATAAAACCAGTGGTTTGGCATAAAGTAGCTTGCAAACTTTGCCACGGCGGGGTTAGTTACAAACGTAGCCAGAGTGGGAGGTAAAGTTACTATTGTGGACGCAAAAATTATCGGAATAACCCCAGCAGGGTTCAGCCTTAAAGGAAGATAAGACGTGGCAGTCTGCATTCTGCCGCCGACAGACGCTTTGCGCACATACTGTATGGGAATGCGCCGCTGGGATGTCTCCATAAATACAACCGCAATTAACGCCGCCGCCATTACCGCAAGCGCGCCTAAAAGCGGAATAAGCTGCATTTCACCGGAGCCTACAAGCGCCATAGTTTTGGAAACCGCAGACGGAAGACTCGCAATAATTCCCGCCATTATAATAAGCGACATTCCGTTACCCACGCCAAAAGAGGTGATTTTTTCACCCAACCACATAAGGAATATTGTACCGGTAGTCAACGTCAACGCTGTAATTATACGAAAACTCATCCCCGCGTTCATAACAACCTGCGTACCGTCAGGAGATGTCATCCCCTCTATACCTATTGCAATGGCAAGCCCCTGAAACATACTTATAAAAACTGTCAGATACCGCGTATATCTGGTAATCTTTTCGCGCCCTTCCGTTCCGCGTTTTTTAAGTTCACCCAGATGAGGTACAACTACCGTTAAAAGCTCCAGAATAATTGACGCCGATATATATGGCATAACGCCAAGTCCAAAAACCGTCATCTTCTGAAGCGCCCCACCGGTAAACATATCAAAAAAACCGAGCAGATTGCCGCTGGCGCGCGCAAAAAACTGCGCCAACGCTTCGCCGTTAATACCCGGAGTGGGAATATGCGCCCCAAGTCTGAAGACAGCAAGCAAAAGCAATGTCATCACTATCCTTCTGCGCAGATCCGGTATTGAAAAAATCTCTTCTATCTTTTTGAGCATACGCCCCCTCAAAATTTTTTGCCGGGGTGGCAAAACCTACGGTTTTTCCCCTTCCGGCTCCCCCCTTTTCCCTTTAGGGGAGTAATAACATTATTTGCCTTTTTTAGCCTTAGCGGCTTTTTTTGCCTCTTTTGCCTCTTTGCGGGCTTTTACCTCCGCGTTTTCCGTATATGCAGGCAAAAGTTTAACTTCGCCTCCGGCAGCCTTAATCTTTTCCTCAGCCGTTGCAGACACTTTATTTACTACAAAGGAAAGCTTCTTTTTTATATCGCCGTCCCCAAGTATCTTTACGCCGTCTTTATTGCCATGAACCAGCGAATTTGCTTTAAGCGAGGCGATATTTACCTCTCCGCCGTTCTCAAAACACGCTTCAATATCGTCAAGATTAACAACCTCGTACTCTGTCGCAAATCTTGCGTTGCTGAAACCTCTCTTGGGAATACGGCGCGTCATAGGCATCTGACCGCCTTCATATCCCGGATGGGTTTTACCGCCACCCTTTCTTGCCTTCTGCCCTTTATGCCCTTTGCCTGAAGTAGTGCCCAAACCGCTGCCTGTGCCGCGACCCAGACGTTTTCTCTCTTTATTTGCTCCCTTTGCGGGTTTAAGTTCATGTTTAAACATTATAACTCCTTTTCATTCAGTGTTTAACAATATCTGCAATCTCTTTGCCGCGGGTATTCGCTACATCACTTAATGTGCGCATATTTTCAAATCCGTTCATAGCGGCATAAAGGGAGTTAAACGGGTTACGGCTGCGTACCGATTTGGCAAGAATATTATGGATACCCGCCAGATCAAAAAGCGAACGTACAGCGCCGCCTGCGATAATTCCGGTACCGGGCGCCGCAGGTTTCATAATGATTTCGCTTGCCCCGAAACGACCTATGGCTGCATGGGGGATCGTCCCTTTTGCAAGCGGAACGGATATCATGCTTTTTTTGGCTTTTTCCAAAGCCTTCCGGATAGCGTCGGGCACCTCACGCGCCTTGCCATGCCCTATCCCTACATTTCCGTCACGGTCACCCACTACCACAAGCGCAGTAAATTTGAAAATACGACCACCTTTTACAACCTTTGTGACTCTTCCGATATGAACAACCTTGTCAGAAAGCTGTTTTTCTTCGTTATTCAACGCAATACCCTCCGCTTAAAATTCCAGACCGCTTTTACGGGCAGCATCCGCCAGAGATTTAACCCTGCCGTGATATTTAAAACCACCACGGTCAAATACAACGCTATTGATCCCTTTTGCTTTCGCTCTCTCACCTATAAGCGAACCCACCGCTTCGGCAACTTTTATATTGACAACGCTTCTGTATTTTGCCCTCAGCTCTTTTTCCAGAGAATTTGCCGATACAAGGGTTTTGCCGTTTAAATCATCTATTATCTGAGCGTACAGATAATGGTTGCTTTTGTAAACAGACAACCTCGGACGCGCCGGCGTGCCTTTAAGCTTCTTTCTGAGCCGAATATGGCGTCTTTCTCTTGCGAGATACTTCTCTTTTGTATTCACGATGTTATCCCTTCCGGTTATTTTTTACCGGTTTTGCCGGCTTTCAGCACAACACGCTCGCCCGTGTACCGTATCCCTTTGCCTTTATACGGCTCAGGTTTTCTTAGCATACGCACATTCGCGGCGATCTGACCGACAAGCTGCTTGTCGATCCCTTTTACAATTATTTTCTGAGTCCCTTCCACTGCAAATTCTATTCCTTCAGGCGGTTCAACAACCACAGGATGTGATCTGCCGAGGCTGAAATCAAGAGCCTTTCCTTTCATCGCAACCCTGAAACCCACACCTACTATATCAAGGTACTTTGAAAAGCCTTTGGTAACTCCGGTAACCATATTGTCAATAAGCGTCCTGATAAGACCGTGAAGGGACGCCGCCTCTTTTGAATCATTATCCCTCTCTACCAAAATAAGACCGTTATCCTCTTTTACCGATATAAGCGCCGGCAGCTTTTGGGAAAGTTTGCCTTTCGGACCTTCAACGGTTGCAACACCGTTATTAATCTGTATCTTCACGCCGGACGGAATGTTTATCGGTTTTTTACCTATTCTCGACATACTCCACCCCTACCAAATCTGACAAAGATATTCGCCGCCCACTTTTTCGCGGAGGCACTGCTTAACCGTTTTTATGCCTGACGAGGTAGAAACCACGCCGTTACCCAAACCGCCCAAAACGGTAGCAAGATTTTTATTGTTGGCATATACGCGCCTTCCGGGTTTGGAAACGCGCTTTAGACCGCGGATGACTGAGTCGCCTGACTCTGTATATTTTAAATATACGACAAGGGTTTTATGAGGCTCCTCCGTACTTACCGTACTTACCCGGTACCCTTTTATGTAGCCCTCGTCACGAAAAATAGTAACTATCTTCTCTTTCATAATTGAGTGCGGAATTGATACCTCAGGATGTTTTGCCATAAGGGCATTGCGAACACGGGTCAGCATATCTGCAATAGGGTCTGTTAATCTCATTTTAATTTCACCGTCCTTAACGCCGATTACCAGCTTGATTTGCGAACGCCCGGGATCTCCCCCGCAAGCGCAAGCTTTCTGAAACACATACGGCACATACCAAAACGGCGGATAAACGCGCGCGGTCTGCCGCAAAGAGGACAGCGGTTTTTTTGTCTGACTTTAAACTTTTTCTTTTCAAAAGCGCTGTGAAATTTTGCTGTAGTTGCCACTATTTACCCTCCTTCTCTTCAAAAGGCATCCCAAGAGCCCGTAAAAGCTCTCTGCCCTCTTCATCGGTATTGGCTGTTGTTGTAATAATTATATCCATGCCGCGTACTTTGTCTATTTTATCGTAATCAATCTCAGGGAAAATAATCTGTTCTTTAATTCCCAGAGCGTAATTGCCGCGACCATCAAACGAGTTCAGACTTACGCCTTTAAAGTCACGCACTCTCGCAAGCGCAATATTAAAAAGGCGCTGCATAAATTCGTACATACGGGCGCTGCGTAATGTAACTTTGCAGCCGATAGGCATTCCTTCACGCAGTTTAAAACCGGCTATTGATTTCTTAGCTTTGGTAACAACCGGTTTCTGACCGGATATCTTTGTCATGTCCGAAACTGCGAACTCCAACACTTTTGAGTTGGATACAGCCTCTCCTGTGGTCATATTTAAAACCACTTTTTCAACCCGCGGTACCTGCATGATATTTTTATATCCGAAATGTTTTATCATGTGAGGCACAACATCTTTGAGATACTTTTCTTTCAGGACTGTCATAATTTAAACTCTCCTTAGTCCTTATCTATAACTTCGCCGCAGGACTTGCAAAAACGGGTTTTTCTGCCGTTTTCCAGTATCCGTGAACCAAGGCGCACGCCTTTATCGCACTTCGGGCAGCAATACATTACATTGGAAATATCAATGGGCATCGCTTTTTCAATAATGCCGCCGTTCGGGTGAATCTGATTCGGGCGGGTATGTCGTTTTACCACATTTACGTTTTCAACTACAACCTTTCCATTCTCCCTGTCCACGCTCACCACCTTCGCGCCTTTCAGCTTCAGGTTCTGCTTCGGGGTAACTTTGTTCTTACCGGTTATTATTACAACCGGATCACCCTTTCTGATTTTGTACTTTACAGGCATATATGCTCTCCTATAACAATTAAAAGCGGCGCTGCGCAAGGATATCTTGCTTCGCGGTCGGCGCTTTGCGCCGACTAACTATAACAACTAAAAGCGACGCTTTATACTCAGGAGGCAGAGCCTCCTTCCGTTACGCGCCTTCGTCTCAGCGGCGCTGCGCAAGGTTGCCTTGCTTCGCTTGCTTCGCGGTCGGCGCTTTGCGCCTCCTATTTTCCTAAAGCACTTCCGGCGCCATGGAAACGATTTTCAAAAACCCTTTGCCGCGAAGCTCACGCGCAACTGGTCCGAATACCCGCGTTCCAACCGGTTCATCGGTTTTGTTCAATAATACGACGGCGTTATCGTCAAATTTGATATATGTGCCGTCCTGACGGCGTTTCTCTTTGCTTGTACGCACTATCACAGCGCGCACAATAGAACCTTTCTTAACATTTGACTCAGGTATAGCGTCTTTAACGCTCGCAACAATAATATCGCCCAAATGCCCGTACCGTCTGCGGGAACCGCCCAAAACCTTGATACACATAATCTCTTTGGCGCCTGAATTATCAGCCACCTTTAAGCGGGATTGAATCTGGATCATAAAGCGTTCCCCTCCGCTGACGACTCAACAGAGTGTGAAACAATGCTCAGAAGCCTCCAGCATTTATTCCTGCTGAGCGGTCTTGTTTCGGCAATTTCCACCACATCACCGACATGAGCTTCATTTAATTCATCATGAGCATAAAATTTCTTGCTCCTTTTTATATGCTTTTTGTAAAGCGGGTGTAGTAGCTGGCGCTCAACCATAACGGTTATGGTTTTATCCATCTTATCTGAAACAACAACCCCTCTGCGCGTCTTTCTTTTGCCTCTTTCCTGCATTATTGTTCTCCGTTGCGCCGGTTCAGTATTGTCTTTATCCGGGCTATATCCTTGCGGGCAACGCGGATTTTTGACGTGTCCTCAAGCTCACCTGTTGACAACTTAAAACGCAGACGCAAAATATCTTCACGAAGCTCATCCTCTTTCTTGGAAAGCTCTGTTTTGCTCAGATCTCTAAGTTCACTTGCCTTCACTTTCCGCCTCCTCTGAGCGCTCTTTCTTTAAAAACCTGCACTTAACCGGCAGTTTATGCGTAGCGAGACGGAATGCTTCTCTTGCCAAATCTTCCGTAACGCCGCCAATCTCATACAGCACTGTGCCGTCTTTGACCGGCGCCACATAAAATTCCACCGCGCCTTTCCCTTTTCCCATACGCACTTCAGCCGGACGTTTGGTAACAGGTTTATGCGGAAATATACGGATTATAAGCTGTCCGCCGCGTTTCAGAGACCGGTTGATCGCAACGCGGGCAGCCTCAATCTGACGGCTTGTAAGTTTTGCCTTGTCAGCGCTGACTAGCCCGAAATCGCCAAATACAACTGTATTACCACTTGTAGCTTTCCCTTTAATGCGCCCTTTAAACTGCTTTCTGAATTTCATCTTTTTGGGCATTAACATAATTATTCAGCTCCCCGGGCGTCCTTATTTCTTGCCCGCTCCTCCAATATCTCACCTGTAAAAATCCACACTTTTACGCCTATTATTCCGTAGGGAGTCTGCGCTTCAGCCGTACCGTAGTCTATCCCCGCGCGGAGCATTTGAAGAGGGACGCGCCCTTTGATATACCACTCTGTACGGGCTATATCCGCGCCCGCAAGACGACCGGAACACATTACTTTTATCCCTTTACCGTCCGCTTTAAGGGTTGTAAGAACCGCCTTTTTCATCGCACGCCGGAAAGCTATGCGGCGCACAAGCTGAGCTGCAATATTTTCCGCTACAAGGGTGGCATCCCATTCGGGTTTGCGCACTTCACGGATAACAAGCAAAATTTCAGCGTCTGTAAACCGTTTTAAATCATTTTTAAGCTCTTCTATCTTTGCGCCTTTATTCCCTATTACCATACCCGGACGGCTTGTGGACAATGTAATGCGTATCCTCTGCCCCATCCGCTCAATACCGATCTGGGCTATACCTGCGCTATAAAGTTTTTTTTTCAAAAATTTCCGGATCTCTACATCTTCTACAAGTTTTTTGCGGTAATCCTTCTTACCTGCATACCATACCGAACTCCACGGTCTGTTTACTCCCAAGCGAAACCCATTAGGATTAACCTTCTGACCCACTACTTCACCTCCCTGATATACTCAAGCAATACCTTGAAGTGTGTGGTAGGCTTGCGTATAAGCGAAGCTCTTCCATGCGCGCGCGGCGTAAAACGTTTCATAGGAGGTCCCATTTCAACAAGAATCTCGCCTACTTTAACGCCGGAAAGATCCCGTATATTGCTGTTTTCCTCTGCATTCGCCATCGCAGAACGGATCACTTTGGCTATATACGCCGCCGGTTTGCGGGGGGTGAATTTTAAAATTTTAAGGGCGTCCTCTACCTGTTTACCGCGCACCAGAGCCGCAACTTCACGGGATTTACGGGTGGAAACTCTCACATACATAGCTTTCGCTTTGGCTACCATAAGTTTTACCTTTTATTTTTTTACTTTTTTATCTTCTTTCTTATGCCCGCGGAAGGTTCTGGTCAGTGAAAACTCTCCCAGCTTATGTCCGACCATATTTTCCGTAACATACACAGGAATAAACTTCATCCCATTATGAACCGCAAAAGTCAGCCCCACCATATCAGGGTTAATGGTGCTTCTGCGCGACCATGTTTTTATAACTTTTTTATCTCCCGCAGCTTTTGCGGCATCTACCTTTTTTAGCAGGTGACCATCTATAAACGGTCCTTTCTTTAGCGATCTCGGCATAATTCAACGACCTACCTTATTTTCTCTTAGTAACAATATATTTATTGGATGGTTTATTCTTCTTGCGGGTTTTATACCCTTTTGTAGGTTTACCCCAAGGGGTGACAGGGTGACGCCCACCGGATGTCCGCCCTTCTCCGCCGCCGTGCGGGTGGTCAACAGGGTTCATCGCCACTCCGCGGACAGTGGGTCTTACGCCCAACCAACGCTTGCGCCCCGCTTTACCAAGGCTCATGTTCTCATGCTCCAGATTACCTACCTGACCTATTGTTGCGCGGCATTCGCTCTTAATCAGGCGGATTTCGCCGGAAGGCATACGCAGATGACAGTATGCCCCTTCTTTTGAAAGAAGCTGAGCAAACGCGCCTGCTGAACGCACCAACTGACCGCCTTTGCCCGGACGCATCTCCACGTTATGAATCATTGTACCCACAGGCATCTCTTTCAGCATCATTGCATTGCCGGTCTTTATATCCGCCCCTGTGCCGCTGTGAAGAAAATCGCCGGTTTTAAGCCCTTCAGGCGCAAGAATGTAACGTTTTTCGCCATCGGCATATATGAGAAGCGCAATATTCGCTGATCTGTTCGGATCGTACTCCACAGAGGCGACACGCGCCTTAATACCGTCTTTATTGCGTTTAAAATCAATCAAACGGTAACGTTTTTTATGACCGCCCCCAAAATGACGTACAGTAATACGCCCTGTATGATTACGACCATCCTTGCGTTTCTTATTTTTCAACAAAGATTTTTGAGGGGTATCGGATGTAATTTCCGAAAAATTACTCGCAATTTTAAATCTTACCCCTTTCGATGTTGGTTTAAAGGTCTTTATTCCCATCTATCATTCCCCTTATCCTACACGAAATCAAGTTTTTCGCCCTCTTTAAGGACGACTACCGCTTTTTTCCAGTCTTTACGGCGACCCGTCACCCGACCGAAACGTTTCTCTTTCCCGCTGTAATTCATTGTGCGGACATCTTTAACCTTTACATTAAAAAACCGCTCAACAGCATCTTTAATCTGGCGTTTATTAGCCTCTGTATGAACTTTAAAAACAACGCTGTTGTTACGTTCTTTCAGCATTATTGACTTTTCAGTCATAAAGGGACGCCGTAAAACATCATGCAAAGTAATCATTCAACCTCCCTCAAGCCGTTTTTCCGCCTGCGGTCAGCAGAACTTTTTCAATCTGAGGCAGACAGTTTTTTAATATAAAAATTTTATGTGCGTTTACTACATCGTAAACGTTCAGACCCGCAACATGAAGAAAATTCACATAGGGCAGGTTTCTGAAAGCCCTGAACGCTTTATCATTATCATCAAAATTATCAACTATAAAAAGCGCCCCGCGGTTTACGCCGAATTTTTTCATAACCGCCACAGCCTCTTTTGTTTTCCCGTCTTTAATATCAAACGCATCAATCACGCAAACGCGGTCATCCGCATATTTTGAGCTGAGAACAGATTTAAGGGCGGCTTTAACTTTCTTTTTGGGCATAGTGTAAGAATAATCCCTCGGAAGAGGTCCGAAAATAATCCCGCCTCCCCGCCACAGAGGAGAACGGCTGGAACCTGAACGCGCGCGACCCGAACCTTTCTGTTTCCAAGGTTTGCGACCGCCGCCTGATACTTTGCCCTTTGTTTTTGTTGAATGTGTGCCTGCGCGGCGGCAGGCGAGCTGCATGACAACTACTTCGTGGATGAGAGCGGGTTTTACTTCGGAGTTCAGAATATCACCGCCTACATCAACCGCGCCGACAACCTCATTATCCATATTCCTGACTTCTACTTTTGTCATCAGATTCCTCTAGTATTTTCCTTACGGCTTAACAGTGGATTTAATGTAAACCACGCCGTTGTCATGTCCCGGAACCGCTCCCTGAACAAGTATTATATTTTTTTCCGGCATCACGCGCACCACACGCAGACGCTGCGTGGTAACCTTTCTGTTACCCATGCGTCCCGCCATCTTTTTCCCTTTCGGCGTTTCAGCCGGCCACTCTTTCATCCCTATGGAACCCACGCGGCGGTGGAAAGTGGAACCGTGTCCGCTAGGACCGCCCGAAAAGTTATGACGCTTCATTACGCCCTGAGTGCCTTTACCTATAGAAACACCCTGTATATCAACAAAATCCCCTTCCGCAAATATCTCTGCGGATATTATCTGCCCGACGCTGAACTGGTCTATTTCATCCAGACGCACCTCACGCAGATGCTTCATCGGTTCAACACCCGCTTTTTTGAAATGTCCGAACAAGGGTTTGTTGAGTTTTTTCTCTGACATTATCTTTTCAAAACCTATTTGTATAGCATTATAGCCGTCAGACGCCACTGTTTTTTTCTGAGTGACAACGCAGGGTCCTGCCTCCACCACCGTAACGGGGATAACATTTCCCTCAGCGGTAAAGACCTGCGTCATCCCGATCTTTTTACCGATAATCCCTTTGATCATGAGACCTACCTTTTTAGAATTTAATCTCTACATCTACTCCGGCAGACAGCTCCAGTTTTGTAAGCGCTTCAATAGTCTGCGGATTGTGTTCAAATATATCAATCAAGCGTTTATGCGTTCTTATTTCGAACTGTTCGCGTGAATTTTTATCCACATGGGGTGAACGGGTTACACAGAATTTTTCAATGTCGGTAGGCAAAGGTACCGGTCCCACAACCCGGGCGCCGGTGCGTTTAGCGGTATTGACTATGTCGCGTACCGCCCTGTCCAGTATTCTATGTTCAAACGCTTTCAGCTTGATGCGTATCTTTTGATTATCCATGAATTCCTCAATAACTACTCAATAACTTCGGCTACAACGCCGGCGCCAACCGTCCTGCCGCCCTCACGGATCGCAAAACGCAGACCCTGTTCCATCGCTATCGGGTTAATTAACGCTACCTCACAGCTTATATTGTCTCCGGGCATTACCATCTCCACTCCCTCAGAAAGCGTCATTATGCCCGTCACATCCGTCGTCCTGAAATAAAACTGCGGACGGTATCCTCCGAAAAACGGGGTGTGACGACCGCCTTCCGCCTGTGTCAGTATATACGCCTCCGCCTTAAACTTCTTATGCGGCGTTAT
>JAIRQX010000002.1 GCA_031256375.1 Deferribacteraceae bacterium
GAAATTTTGGTATCGCCTAAAAATGTTCCTATTCTGACGGTAAACTGTTTTCTGCAAGCTCCGCATTTGAATAACTTGTTTTTGAATGTGTAAATTTTCTTTTCCGCTTCGTGATTACCGCAGTGGGGGCATCTTATACCATCAGACCATCTTGACGAAACAAAATACTGGTGACATTTGTCCTCTGTGTTGTAGGTTTCCATAAGTTCTGAAAGTGATTTGAATTTCATAGTCAACCCCCACGTTTATTATGATTTTACCATATCACAACTTTATGGGTTTGTCAAGTACATAATTACCCAATAATACCTTGACATTATCATAAACTTTTTCTATTCCTTTACATGAGTTTATAATCGCAACAAATAGGGTATATTTTATGTCTAACAGTCTTGTTATTGTTGAATCCCCGGGAAAAGCCAAAACTATAGAAAACTACTTGGGAAAAGGCTTTAAAGTGCTTTCCAGCATCGGTCATATTATGGATTTGCCGGAAAAGGAACTGGGCGTTGATATACAAAACAATTTTGCGCCCACCTATAAAGTAATAGAAGGGAAGGAAAAGGTCATCGCCGGGCTAAAAAAAGCGGCGTCAGAGGCGGATATAGTGTATCTGGCGTCAGACCCTGACCGTGAGGGGGAAGCCATTGCATGGCATATCTGTGAACAGTTAAAAAGCAAGAAAAAACCGATAAAACGGATACAGTTTTACGAAATTACAAAGCAGGGGGTGTTGGACGGGATAGCGCACCCGGGAGAGATAAATCTGAACCGTGTGGATGCACAGCAATCCAGACGGATACTTGACAGACTTGTCGGTTATCAGGTAAGCCCGCTCTTATGGCGTCCGCTGAAATATGGATTATCAGCGGGAAGGGTGCAGACTGTAGCCCTGCGTATGGTGTGCGAGCGTGAAAAGGAGATTGAGGAGTTTGTTACTGAAGAGTGGTGGTCTCTGGACGGAAACTTTGAGGTATATGAAGGCGCGAAAGTTACCGGAGTCCTAAAAGCGGCTCTGGATAAAAAAAATGGCAAAAAGATAGAAATGAAAACAGAATCAGATGCGCTTGATTTAATAGATGCCCTTAAAAATGCCGTGTTTGCTGTAGATGATGTGGAGAAAAAGAATGTGAAAAACGCCGCGCCCGCGCCGTTTATTACAGCGCGCCTTCAGCAGGACGGAATACGCAGGCTGGGTTTTACCGCGCAGAAGGTTATGCGCACAGCTCAGCAGCTATACGAAGGGGTGGAACTTGGAAAAGACGGTCCCGCAGGGCTGATTACTTATATGCGTACAGATTCAACCCGAATATCATCAGAAGCGGCTGCAGCGGCAGTGAACTATATTAAAACAGCTTACGGCGATAACTTCTTAGGCGGGGGAAAAACACAGAGTAAAAGCAAAGCGGCGGGGAAAAAAAATGTGCAGGATGCCCACGAGGCAATCCGTCCCACAGAGATTACCCGTACTCCCGATAAGGTAAAACAGTATCTGAACAATGACCAGTTCCGCCTTTACAAACTTATATGGGAACGGTTTATTGCAAGCCAAATGGCAGACGCCAGATATGAACAGACCACAGCGCTTATAAACGGAAGCGCCGGCAAAGACAACTACCTGTTCCGCGCTTCAGGCAGGGTTATGACATTTGCCGGATATACCGTACTTTACACGGAAGCGGCGGACGAGGATGCCAAAGCCGAAGACAACGCCGCTTTTCTGAAGGTAAGCAAAGAAAACGGCATTAAACCGCTCCCGAAACCGGACGATTATGATAAAAAACAGCACTTTACGCAGCCGCCTCCGCGCTACACGGAAGCCAGCCTCGGACGGGCGCTTGAACAGCAGGGGATAGGCAGACCGTCCACATATGCCTCAATCCTTTCAACAATTACAGACCGCCAATATGTGGAGATTTTAGAAAAACGGATGCACCCCACAGAACTGGGGCGTATAGTCGCAAAACTGCTTGTGCAAAACTTTCCGCGTATTTTTGATATGAAATTCACAGCATTAATGGAGGAGGAGCTTGATAAAATAGAGTCCGGCGATACAAAGTGGCTTAAAACCCTCAACGATTTTTATAAAGATTTTTCAGGCGAGCTTCAAACAGCCACTAAAAAGTTGAGCGTTGATCTGCGCATAGATGAAAAGTGTCCCGAATGCGGCAAAGATCTGACTATCAAATATGGGAAAAAGGGTACCTTTGTAGCTTGTACAGGGTATCCCGACTGCGGATTTACAACCGATTTTAAAAGGGATCAAAATGGCAGGCTTAGCTTTGTCGCGCGCTCAGAGCCGGAATCCACAGGATACACTTGCGAAAAATGCGGCTGCGAACTGGTAATTAAAAACAGCAGATATGGTGAGATGTTGGCGTGCAGTGGCTACCCCGACTGCAAAAATATAAAAAGTTTTATTAGACTGAAAGATGGCGCTATACGTTTACTAAACGCCGGAGAGAAACTGGGGCAGGATTGTCCTGAGTGCGGTGACGGAAATGTTATTCTAAAATCCGGCAGAAACGGGCTTTTTGCCGCCTGTTCGGGATACCCTGACTGTAAATTCACAGCCAGCGTGGAAGCGGATGATCAGGGGAATCTACAGTTAAAAATGAAAGCTGCGCCTGAAACAATGGGCGTATGCGAAAAATGCGGCAGCCCGATGGTTGTGAAAAAAACATTCAGAGGACCGTTCCTTGCATGCAGCGGATATCCAAAATGTAAAAATACTAAAAGCATGAAAGTTGAAAAAAGTGACAATGTCCCCGTTACCGTGAGAAAAACGGCAAAAAAAACGCCGGCAAAGGGGAAATCTACAAAAAAACCTATAAAAAAAGGTAAATGACCCCGAATAAAGTAACTGTTGTCGGCGGAGGGCTGGCGGGAACGGAAGCGGCATGGTATCTGGCAAACAAGGGGTTTCAGGTAACCCTTTTTGAAATGCGCCCCGGGAAAACCTCCCCTGCACATACAGGCGGCGATCTGGCGGAGCTTGTATGCTCTAACTCGCTTAAATCAGACAACCTTGATACAGGGGCGGGACTTCTTAAAGCTGAACTGAAACTGCGTGGCAGCCTTCTGATGGATATTGCGGAAAAGCGCCGTGTGCCGGCAGGCGCGGCTCTTGCGGTGGACAGGACATTGTTTGCCGCGGACGCCACTGCCCGTATTTCAGAGCATCCGGATATCGTAATAAAAAGGGGGGAGGTTACAGATCTGCCTACGGAACGCCCTGCGATACTCGCCTGTGGACCGCTCGCGTCCGAAAGCATTTCAGATACGCTTATGAATGTCACAAAAGGCGCGCTGTATTTTATTGATGCCATAAGCCCTGTTATATCGGCGGAAAGCATTGATATGACAAGGGGGTGGTTTGCCGGAAGATATGGCAAAGGGGGGGACGATTATCTGAATCTGCCCATGAGCAGGGAACAGTTTGATCTTTTTTATGACGCCCTTGTTTCCGCCGATTTAATTAACCCTCATCATTTTGAAAATATAAAAGCGTTTGAGAGGTGTATGCCTGTGGAGGTGATGGCGGCAAGGGGGAAGAAAACCCTGCTTTTTGGTCCTATGCGTCCGGTTGGTTTGTCCGATCCCAAGACAGGCGGGTTGCCATACGCGGTAGTACAGTTAAGGTTTGAAAACAAAGAAGGCGCGGCGTATAATATAGTTGGGTTCCAGACCAAAATGACTGTATCTGCGCAAAAAACAACGCTGAGGATGATACCCGGGCTCGAAAACGCGGAGTTTTTGCGCTACGGCGCTGTTCACCGGAACAGCTATGTAAACGCGCCGGAGTGTCTTAACGCTGATATGTCGCTAAAGGGCGAACCCGGTATATATCTTGCGGGACAGATAACCGGGGTTGAAGGGTATCTTGAATCAATGGCATCAGGAATCATTACGGCTATGCAGACGGAAGCCGCTGTAAAATGCCTGCCTCCAGTTGTTTTCCATCCGGAGACCGCTTTCGGGGCGCTGCAAAAACATACGCAAGGGGAGTTCGGAGCGGAGTACACCCCGGGAAATTTTCATTTCGGGATGCTTCCCCCGCTTCAGCAAAAGACGCACAAAAAAAGTGACCGCAAGACGGCGTACAGCGAACGGGCGCTTAGGCATTATGAATTGCATTAATTAAACAGCAGCCCTATCATTTCTTGCATCTTTTTGGAAAGTTTCAGAGCATCTTCTGTAGGAATCTGACGGATAAGTTCCTTTGTGTCGGCGTCAATAATTTTGACCACAAGCCTTTCCAAGTCCTCATCCACCATAAACTGCCGCTCCTCTCTTCTCAATACGGTAAGCGCCGCGTTATTTATGCTGAGTTTATCAACATCGCATAAATTTGTTTGCTCAGTCGGAGTTTCAGATAACCTGCCGGTTGTGGACTGTGTGGATGCTGTGTTACAATTATTCAATACCAAATTTACCTGATTCATAAGTCACCTCTCATTCATTTGTAAACTGTTTTAATTCACAGGGACGCCGCATTTGGCGTCCCTTATTCCATTTCTAAATTAAAATTTCTTCCTGCAACTTTAATTTATAGGCTCAGTCAATTAACGACCGCCGATCAGTTGTAACGCTGTCTGCGGCAGCGCGTTCGCCTGAGCGAGCATCGCTGTGGCTGCATTCACAAGAATCTGGTTACGGGTAAACAATGCTGATTCCGCTGCAACATCAAGGTCACGTATGCGTGATTCAGAGGCTATAAGGTTTGTTCTTGCCACTGACAGGTTCTTCATCGTGAATTCCAGACGGTTAATCTGCGCGCCTATGCTTGCCCGCGCGGAGTTTATCCTCTCCAGCGCCATATCAAGTTTGGTCATCGCTTTCTGCGATAAATCCAGCGTCATAACGTAAACATCTTCGAGTTCAAGAGCTGCAAGATCCATCTGTGATATTGATATATCAAACTTCTGCCCTTCATTTGCGCCGACCTGAATTTCGGTACGGTTGTCTACAACGTGCAGATACGCGCTCTGAGGCTCTATTGACGCGGAATATATTATTGTGCCTGTTGAGCTGTCCCATCTGGCTTTGGTACCGATGGTGGAATCAATTTTTACATCAATTCCCTTGATCATTCCGCGCAGCATACCGTCACATACCTTGTCGTTGCCTATAAGTTCATTGGTATGGGCGTTATAGACAGATACATTGGACTGCGATCTTGTGGCTGCCTGAATTGTTGCCAGAGACAGAGCGTTTACAAGGTTTTCATCGCCTATAAAGTGTATTTCAGAGTTTGCGCCTCTAAGGGCGGACTGGATAATGAAAGTCCCTTCAACAGCTCTGTTGCCAAACTCACTTTTGTTCTCTTCCGTCACATACTGCACAAGATTAGCGTTGATCTTGTCAGCTTCCTCCTGAGAGCCGGCTGACGCGGCTGTAGCGCCCATTCCGAGGTCAAGGATAGCTTTGTTCAGTCTGTCTCTCAGATCCTGAACGGTATCGCACGCCTGCAGGAATACGGAGGTCTGTTTTCCGTTGCCGTATATGAAAAGTTCCTGTGTGTTTTCAAGGATCATACGTCCGTCCGCATTTGTGAATCTGCCTATTTGCCCCAGCGAGGTATCAAGACTTGCAACCCCTCCGGCGGATGTGAGGATGTTTGAACTGATACTGATATATTCATTTGCAGCCTGAAGAGTCTGACTGGCTTTAATTGCTACGCCCACTGTTTCCAGATTGCCTGAACCTACCTTTGCAAGTCCCCATACGTTTGTGGTTACTCCGGGCGCCAAGCCTATACTGGCGTTCCCTGAGTTAGCGCCCGCCGCGACATATTTGCTGTCCGGACTGGAGATACTTGTCCTATAAGTGTTTGTTATCTCATTTTGCCATGTGAACGCGGTTTTGTCACCGTGCTGAAGATTGAATGTGGCGACGCTGGCTATTGTGATATTAAATGAACCAAACTCACCAAGGTTTAATGTATTAGGTCCCTGGCTGAACGATTGGGTAACCTCTTTTCTGTCGCCTGTTGAAGCGTTAATATATGTGGCTTTCATCATAACGCTGTCGCCTGCGACCATACTAACGTAATCCTGCAGAACTTCAAATACAAGGTAGCCGGTAGCCGGAGGATTACCGGGGTTTAATGCAGCAATACCGGTGACAACTGCTGAAACAGAATTGTTCGCAGTATTGCGCTGATGTGAGGAGTGTACCCAAGAGCCTGCAATAGTGCCGGTTGAGGAAACCGTGTTAGCCATATAAACGCCCTCTTTCCCTCCAAGATACTGGGCGCTGATATTTGTGGATTTAATCCCTTCCATGGCTTTTAATGTACTTGTTGTGCCGTCAACTAAGGCTCCGGATACGTTTATGCTGAACCCAGCGAACGATATATCTTCGTCCACAGAGACATTTTTCATAGTAAAAATATCATGACCGCCCGCGCTCGCAGCTACATAGCCGCCTTTATAGGTGTCGCTGTACTGAGAGTTTTCAAGGGTTACATAATAGCCTGCGGGAGCGGCTTCTTCCAGAATAACGGCAACTTTGCTTCCTGCCTGAAGTGTAGTTCCGGACTCAAGTTTAAAACTGACGCCGCCGCCGATTGTAACGCCGTCGAAAAAGTTAGCGCCGTTGATAGGTGTGAAATCCGTACCAACCGTTATTGAGGCATATTTTTCAAGTACCGTGCCTGCCGAAATAGTCGCGTAGGTAAATTTTACATTTACGGTTGAACCTGCCGAAAGAGGGCTGGTTACTGTGTCAAGAAATTCAACTGCCAGATAGGCGTTAGTGCCTATAGCTCCAGTAGAGTTAAACGCAGCCGTGTATTCGTTTATATTACCGGAACCGGCGGCTATGGAATGTTCTCTGATACCTGAAGTGATCGGATTAGTTGTAGCATCTCTTACTGTCAATGTAAACTTTTCGTTTAACGGTCCCTCCAGATATTCAGCGGTGGTTATCCCCGTAATCCCTTTCATATCCGTAATTATCGCTACGGCTTTACCTTGGGGCGTGCCTTTGACTCCGTCTTTAATCACATCCATTATGTCTGATTTATATATAGCATTTCTGCCCGGGTCTGTCGTAATATCAAGGCGGTAGTTCCCCTCAGCGGGCGCGCCGCGGACTATTCCCTGTATTATAGGGGAGCTTGATGACCACAATGCGGACGCAGCTCCGGTCAGAAGTTTTTTAGTATTATATTCCGTGGAGGCGGATACTCTGTTTACCTCCGCTTTAAGCTGATCAACCTCTTTCTGCAGCTCTTTACGGTCGTTGCTGGTATAGGTGCCGTTGCCCGCCTGAACTGCAAGTTCGCGCATCCTCTGAAGTATGTCACTCAGTATCTCAAGACCGCCCTCCCCTGTCTGCAAATAGGATATAGCATCCTGAGCGTTCAGGCTGGCTTTGGCAATGCCTCTGATCTGCGTGCGTAATTTTTCGCTTATTGCAAGACCTGACGCGTCGTCGGCGGCATGATTAATACGCAGACCTGATGAAAGGCGTTCAATTGATCTTGCGAGCATACTGTTTGCTGTTGTGAGATTACTTTGCGCGATATAGGAATAATTATTTGTATAGATGTCTAACATAACTTACCTCCATGTAAGTTTTAGGATATACGGCATCCTTGCCGATCCCAATTTCATAGATTTGCACTGCTGCACATATTTGCACACACAGCGGTGATCTTATCATATTTGATCACGCCGGTTTACACGCAGACTGTTTCCGGCAGTCCCGCCGGATTCCGCTGATTGTGATTCTTGCCCGTCCCGGGCTTCTATCCTTCGCTTTTTTTAACCATAGCCCTCCTTATGTATCGGTATAAAAAAGCCGGCATAATCCCATTGGATCTGCCGGCCTGATTATCTCAATACCGTTTCATTAAACAAAAAAAAGCCGGTAACCCTTAATCAGGGATACCGGCTTGATTATTTCAATACCGTCAGCGCTCATAATGCGGCGCGTTATCTTTCCTGTTATATCGGCAATATTCAAAAAGACTTTAGGAAAATTTTAAAGAGGCTTATTTTTCCTGAAAGAGTAGGGTAAAACAGATTGAAGGCGGCTTATCAAAATATCTGCGCCCGCTCCTGTCAGAATACCGGTAAATAACGAGACTATTATAAGCCAACCGGTTATAGAGGCGGATAACAGTCCGTATATATAGAACCGGTCTATTACCCAGAGCTGCGTAAGCATATGCAGCGCCGCACCTGCCACGCCTGTTGTGATTAATGATGTATATCTTTTCAGAAAAAGCGCACAAATTGCCATTCCCAGAAAAGCCATAGCGCCGGAAGGCAGGCTCAGCGACAGTCTGAATATAAAAGCGCCGGAGAAAAGCGGCACAAGCGTTATCTTTAATATCATAACAAGCATAGCGGGGATAACGCCGCCTGTATATAACATCATTATAACGGGCAGATTTGCCAGCCCTAACCGCACTCCGGGCATCGGCGCGGGGAAAAAGTTCTCCATTACCCCCAAAACAACGCTTATTGCGCCTAAAATACCTGTCATTGCAATTTTTTCATAACCAAGTGTATTAACTTTTTTACTTAGAAACATTTGTATCAGTTCCTTATTACTTTTACGGTTTTTTTTAACACAATCACAGATACATAAACATAAACAACATAAACACGGTAAAGCAAAATGCTTTTGCCGTGATTTAGTGTATGCTATAATCTGTTTATATGAAACATATCAAATATGTTTTTATAATACCGGCTGTATTTTTTTTGACAGGTTGTTTCTCCGGATGGGAAACAGACAACTCTGAAGGTGTGGTCAGTAAAGCGTTACTGAAAAAGGCAAATGCCGGAGATGTGTTGGCTCAGTGTAAAACGGGGCGGATATATAGCGACATATCTGATTATGAAAAAGCGTTTGAGTGGTATCTGAAAGCGGCGGAGCAGGGAAACGCAGAGGCGCAATTTTATTTGGGCAATATGTATTACGAGGGCGTCGGCGTTCATCAGGATTATAAAAAAGCGGCTGAATGGTATTCCAGAGCGGCTGAACAGGGAAATGAAGTTGCGCAGTGCAATTTAGGTTTTATGTATAGCAATGGTTTCGGCGTCCGGCAAAATTATAAGAAAGCGTTTGAATGGTACCTGAAAGCGGCTGAACAAGGGTATGCAAGGGCGCAGAACAATTTAGGCGATATGTATTACGCGGGCGACGGTCTCCAGCGGGATTACGACAAAGCGGCTGAATGGTATTCCAGAGCGGCGAAACAGGGGTATAAGTACGCGCAATTCAATTTAGATATTATTAATGGCAGAAACGTAAAGAAGAATTACAAAAAAGCGTTTGAATGGTATTCCAAAGCGGCAAAACAGGGGGATGCGGACGCGCAGATCAATTTAGGCGATATGTATTACGATGGTTCCGGCGTTCAGCAAAATTACGGCAAAGCGGCTGAATGGTATTCCAGAGCGGCAAAGCAAGGGGACGCGGACGCGCAGTTCAGTTTAGGCGATATGTATTACGCGGGCATAGGTGTTCAGCAGGATTACAAAAAAGCGTTTGATTTGTATTCTAAAGCGGCGGGACAGGAGCATATATACGCGCAGAACAATTTAGGCGTTATGTACGAAAATGGCAAAGGCGTTCAGAAGAATCACAGGAAAGCGTTTGAGTGGTATTCTAAAGCGGCGGTACAGGGGGACGCGGACGCGCAGTTTAATTTGGGAGATATGTATTACAACGGCAAAGGCGTTCATCAGGATTACAATAAAGCGTTTGAATGGTACTCCAGAGCGGCGGAGCAAGATCATACATACGCGCAGAACAATTTAGGCGTTATGTATGAAAATGGCGAAGGAGTTCAGCAGGATTACAACAAAACGTTTGAATTGTATTCCAGAGCCGCTGAACAGGGGTATGCAAAGGCGCAGTTTAATCTAGGCGTTTTATATGAAAAAGGTTGCGGAGTTCAGCAGAATTACAAGAAAGCTGTTGAGTGGTATTCCAGAGCGGCTAAACAGGGACATAAGAATGCTAAAAACAAAGCGGCTGAACTGATGAAATATTTATAGCAGTTCCTTGTGACGAGTGGAACTGCAATATTATCTCTTTCTGCGGAAAAGGTCTGTACGCCGCGATATAACCCTGTCAACAAAAAGTATCCCGTCAAGGTGATCTATTTCATGTTGCAAAAGTATTGACTCAAACCCATACGCCTCTACAATGCGGAGTTTGAAATTTTCATCATGGTATTGCACCGATATTTTTTCTGCCCGTGTAACATTGCCGGTGTATTCGGGTACGCTCATACACCCTTCGCGTGATATAACGGAACCTTCATGTCTGATTATCTCAGGGTTAAGCATTATCAGCCTTCCGTGGTTCGGCGATGGTTTGCGCCCCAGCGAAGCGTCAGCCACTACAATGCGTGTAGCGGCGCCTATCTGGGGGGCGGCTATACCGGTAGAATGCCCCGATTCAAGCATAGTATCTATCATGTCATCAATTAACAGCTTCGTTTCATGCGTAATTCCGATAATTTCCGCTGATTCCAGTTTTAAAAGACTATTGGGATAAGTCAGAACTTTGCGTACAGCCATCTTTTACAGCTCATAAGTTTCCAGTCTGCGGATTGTGATATCAGTGCCGATCCCGTCAGCCGTCTTTTTCAGCTCCTGTACCCATTCTTCTTCTGTATCAGGGGGTAACGCCACTTCCAGTATCATAATATAAACCTCATCCTGCGCGTCTCCCGCTATATGAGTTTGAAGATCCGCAATATTAACATTTATTTCGTACAGTTTTGCCGTTATATGATGAATAATCCCGGGTTTATCGGCGCCGTAAACAGAAATTATATAACGGTTATCAGTTTCTGTTTTCACAGACCGGGCGTCTGAAATTTCGTATGCGGATATTTTCAGTCCAGTCGCAGAAAACAGCAACTCAATCTCTTGCGTTGACATCTTATTACTGTGTTCCACCAGTAAAATCATGGAGAAAATTCCGCTGAGCAAGGTAGAACTGGAGTCGGCAATATTAAACCCATTCTCATAAAGAACTTTTGTCACATCAGCTACTATTCCCGTCCTGTCTTTTGAAACAAAAGTCAGCGCATACGCAGTCCGGTTACTCATAAAATACACCTCTGCGAAGCAGTGTACAGTATTTTTTAAAGTTTTTACAAGAAAAATGCAACTTATCACTTGATTAAAACAGTATTCAGGTTTAATACTAGGATCATAGCATTCAAATAATAAAATGCTATAGGGGTGTAGTGAAGTAAAGTATTTATGGAGCGTGGATATGTTTGAACCTCTGACAGACCGGGCGCGGCGGGTTATCCTTTATTCAAAAGAGGAAGCGGAACGTCTTCTTCAGCCATATATTGAGACTGAGCATATACTGCTTGGGCTCTTAAAGGAGCGTTCAGGAGTTGCCGCCGAGATATTTGCAGCGCACAGGATAAATGTACCAAATCTAATAAAAGATCTTAGAGGGATGAATATTGAGGTTGGCGGCGATATGGTTTTCAAAAGCAGTCTGCCGTTCAGCATTTCTGCAAGGCGTGTGCTTGAATACACGCTTGAAGAGGCAAAACTTTTTGATCAGAAATGTGTAAATACGGAACATATATTGCTGGGGCTTATGCGGGAACGCACCGGTAAAGCGTATTCTGTTCTTTCAAAACTTGGGTTTGATTATGCCTCCGTAAAAGAGGAGGTCCGCATATACATGAAAAACGCGCAGCGGGGAAGCGCCTCTGTCACTCCTACTTTGGATGAGTTCGGATACGATCTGACGCAAGCCGCCGCTGACGGAAAGTTAGATCCAATAGTCGGACGCTATGAAGAGGTAAACCGTCTTGTCCGCACACTGAGCCGCCGTATGAAAAACAACGCGATTCTGCTGGGTGAACCCGGAGTGGGTAAAACTGCTATTGTGGAAGGGCTTGCGCAAAAGATGACGGTAGGGGACGTACCCGAGTCTCTGCGCAAAAAACGCCTTATATCTATAGAACTGGGCAGCCTTGTAGCAGGCACTAAATACAGGGGACAGTTTGAAGAACGGATGAAAAGCCTTCTGAAAGAGATAGAAAGCGTTAAAGACGTAATTGTATTCATAGATGAAATTCACACGATAGTAGGCGCCGGAGCGGCGGAAGGTTCAATTGACGCCTCCAATATGCTGAAACCTGCTCTTGCCAGAGGTATATTCCGTTGCATAGGCGCGACAACCCCCGATGAGTACAGAAACCATATTGAGAAAGACGGCGCGCTTGAACGCAGATTCCAGACTATTCCTGTAGAACAGCCTAATGTAACGGAAACGGAACAGATTCTTCAGGTTTTACGCAAAAATTATGAGGATTATCATAAAGTATTTATCCCTGACAACGTTATTGAGGAGACCGTGTATCTTACTGAACGTTATATATCCTACAAGTTCCAGCCGGACAAAAGTATTGATGTTATAGATGAAGCGTGCGCAAAGGTCAAACTGACCCACCGGATGATACCGGTAGAGATAACGCAGCTTCAGGAAAAGATAGGGTCTTTGCGCAATCAGCGTAATTCACTGGTTAATGAACGTGATATGGACACATTCTATCATTATTCCGTGGAGCTTGAAAAATTGCGTGAAACGTACCGGCAAAAAGTTGCAATATGGACGGAAGAGATAGATACTAACTGGCCGTCTATAACTGTAGATGATGTAGCGCATATAGTTTCAGTAATTGCTAAAATTCCTGTGCGCCGCCTGAAACAGGATGAACGCAAACGCCTTCTCTCCCTTGAAAAAGAACTTAAAGAACATATAATAGGTCAGGATGAAGCGCTTGAAAAAGTTTCCAAAGCTATGCGCCGCAGTTTTGCAGGGGTAAGTAACCCTGCGCGCCCTTTAGGATCATTTATATTTCTCGGACCTACCGGCGTTGGGAAAACCGAAGTGGCGAAACGTCTTGCGCAGAGCATATTCGGCGCGCAGGATGCGCTTATCCGCATAGACATGAGCGAATTCAGTGAAAAGTTTAACGTATCCCGCCTTATCGGAGCGCCACCGGGATATGTAGGCTACGATGAAGGCGGAAAACTTACAGAGCAGGTTCGCCGTAAGCCATATAGTGTAGTGCTTTTTGATGAAGTGGAAAAAGCTCACCCTGATGTGCTGCATATTCTGCTACAAATTCTGGACGACGGATGTGTCACGGACAGTCTGGGACACAGAGTCAACTTTAAAAACACGATTATTATCCTCACGTCCAATCTTGGAATGAAAGAAGCCTCCACGGATAAAACACTCGGTTTCGGCAACAGAGACGGCGCAGAAAGAGTTAGATTTTATTCCGCGGCGCAGAAGGCGCTTAAACGTCACTTTCCTCCGGAATTCCTGAATAGAGTGGACAGCATAATACATTTTAATCCGCTGGGGATGACAGAACTGCGGCTGATTCTTGATTTACAGCTTGCGGATCTGAATTCCAGACTTGAAAAACAAGGCAAAATCCTTACACTGACAGATGAAGCCAAAGACCTGCTTCTGAATAACGATTATAATTTTGAGTACGGCGCGCGCCCTATACGCCGTATAATACAGTCTTATCTGGAAGATCCGCTCAGTGAAAAGCTTTTAGCGGGCAGGTTTGGAAAACGCAAAAAGCTGCGCATGATGGTGAAAGATGGAGAGCTTGCTATCGTTTAACCGCGTTTTACTTTTCGGAACCGGAGCTGTAGGCGGATATTTCGGAGCCTTTCTTGTTAAAAACGGCGCTGGTGTGACGTTTATTGCGCGCGGCGCGCGGCTTGAGGCTTTCAGGAACAACGGACTGATACTTAAAAATGACGGCGGATATCAGGAAAAACTTTCTATAAACGTTATGGAAAAGCCGGAAGGGCTTTATGATCTGATAATATTCACAGTCAAATCCAAAGATACGGCGCAGGCGGCGGAGATATGCAGAGATCATCTCGCACCGGGCGGAGTTGCGCTCTCTCTTCAAAACGGCGTAGATAACGTGGATATATTATCAAGGGTCTTTAAGCCGGACAGTATTGTTGGCGGCGTAGTGTTCGCCGGTATTTCAATGCCATGCCCGGGAACAGTCCTGTACAGACAGGAAGCCAGACTTACAGTCGGCGCGCTTACTCAGGCAGGGAAAAAATATGAAAAACCAGTGTGCGCTCTGTTTCTGTCCGCCGGCGTACAGTGCGGGATCAGTGACGATATAAAAAGTTTTTTATGGAAAAAACTGGTTTGGAATATTATGTATAATCCATTGTCTGCCGTTCTGGGGGGAACATGCGGCGATCTGGTAAGCAATGTTCACACCCGCAGGGTCATGGAGGCTATGGGAGCTGAAGTTATAGCCGCCGCTGCGGCAAACGGCGTTATCCTGCCTGATAATATTTTAGAAAAAGAGCTGGCGCTTGCTCCGGTATTTCATACATATAAAACCAGCTCACTGCAAGATTCTGAAGCAAACCGCGTACCGGAAGCCGCGGAGCTTATCCGCCCTGTTATAAGGCTTGCGGATGCCGGCAGGATATCTGCCCCTGTGTGTAAAACTATTTATGATATATGTGAATATAAATTCGGACGCTGGTTTCATACATTCCCCGGGCTTGCTGCGGATGTTCTGGTCATAAACGGTAACAAAGCGCTTTTGATAGAGAGAAAAAATCCGCCTTACGGCTGGGCTATCCCCGGAGGTATGGCGGATTACGGGGAGAAGATTGAAGAAACGGCGGTCAGGGAACTCAGAGAGGAGACGGGGCTTGTTATAAATACGGAAGAGCTTAATCTTCTCGGCGTATATTCATCGCCGGAACGCGATTTAAGAGGTCATATAGTTTCCGTAATCTATTACGCCCATTCCGGTCAGACGCCTGTAGCGGCAGATGACGCTAAAAACGCCGCTTTTTTTGATCTGAACAATTTACCGGAACTTGCCTTTGACCACAAAAAGGTTATAGAGGATTACAAAAAAATTATGAAGGGGGGTAAAAACTCTTACCCCCCTTGTTGATTCTTAGTTTTGTATCAGGTTTTTTCTTTAAACAGGATATTTGGTTTTGTGTTTATGCCCAGAACTTCAACCCTGTCGCTCTTAAATTCAGGCAGAGAAGTTAAGGCGTCAGGGTATTTTTTTTGTAATTCATCTATTGTACCCGCATCCAGCGCGCGGTTCCAGCATGCCGCCACACACGCCGGTTTAAGATTATTTTTTATACGGTCTAGGCACATTGTGCATTTTGTCATCTTAGGTCTTTTTGGATCCCACTGTGAGTAGCTGCGGTAATTAGGATCGTAATATTGAGGGGCGCCCCACGGGCATGCGTCATGACAGCGTCCGCATGATATGCACCCTGAATTTGATACTAATACAGCGCCGTATGTAGGTTCTTTTGTTATAATACCCATAGGGCAGGCTTTTATGCAGGCAGGATCTTCACAATGATTGCAGCTTACTGAAATGTATCTGCGGTCAACCGTGCTTTCAAACACTCCCCGGTTATCCATTAAAACTGAACCGGTTTCATACTCCTCAACTCTGCGCCAGTCCTCTTTCATATAATGCTTGCGGTAAAACTCGTAGTTTGTTGTACCTGTGGCGGAGTTGACGAAGTAATCCCCTTTTTCCGTTTCATCTACAGCCACCTCATACGCCTTTTTATAAGCGTCATTATCAGCAGGCGCGGCGTTGATCGTTTTGTCTCCCCTGCGTTCATCGTTCCAGTTTTTGCAGGCTGTGACGCACGTTTTACATCCGAGGCATCTGTCCTGATTAAAATAAAATTTCCACTGTGGCATAGCTGTTATCCTCCTTTAATGTAACTTATCAGGGTTAATAAGGCTTATTTCGCACGGTCCGGACTGGGCTGGCACAGCTCCGCCGCACCATAATGTGTCTTCGCCGAAGAAATCGTTTGTTAAAACATTATCGTTGCCGCCAAGATCCACCGGCGCTGTTGTTTTAAGGAATTTGTCACGGTCGTTTTCGTCATCCCCCGTCTGCATCCATACAGTAACCTTTTCTTCCGCAGACGGGCGGTACCATGCGCCGTGTTCTATGCAGACAACTCCGGGCAAGATTTGATGGGTTAGGCGGGCAGGAATTTTTGTACAACCGCGGTCGTTATATACATAGACCATATTCCCCTCTTTAATCCCTCTTTCTGCCGCTGTTGCAGGGTTAATTTTTACCATCTGAGGGAATTGGTCTTTAATTGCCGCAACCCCGTCAAACACTGTGTGAGCACGGTTTCTTGATTTGTTTGTCATATAGTAGAGCTTATATGTGCGACCGCTGAAGGGGGATTTGTAACCGGTGAAAACGCCGAGCGGGTTTAATGGATGCTGCGATTCTTTAAAAAACATCTCATACCCCTGCAGAAGAGGCTGGTAGCACGCGGTAGCGTTGCGCCATCCCCCGGGATAATAAAGGAAATCTTTAAGCGGGTCGGTTTCTTTAATTTTTTCAGCAGGGCGCATAGCTCTTATCGGCGAGTAAAAATTTATATACCCGGTGGATGTGTCAAGCGTACCTGGGCGGGTGTAATCTTTCATGGGGATAATAGGTTTATCTTTCGGAGTGATAAATGTAACAGAACCTTCCTTTTGTAGTGTTTCAAGCGGCGGCAGTTTAGCGTCCTCTTGTCCCGTTGAATCTTTATAAAGTCTGGTTGCTTCCAATGACGTATAAGCGGCGGCATCGTGAGGGTTAGCTACGCGCGGAGCCCCGCCTGCGTCATTCATTGCGGCATTCAGCCTGTTCCAGAGTTCCGTTTCAATTTTTTGTTCCGGCCACGTATCATACATGATATCCACGGCTTTTTGTCTGTAATAGTACGTATTCAGCCCGTTTGAGAATGAGGTATTGTATGAATCTTCAATTTCAAGATGTGTACAGGCGGGCAGGATAATATCCGCCATCATAGCGGACGGGGTCATAACCTGATCAATAATTATCACAGTTTTTATTTTATCATAAGCTCTTGCGTTCTTACTAGTATTCGGGTGGGTCATTAAGTTATTATTGTTCACGTATATGGCGGTATCAACTTCAAGGGGAAATTTACCGGTTAAATCAATATCGAATTGGTATTTTGCGTCATCTATGATATCCTGTTCGCTTCTGTGGTCTTTACCGGTTAATACGAGATGCTGCCATGATGAAAGTTCAATATTTATTCCGCCCTGTGATTTAGGATTTCCCGCTCCGCCTGTAATAATGTAACTGTCAACTCCTCCGCGAGTATAAGCAAGCGTTTCAGGGAACTGGCTCATAGACATACCTGCCAGTCCGCCGCCTTTTCTGTCTGCATATCCGCACATTGCGGACAGACAAAGCATTGACCACACCCACTCACCTGCATTCCAAGCTCTTTGAGGACCGCCGCCGGAATCAATAAATGCCGCGTATTCAGTATTGGAGTATTCTGAATATTTGAATGCAAGCGCCTCTATAACATCCGCTCTGACCCCCGTCAGGCACGCAACATATTCAAGTACTTTTTCGTATCTTTTACATGCCTCATCCTCGTCAGCCGGATCTTCAGGCTGTTCATATTTATAGTAGTCAGCCGTTGTTTTGCCGGGCGCCGCTGTTGCGCCACCCCATTCAACCTCTCTGCTTTCCAGGTACTCCTGATAAGATTCCCCTTTTGGAACTTTAAAAGTAACTCCGTTTAACGATGAATTAGCCGTTATTGTTTCCGTACCCTCGTAGAAATCATCTGTGGGAAGGATATCTCTGGTTGCTAGTATAGGAAATCCGGCTTTCCCTTTCGGCGCGTCGTCTCCAACTTTTTCCGGCGCACAGCTTACTACTTTATCGTTTGCCCAGAATCCGAAACATTTACGGGGATAGTCTGTAATATCAAGAGGATAATCTTCATCTATTGTATTGTCTAATAAATGTTCAGTGTTTAAATATTTTTTGCTGTAGCGCTTATTTTTGTAAATTACATAAGCCATCGCCGTAACGAGCGCTCCATCTGTGGCAGGGCGGCACGCTATCCAACCCGGTATGTCAACTTCCTTTTTTGCGCCGCCTAAACCCGGAACGCGTTTTATTTCCGCCTCAATAACTCCTGTGGAGTGCATCGCCACAGCGTCAGAATGGTTTGATGATATTACAACCATAGGTATTTTTCCGGTTTCTTTGATTTTGGTATTTAGAAAATGTGTATGGACAGTATAATAAGTAGTGCGGGTGGTATCCAGCGCCCATGTTATCATAAATTTTGTGTTGTATCTGTCAGTGCGGCTGTTAATAGGGGCGCTGAAACCGACTGAATCCACTTTAGCGAGATCAACTCCGCCGAACGACTCATTTCCGTTCATTTTTAAATGCGGTTTCATTTTGCCCAGTATTGTCGCCATTGTTGGCCATTGGTAGTTGCGGGCAATAAGGGGCGCATAAGGGAGATTTTCCTTGTCCGCTCTGTCATAAGCAGCTTTGATAGCATTAACCGCCGCGTTTAAAGCTGTGTCCCATGAAACCCGTTTAAAACCGTTCGGATCCCCTTTGGGTTTTGTTCCGTCCCTCATAAGAGGGTATTTCAGCCTGTCAGGTTGATAAAGAATCCCCTGATAGCCGCCGTAACAGCGGACACACGCGCGGTTTTCCATGGGTTTTCCAAGTTCGGAGCTGTCCCATTCCGCTTCTTCATCGGCTTTTTGCCCCCTCGGTTTATCGCCGGATGATGTAAATCTTATAACTTTGCCATTTTTTACATGGACTTTTTGCTGACAACGGCTTCCGCAGTTATACGCTCCGGTAGTGTGCAAAATCTTTTCCGTATTAGGATCATAATTCAAATCTGTGCCGTGATTTACTACCTGATCATCATTTCTGCTGGAGTTGCCGCATCCTGCAACCGCTGCCGCCGCCACAACCGAACCGGTAGTTTTTAATAAATTCCGGCGTGTAATTTCAACTTTCATAGTTATCCTCCTATTATACGTTGATATAAATAATTTAGTGACGCATGACCTTAAAATTAAACAGCCAGTTATAGTTTTTCGAAGCAGCCAGATTAAAAAATTAATAATGTTGACAGTCTGAGTTATTGACAATTATAATACCTGTTTCGTAGTTACGGGCGGATCATTTTTGTTTTTATAGCAGTTCCACTTTACATTAACCGTCTTTGCGAGCTGAATGTTTTTTATGAAGCGCGGCAATCCATGCAGGTAAAAGCTCCAACTGGATTGCTTCGTCACTGCGTTCCTCGCAATGACGAGTGGAAATGCTATAACGCTGATATTGCTGGAAAGGTATTTATATTATATGGGAGATATTAATGTTTAAAAGAGTAATTGTTTTAGCGGCGATAATGTCAGCGGCGTTTATAGCCGCGGGATGCGGCAAAGGCGGCAATGAGCAGCGGCAGACTCCTTCCCCCACAGTTATAGTTGTTGAAGCTCAGACTGATAACGTGATCTCTTCAAGCAGTTTTGTAGGCAGCGTTGAAGCTGCCATAAAAGCATCCATAGGCGCCCGTGTAAACGGGTTTTTGGAAAAACGTATGGTAATGGAGGGCGATCTGGTTAATAAGGATCAAGTCCTTTTCACTATAGAAAAAAGCCAGTATTCGTCTGCTGTCAGGCAGGCGCAGGCAACGCTTGCGCAGGCAAACGCCAATATGAAAAATGCAATGCTTCAGAAGGAGCGCGGAGAAGCCCTTTTGCAATCGGCCGGTATTTCTCAGGCTAATTATGACAACCTGAACGCCGCGTTTTTAGTGGCTCAGGCAAACGTTTCAGCGGCGTATGCCGCGCTTGAAAATGCAAAACTGAATCTTTCATATACAGATGTTACATCGCCGATAGAAGGAAAAGTGGGGTTTATAAATTTTCAGATAGGCGAAACAGTGGGACCTTCTTCCGGCATTATTACTACGGTAATTGCGCAGGAGCCTATGTATGTTGTTTTTGCTGTGACCGACCGTCAGTTGCAGGTTTTACGCAAGAATTACTCTGACAACACAGAAACGGATACCATGACTTTGCTGGCTGACCATGCTGAAATCCGCATAACGCTGTCTGACGGAAGTTTGTATCCGCATTCGGGAAAGATAAATTTTATGAACAATGCAGTTACCGGTACAACCGATTCTGTGCGGTTGCGCGGTGAATTTCCCAACCCGGAGGCTCTTCTGAAGCAGGGGCAAACGGTAAGCGTTTTTGTGCAGAGCAAAACGCCTGAGATTCAGATCGTAATCCCTCAGGCGGCTTTACAGAATGATATAAGCGGCAAATATGTGCTTGTAGTGTCTGACGGCGGCGGTGTGGAGCGCAGATTGGTTAAAGTCGGCGCGCAGATAAACGAAAAACAGGTTATATTGGAAAATCTTAATGTCGGTGAACGGGTAATTGTGGACGGAGTGCAGAAAGTGCGTCCAAATGTGCCGGTAAACGCTTTGACACAGGAACAGTATAGTCAGATGTTGCAGCAGCAAGCGCAACAAGCGCAGCAGGCAGGACAGGGCGGAGGAAAATAGATGGTTTCCGATGTTTTTATTAATCGCCCGCGGCTTGCGATAGTTATATCGCTTGTTATTACCATAACAGGTCTTATATGTCTGATTAATATTCCAACAGCGCAGTATCCGAACATTACCCCGCCGGTTGTAAGCGTCAGGGCGATATATCCCGGCGCGGACGCCGTCACGGTGGAAAGTACTGTGGCGCAGATACTTGAATCAGCCATAAACGGCGTTGAAGGGATGATGTATATGTCATCCACCAGTGGCAACGATGGTTCATATAGTCTTTCAATAACATTTAATGTGGGTTCGGACAGCGACATGAATATGGTAAACGTTCAGAACCGCATAAAAACTGTTGAAGCCAAACTGCCGCAGGAAGTACAGCGGCTTGGCATAAGCGTCAACAAGCAGAGCACAAGCACACTTATGATGGTGTCTTTGAAATCCCCTAAAGGAACTTACGATGACAGATTCCTTAACAACTATGCTTTAATAAATATTCAGGATGCGCTTGCCAGGGTCCCGGGCGTTGCAAGCGCGAGCTCTTTTGCCACCGGAATAAACAGCATGAAAATTTGGCTGGACGCCGGACGTATGGCAAGCCTAAAAGTTCCGGTCACGGAGGTTATTGCGGCTATTAACAGCCAAAATATGCAGGCTGCGGCAGGCGCTATAGGTTCACAGCCAATGCCTGACAGCCAGCAGTTTCAGCTTTCAATAAAAGCGCGCGGCAGACTTTCTCAGCCGGAAGAGTTTGCCGGTATTGTTATCCGCGTGAACGCTGACGGTTCTACACTAAAAATTGGCGATATTGCAAGAACGGAAATAGGACCTCAGTCAGCCGCGGTAGCGGCAAGACTTAACGGACAGCCCTCGGCGGCGATTCAGATTACGCAACTTTCAACTGCAAACGGGGTTACTGTCGCAAATGCTGTCCGCGCTGAACTTGAACGTCTTGCCGCCAGTTTCCCTGAAGATTTGGAATACCATATTGTTGCGGATATGACTGTATTTGTGTCGCACATGATTAAAGAGGTTCTGAAAACATTGCTGGAAGCCATTATTTTGGTACTTATCG
>JAIRQX010000017.1 GCA_031256375.1 Deferribacteraceae bacterium
GCGCCAGATAGATGTTTACCCATAAATTTAACCCTAATATGTCAACCTCAGCGTGTCAACCAGCTTGTGTTTAAACCCAAAAGTTTTTGTCCAAAATATATTTTGTGTGCGGGTTTCACTACTCCCGCAAGTTAAAGCTGTAGAAGTACCTACCCACTATATCGTTTAGCTTGTAAAAAAATGAATTAAAAAATTTTCAACTTTGATGTTTTTGTGCGGGAACAGTGGGAACAGCGGGAACATCTTAGAGTTCCAAGCATTTCATCTGTTCCCACTACAAAATTAACATTGGGAACAGCGGGAACATACAATTAAAACTTTGTTCATAATTCATGCTCAAAAACCAATGTATAAACACGTTTATGCCCGTAATCCGGTAAATGGCGCGGCGCACGGCGTGCATAATGGTTTGCGTCATCTTTCAATAATATCCCTTTATTAAACAATACTTTTGCTGCTTTTTTTGGGTTTAACCCTTTACACACTTCATTTTTAAAAACTTCGGGCAAAATATAATAGATGGTCTTGGCAGTTCCGCCCGCATCATAAACGCCCGCTTCATCCTTATCCTGTGTAATCTTGTTACGAAAACCTGCGCGGTTAATAACTCGCTCATCGGTTTCAATATTTTGGAAGCGGCTTGTGCCATGTTCTTCAATAAATTTTAGCACCTTTTCTAATATAGCGGTATCTTCCGCCGATCCAACGCCGCCACGATGGTTAAGCCACGCCTTAAAACATGACTGAACAGCCCAAAACGGCGTGTATTTTCCCCAATTTACAAGCCCCCATTCAATAGCAAGTTCTCCGGCGGTTGCTACTAAACGGAAATGCCCCGCAACACGTTTTACCTCAGCATCAATATTGTCATCTTCCGGAAGTAACTCATTTATTTTGTCGGTTGATATTCCGGTTTGTAACTTTTCAATGGCATAGTCTCTGTTTGCCTGAAACGCTTTTATAAACGCCCGCGCCGCGTGTCCATAGTGTGTAGAGGCAGCCTGTTTTATTGCATCTGCAAAACTCTGTGAGGAAGTGTGACCATGAATAACATCAAATAACCCGTTATCACTCTCAGTGTCACAAGGAATATCTATAAGCCTCACAAGTTGCCCAGCCTGAACTTGTAAACCCTCGTCTTTTAGTTTTTCAGCAAGCCCTTTTTCACCTGTAGATAACACCAAACAGCGCCATATTTTGGCGGTTCTCAAACTTCCATCTCTACGCGCTCGTGATTTCCCTATGCCATTTGTTAGCATATAAGCGGCTTCTTTAACTGTATTCCCCTGCGCTTGCCCTATCTCATCAAGGCATAACAAAGTGTCGTTGTGTAAAGCGGCTATACCTTCAAGCCCATTCCCTGTGGCATTCCAACTTAAAAAATATCCACCTTTGTCTGCTCCGCTGCCCCATACACTGGCGGCGGCTTGTAACGCAGTGCTTTTGCCCGATGAGGTCTTGCCAGTAATATTAAATCCAAAACTTTCATGCTCCATTATATTTAATAGTGGAGCGGCAAACGCGGCGCACAACGCCAAAACTAAACGGCTGTTATTTTCTGACCATGTGCCAATAGTATTTTGCCAATCTTCAAGTGTTCCGCCAGTTATATAAGGGTTTTGCGGGGTTTCCGTTTGTAAAACAATTTTGTCGTGTTCCCGCTGTTCCCACTGCCTCTTATCGGTGTGGGAACAGGTAAAATCTGCACTGACATTGACTGTTCCCGCTGTTCCCGCTGTTCCCACCGCAAAACATCTAAGTGGAAAAATATTTATGTCCGGGAAAACAAAAACATCTTTATGCCAACCGGTACGCTGAACACTTATAACCCTACGGTTTGTTTTATATGATGTAAGATATCTATGGAGGTTGTTCCTCGCCGTTGTTCCCGTCGCTCCTATCCAACCTTCATCAGCTAGACGAGAAAGCCACACTGATGGGTCTTTACTTGCAAGCATAGCCTGAGGCATTGCCCATTCATGGGGTTTGCCGTCAAGGTCTTTCCACTTAAACAAAATTCCCCACCCAGTGCTTAATTCGTTACGTGTCCGCGCAAGTATATCTATCCTAGGCGCAATCCATATACATTCCTCTTTGCTATTTTGGTAATAAATGCCACTATCGGTTAGGTGAAACCCGGTGGGAGTGTGTTAAAATTATGTCTGGTTCGTTATCATCACTGATTTTAAGTTCTTCGGCGGTTGCCTCCGTATTTTGAAGCTCTTCATGTTCCGGCTCTACCGGCTGCGGTCTAAACTGTTCTTTCACTGCTTCAACTCCTTGTTTAACGTTAATGTCATTCCAATCGCACTTACTGCCATCCTCCATGTAAGGTATTGCTATTTTCCCATTTATAGCTTTTGCGGCTTTGGTTGCCTCTTTTATGCCAGTGTTGCCCGATGAGGTTTCAGTATCGTTATCGGCACAAAGTATGATTTCCCGCACTGGGCATATATTTCGGGCGAACTTTGCAATGGCTGAGAGATTCCCTGCGCTAAAAGCTACCAATACAGTGTAATCTAAGCAATTATGCAATGATTGCCCGGTAGCCCACCCTTCACACATTAAAAGCGGTGTGTTTTCGTTTTTGCCAATAGGGATATATCCGCCAGCCATTTCACCGCCCGGTATTGGGAATTTTTTACATTCACCTTCTCTATCAAGAAATATAAATTGCAGATTAATTAACTCTAAACAATTTATACTACCTTTATACACTGGTATTATAAGGCTTCCAGACGGATAGGTGATTTTTCCCCCATCCTCTTTTATAAATACCTCATCCTTTGTGGTTACTTTAATGTAGCGGATACCTTCAGTTATCCCTTTTTTCAATATATAAGAGTGTTTATATATACGGTCGTAGTCTAAACTGGCGGCATCATATATTGACTTTGCTCTTTGGGCGGCTTCGGCGTGTTTTTGTTCGCGCAATTCATTATCAAGTTTGCGCTTTTCTTTGTCCTCTTGCTTGCGTGCTTTATATTGCGCGGGTGTTAGCGGTTCACTTTTGCCGTTTACATATTCTTTTGTAAACTCCTCACCTGTAACCCAATTTTTAGCGTTTAATCTAGGGTTAAAATAAGGGCGTACTTTATAACTCCCGTCTTTGTTGCTTGACACTTCACCCTCAAGCGGTACACGCACATATCCAGCAGTGTCAAACTCTATAGCATTAACAACCAACCCTATACGGCGCATATCCGCCAGCATTTGAGATTCAATATCAAAAACGCTTGACTTAGCGGTGGTATTTTGGTAATCTTTGTTTACCTTACTACCATATCCGCTTTCTTTGCCGCCCATTTTGCCGTGGGCGGCGCGGTCTTTTGAGGGATTCATATTTACCCCCGCTTCTCGGCTTCTGCTGAGGATAAGAACTTATCAAGGGTTTCACGTCTCCATAGAGTTATACGCGCTCCCAAATGAATATCTGCCTTTGGAATTTTATTGGCTTTAACCCACGCCCAAAAAGTACTTCTACCCAGTCCAAGATACTTAGCCGCTTCCGCTGCTCGTAAAACATTAAGGTTTTCCATATGAAAATCCTCCTAAAATAATTTAAAGGCTTTGTTTCAAGTCTTTATTGGATATTAAATACTGGAAAGCCTTATAGACAAAGGATTTTAATACAACTTTTTTAAACTTTATTAAACTAATGACAGCCAATAATGGCTATTTATAGGGCTTATGAATTAAAATTACACTTTATACAACTATTTGTGCTTAATTATCTGATATATAAACGATTTCAAGCGTTCTTTTAGCAATGTCAATATTTTTATTTGCATTCTTAATATAAGTAGCTGCGGAATAGTTTTTTTTTCTTTTCATACGGGATTGTGTGCGCTTATTTAATATAAAAATGCCTATTTGTTGTAATTGCTCTCCTAATTCATTTCTCAAGGTATAAGCAATCTCTGGATTTTTATAGTCTTTTCTTTTCATGTCGTTATATGCCTGTTCTGAACTTTTGTTTAGAAATAAACTTCTGTTAATTTCCATGCGCTTTTTAGGTTCGGTCGCAGCGTTGTTTGTTTTATCTGCCTTTGGTGATTTGACCTTCTTTGGTGATTTGACCTTATCTTTATTGTCGGGGTATTCCTTTTTATAGGCGGCGTCAAATTCGGCGGCGTCAAATGTAAGTTCGTGAAGAAACGCCATACTTTCTGTATTGTTTATAGTCACGTTGGTATTTTCCATAAGTCCGGGATTAGCTCTTTGCCAGTTGTCATGTTTTAGCATACCGCCAACAATGCAAGATACTGTATAATGTTCAGTCATAACAGATAAATAATGTTTTCCACTTCCAATAAGCATTTCGCCCGTCTCAGCATCCAAATATTTTTTTGGTCTGCCTTGTAAGTCATATATTTTAACATCGTATTTATACACTATTTCGTAAATCTGCGATTCTCTAATCATATACTTTTCAAATATCTTTCCCGTGGTAATCCATTCCTTAACTTGGTCGTTCTTCATTATTTCTATATTATTGTCATTCATTATTTCCCCCTCAGCTCATC
>JAIRQX010000030.1 GCA_031256375.1 Deferribacteraceae bacterium
TTCTTCTCGGACGATCAAAACGTCCGTTGTGGCTTAACCACATATAACCTTCACACAAAAGCCAATTTCCAAGCCCCCATCCGTTGAGTAAAACAACATCACCGTTTCCGTTTACAATGTTTTTTTCCGAAGCCTTTAGATACCCGTTTACCAGGGTTCGATTCATCTCTTTACGCATAGATTCTCCTCTCAATAAATGCGGCTTGCTTTCTTGAAGTCAACGCTTATGGCACCTTACACTGAGCAATTAAAAACAAAGTGTAGCTGTTTAGGTATATACACGTCGTAGCATACATGAATGATACAGCCTAAACATAAAGTCATTGAATTTTCCGTAGTGTATCAGCTAGTTGGAGTCATTATGGGTAACATAGTATAGAATATTGTAAACCCATACCAAGCCTCCATGTACAACCTGCTTGCAATAACGTTTCTCATTTTTAATTTGTCATTTAAACGTTATGGTATTGTAGTTTTTTGCTTCTGTCAACTGTTTGTTCGTGTAGAGAAAACGTCTAATTAAGTAGTTTTTTTATAATTCTGATAAATTTAATAAGTCAATAAAGTGTCATATAATGAGAGTGGATAATTATGCAAAGTCACGGGATCATTAATTAAACTAGAGATTCACAATGCCGACGTTACATCGGTATTGAAGTGAAATATAGCTTTAGACTATAGTGAAAAATTGTTCTAGCCTTTTTGAAATAAGAGTCTTTACTTTTGAGAGAAGTGATGAATGGGGAGTGAGGAAATGTAGCTGTAAGCAGGCAATTGCGTTATCCTCCTTTTTCATAGAATACCCGCTTGCAGGAGGCACACTATGGGCAGCGCAGCACACGGTTTAAGCCCATACCGAACCTCAATCTCTAAGCGAAGGTGACAGGCGCGGTAAAACATTACCGAAATAAATCACTATTGTAACTTTTTATAAGAAATGGCATTATCTCTTTGAATTCTGTCCTCATGGAGGGCTTTTTATTTATTACGGAGGTTTTCATGAAAAGGAATACAATTTGCTTCTTTATCGTTCTCATGCTGGCTGGGCTTACCTGTCTGAGCGCTCAAATGACAAAACAGCAATTACAGGAAATGTACGTCTCCTATCTCAGAGGCGAGGGATACAACCCTTCAGTTGACTCAGACGGGGATGTTAATTTCACGGCGCAGGGTCAGAGTTTCTATATTGATGTAATGGCTGAAGACTTGCAGTCATTCAGAATCGTGCTATCGGATTTTTTGCCTATGGGGTCAGACAGGTTAAAAGCGCTTGAAACCGCCGCTTCTGAAATAGCTACAACAAAAGCGATCAGTTTTAATCTGGCTTCAAACAACAGGCTTGCGATAAATTCATTCATATTCATTGCGAGACCGGAAGATTTTAAAACGCATCTTAAACGGATGGTTGATAATATCTTAACGGCAAGAAAAGATTTCCTTGCCAGGATGTGAGACGGACGGATTATTGTAATATCCAAATGGCAATAATGTAAGAAGAGTATAATATGAAAAACACACTCAAATTGCCTGGAATAATAGCAATCGCTATTACAGTGTTGGTTTGCGCTCCCAAATTGCCGGCGGAAATAGTATCAGGCGAATACTTTACCGTTGAAATCTTTACCGCTGAAACGGACACTATTCCAGAATATGCTCTCGACAGCGGCGGCGAATGGCTAATATTCCGCACAAGCAGACAGTTAAAGGATATTTCTTTTATCAGCGTAGGTTTTGGCGATAATAATAATTTCTATCAGGACGACGTTTTATTATCACTTAATGACTTGTCAATATTTATCATTCGTTCTTATCTTTCCGAAACCATACCCAGTCGCGGCGTTTCATTTACCGATGATAACGGAAACCGTAAGTTTTTTTATATCGCGCAGAGTGGCATGGACGGTTCCGTATGTTTAAAGGAATTTCAAAATAACCCTCCGGCGCAAGCCGCGTCAGTTGCTTACACCGGTTCCTTCGGTCCGGCAGGCGGGATTATTTTTTACGCCAAAGACAATAACGAAGGCGGCTGGCGATATTTGGAAACCGTGCCCGATGGATATGAATTCAACGCCATTTGGGGCCTGGGCTATCAGGTTTTAGACGGACTAAGCGCAGCAATAGGGACAGGCAAACGCAACATCGAGATTATCGTCCGTGCGCTTAAAAGCGCCAAAAATAATACTGATAAGTTCGACTATTATGAAAGATACTATTACGTCGCATACTGGTCTTCTTCCGATGACAGCGATGAAAGCACATGGTTTTACAATTTCGATGACGGTACGCAGGACGCCGTCCACGCAGACAGGGACATGGCGGAATATATAGTTTTCACCGTCCGCGCTTTTCGTTAAAATGTCAATGGTATCTGACACCCTTGAAGATAACTTTAGTTTAAAGATGGTATAATGTTTATGGAGAAGGAGACAAAATGAGTAAATTTATGGTAAACCTGACAGCCATCAACCCAAAGGAAAAACACCGGTGTACGCCGCCTATCGAGGCGATGGTCGATACCGGTTCGACGGTATCGTGGCTGCCGAAAAAGGCGTTGCTCGATATCGGCATAACATCGGAAGGTAAAAAACGGTTCGCTATGGCAAACAAGCAAATAATCGAGCGCGACATTGGCTACGCCATACTCACCGCCGAAGGCTACTCCACGATTGACGAAGTAGTATTTGCGGAAAACAGCGATATGTCGCTTTTAGGCGTGCGGACGCTTGAAGGCTTTAGCGTAATGGTAGACAACATCGGTCACCGTTTTGTAGCCACCACTTCTCTTGCATGCGGTGCATTATGAGCAAAGGTATTTATTCGAGGTTTAATACTTTTAACTGTCATGAATGCACAAATAAAACATACAGAAGTATTTTTTCGATATGGGCAATAATGTGGATAGGTATTTTCCATCAATTTCCTCTTGACAAAATTCTCCAAACTCTCATAAAATTCACCCATGAGCGGGAGGAACCGCCGTCTATAAAAGGAAACAATATATTTAAAGAGTGTTTTGATGGGTTGATTTTTCGTGACATTAAATGTTGTGTATATAAATTTTATTTTTGGGGGAGGGATGAAATGATTTTTTATACTGTAGAGATTAATGGGTCTTTGTATAGGATTAATCTTAAAACTTTGGAAGCTTTTCAAGTTATGGAAGAAAGAGCTATTGATTTTCAGCAAGAAAAAGAGATTTTGATTAAAGCATTTGAGATTTTAAGAGAAGGGAATAGGACTATTCA
>JAIRQX010000091.1 GCA_031256375.1 Deferribacteraceae bacterium
TATCCGCCGTCAAAATCCGTCTCAAGCCACACATCAGTGATACTTACAGCTAACTGAACACCCAGAATTCGCCCGCCCATTATAAGCACATTTGCGTCATTATGTCGGCGGCTCATACGCGCGGTGCAGTCATCATGGCAAAGCGCTGCGCGTATGCCGGGAATACGGTTGGCGGCAATAGACATCCCAATACCTGTACCGCATAAAAGAATCCCCCTGTCCGCAACGCCTTTTATTATGGCGTCTGCCACCGGAAGCGCCATATCAGGATAATCCGATTTTTCACCGGGTTGCACGCCGAAATCAGATACGCTATAACCCCGTGACTCAAGATGTATTTTAAGAAAACTTTTCAGTTCCGCCCCTCCATGATCGGAGGAGACGACAATTTTAAACATATTATCGGAACATTCATGCATAATCAGCACCACACGCAAATATAATTATTTATATACAGCCTGTCAATAAAGTCATTATTTTTAAAATAGACTGTAAACAGAATAAAATTAGTCTGTCTCTTTGCGGCTACCAGGCTTGACAGGTTTATCTCCGGTTTTGCATATAGGACAACCTTCCGCAGTCCAGCTTTGCACCCCTATCTTAACAAGCGGAATAAAAGGCAGATCAAATTCAGCATTTCCGCCGCTGCGGTCTATGATACAGGCAACAGCCGCCGCAATGCCTCCATAGCGCATGATAACATCCATACATTCTTTTGTTGATTTGCCGGTAGTAACAACATCTTCCGCAATAATAACTTTTTCTCCCGGGGTGAGTTTAAACCCGCGCCTTAAATCCATTATTCCATCAACCCGTTCAGTAAATAGGGAACATTTGTTTAACTGGCGGGCAAGTTCATAACCGAAACGTATTCCCCCTATCGCAGGGCTGATTATTGTCGCAGCCTCAACATCCTTAAGTTTATTTACCAGCGGAAGAACAATTTGGGCAGCAACGTCAGGGAACATCATCACCTTTTCAGACTGAAGGTAGGTATCGCTGTGAAGCCCTGAAGAAAGCAGAAAATGTCCTTTGAGAAGCCCTCCCATGCGTATATATGTATCTGTGATTTCCTGAGAAGTCATTATTCACCTGATATTATTACAGAGTTTTATTATATTGCAACGCTGCCAATACCTTTTGGGTTACCTCTTTCGGATTATCCGAACCTGTAATCGGTCTGCCCATTACTATATAATCCGTACCTATCCTTGCGGCATCTTCCGGCGTAACCACCCTTTTTTGGTCATGGTTATCACTGCCGGTCAGCCGTACTCCGGGAGTTATGGTAATAAAATCCTTGCCGAGTGCATTTTTAATAGCTACGGTTTCACGCGCTGAAGAAACAACCCCGTCCAACCCCGCTTCTTTTGCCATACCCGCCAGATGCAGAACATAATCGTCACTTGAGGCGCATGATACTTTATATTCGCGTAAATAACCTTCGTCAAGGCTTGTCAAAAGCGTTACCCCTATCAGAAGCGGTTTAGGAATCCCTTTTTTAGCACAGATTTCAGTCAGCGCTTCAGCGGAACGCATCATCATCTCCCGTCCGCCCTGAGTGTGCAGATTTATTATATCCGCTCCGTAATCCAGAGAGGATAGCGCCGCTTTTGCCGCCGTGTTGGGAATATCGTGTATTTTAAGATCAAGAAAAACCTTTTTGCCCATACCGGTCAGTTTCGGAAGTATCTTGTACCCTCCGGATATAAACAGTTCCAACCCAACTTTATAAAACACTCCCGCGTCACCGATACTTTTAACTGTACGCAAAGCGGCGCCGGCATCGTGAAAATCAAGCGCTATAATAAGGTGCGGCGCCATCGTTACCTCCGGAATAATATAGTGAAACCTCTGTTATTACGGGTATTATAAAACTATATTCTCTTTGTACTCCCCAAAGACCTTTTTCAGCGCGTTCATTGCCTCGCCTATGGTTACATAGACTCTGGCAGCGTCAACCATGCGGGGCATTATATTTTCCCCGCTTTCGGCGGCGGCGGTAAGAGCCTGCAAGGCAGACTGTACTTTGGAGTTATCCCTTGAAGCGCGGAGCTTTTTCAGCTTTCCGCATTGGATAGTCTCTACTTTCGGATCAATCCTTAGCAGATCTTTTGGCGCTTCCTCGTCAATTTTATACTCGTTTAATCCTACGATAATCTGATCCTTTTTTTCAATGGCAAGCTGATAGTCGTAGGCGCTGTTCTGAATCTCTTTCTGCGGGTAGCCATGCTCTATGGCGCGTAACATTCCGCCAAGCCCGTCAATCTTACTGATATACGTTTCAGCTTTGGTTTCCAGTTCATTTGTAAGCGCTTCTACAGCATAGCTTCCCGCTATCGGGTCTATAGTATCCGCCACACCGGATTCGTTCGCTATTATCTGCTGAGTGCGGAGCGCAATCCTGACCGATTTTTCGGTAGGCAGGGCAAGCGCTTCATCAAAAGAGTTGGTATGCAGCGACTGCGTGCCGCCAATAGCCGCTGCAAGGGTCTGTACAGCCACACGCACTATATTGTTCTCCGGTTGCTGCGCTGTGAGGGAACAACCCGCAGTCTGCGTGTGAAAACGCAACATCCATGAACGCGGATCTTTTGCTTTAAAGCGGTTTTTCATAATGTTCGCCCACACTCTGCGCGCCGCACGGAATTTGGCTATTTCTTCAAGAAAGTTGTTGTGACAGTTGAAGAAAAAGGATAATCTGCCCGCAAAGCCGTCAACATCAAGCCCTGCGTCTATAGCTGCCTGAACATAGCATATCCCGTCAGCCAAGGTAAAGGCAATCTCCTGCGCTGCGTTTGAACCTGCCTCCCTGATATGGTAACCGCTGATACTGATAGTGTTCCACAGCGGCACATTTTTGGCACAGTAACCGAATATATCTGTAATAACGCGCATTGACTCTTTTGGCGGGAAACGGTAAGTTCCTCTGGCAATATACTCTTTCAGAATATCGTTTTGTATAGTGCCGGACAGCTTTTCCGCCGGAACGCCCTGTTTCTCCCCCACAGCGATGTAACACGCAAGCAGGAATGAGGCGGTGGCGTTTATAGTCATTGATGTGGAAACTTTGCCGAGAGGGATTTCCTGAAAAAGGGTTTCCATATCGGCGAGTGAGTCTATGGCAACCCCTACGCGCCCAACTTCGCCTTCAGCCAGAGGATCGTCAGAATCATAACCTATCTGTGTGGGAAGATCAAAAGCCACCGAAAGCCCCGTTGTACCCTGTTGCAAGAGATAACGGTAACGTTTATTGGACTCCTCCGCCGTGGCAAAACCGGCATACTGACGCATTGTCCAAAACCGGCTGCGGTACATGGTTGTCTGTACGCCGCGTGTGAGCGGATAAAGACCGGGATAGCCAAGTTTCTGTTCGTAATTAAAACCTTGCAGATCATCAGGAGAATAAAAAGGCTTAATCTCAATGCCTGATGTTGTAATAAACTTCTTCTTCCTTTCCGGCGCTTTGCCTGTACTTTTTAAATAAAGCTCTTCCCACTTCTGGCGCATATTAAAGCCTCCAAAACAAATTTTGCTCATTATAACCGCAAATTTTTGTTATTACAATTAAAAATGAAATTATTGCAGTTCCACTTGTCATTGCGAGGAACGTAGTGACGGAGCAATCCAGTGGGAGCATTTACCTGCATGGATTGCCGCGCTTCATAAAAAACATTCCGCTCGCAAAGACGGTCAATGTAATGCGGAACTGCTGTATTACTACACTTTAAATTTTGACACAAGCAGTTTCAGTGATTCAGCCATTTTCTGAAGGTGGTTTACTGTCGCCGCCACCTCACTGACAGCGTGCATACTCTCCTCTATACCCGCGGCTATTGCGTTTGTATTGTCGCTTACTGTATGTATCATTGTGAACTGATCGTTCATATTGCTGTTTACATCGTGCGTTGTGTTATCTATATCCTGCACTGATGATACTACCTCAACAAAACTTGCGTCTGTTTTTCTAATGCTGTCAAGACCGCTGTTTACACTTGTCTCTGCATCCTTCATCTCTCCGGACGCCATACTGGATTCTTTTTGCAGACTTGTGATTATCGCCGATATCTCACTTGTTGAGCGCTGTGTCCGTTCGGCGAGTTTACGCACTTCATCCGCTACCACAGCAAATCCGCGACCCGCATCTCCAGCCCTTGCCGCTTCTATAGCAGCATTCAGGGCAAGAAGGTTCGTCTGATCCGCAATATCGTTTATGACTCCCAGAATGTCTCCTATCTTGCCGGAAGATTCCGCAAGGTTGTATATCGTGTTATTCAGCTTCTCAGTCTTGTTTTTTATGTCATCCATATTTCCGAGAACTTTGTGAAGCTGATTACTTCCCTCTTTTACGCTTTCGTTAGCATCCCGCATTTTTGTTATATTGCCTGCAAGGTTTGCTACCATTAACTTGGATGAATCGCTTAATGTGTTCATGTTTTGCGCTACTGATGAAACCTGTTCAGACTGGCTGTTAAATGTTGAGGCAAGCTCCTCCATAGTTGCTGCGAGCTGATTGTTACCAGAGGCAACTTCTCCAGCTGATTCTTTGACGTTAATTATTATCCTGTGAACATTTTCAACAAATCTGTTAAAATTTTGAGCGAGCATACCTAACTCATCTTTAGAAGTTTCAGGGATGCGGCGGGTCAGATCACCTTCGCCGGAGGTAAATTCACCGACCACTTTGACAAAATTCTTCAGTTTACCTAAAACATTTATGTTTATGTAAATAGCTATCGCTACGGCGGCAATAATAAGCAGTACAAGACAGATAATTGTAAGTATGTTTGACTTGGAAATCATGCCAAAGATGTAGCCAGCTTTGTTTATACTTTCTATGATGGTGTTTTCGGATATTTTTTCAAGCGATTTTTCTATCTCAATCCCTAAATTACCCCCTTCCTTCTCCTGTTTATTAAGCTGTACAAGAAGTTTAGCTATAGAATCAGTACTTTTTGCGCATTCAGGGATTAATTTCTGCATATTTCTGATATTTGCTTTCATTTGTTCACGGACTGTAATATTCTGCATATTGTTAAGCGCAGCTAAAATATTGTCGGAGTGCGTCTCAACCTGCTTTATATAGGTTGACTCTCTTGATGTGATCATAAGCGCAACGTTGGCGTCGGCTTTTTCATTTTCCAGAAGAATGGTCTGCACATAACCCAGCAGTTTAAACCATATCTTAAGCATAGACTGATCTTGGTTTTTGTTGCCGCTATTTAATACCATATCCGTCAGCCAGCCGTTTATTGTTTTCTCAAAATCCATAATATTGTTGGTGAACTCCGTTCCAATCTGATCGGCTATTTCCAAGACTTTATCAAGCTCATTTAAAACATCGCGGTTTTTTTTCATAAGCTCAATATAGCTTTTTAGAAGTGTTTCAATGCTTGAGACCTCTTTTTTCAGTTCATTTAAAGAGGTATCATTTTGAGAGTCAATAATACTGCTCATTTTACCGCTTATCTGATATGCTGCATTATAATTCTCCAGCACATTGTCATAAACGTTTTGAGTGCCATGAATCAGATACTCTTTGCCATTTATCCTCATTTTCATTATAGCGTTCTGAATAGCGACAACTTGTTCCGCTAAGGGCATATAAACATCCGCCATCTTGCCGGTATTAATTTTTGCTCTCTCAAAAGTTACAAACGCCGTTACAGACGAGAGCATAGATACGAGAAACATAACAATCAGACACAGATCAATTTTAAAAGACAATGAATTTTTTGACATATTTTTAATCCTCCTACAATCAAATAATACCAAGTTGCAATCAAGACACATATTTTGAGTATATGCAGATATTTTTAGTAGACCTTGAATAGCGCCATGGTACTTTTTATAAATTTATGTTGAGTAAAATGAAAAACAAGCCTGTTTTTAATAAAGTGTCAAACAGGTTCCTTCTCGCGCACCCCCAAAATTTTTGCCCATTTTATTAACATAGTGATATTGAGGGTTCATCAAGTATTATTACATGATTAAAAAAACAGACACTTCGATTGGCTCTTGAAATCTCAGCTTTAGGGACTAGTCTTTATTGAATTAAACTAACGATTAATATAACGCATACTATTAACTATTAAAAAAACTGTTGTCAAGCATATATTTGTTTACATAAGATTATTCTACGCAGACAAGAGGTTTCGTGTTTTGCAGAAGTAATACATTGTTGGTTGAGGCACATTCAGTATCTTTGCAATGGAAGTTACGGACACTTTCTTGTCAATAAACGATTTTATCACTTTGAGATGAATGTCTAATTTACAAGACTTACTCCCAGTTTTCATTCCAAGTTTTACGCCATTAGATTTTTTAGCGGCTAACGCTTCTTTTGTCCTCTGTGAAATCAAGTCTCTTTCTATCTCTGAACCAAGACTGAAAGCAAACGTAAACACTTTGCTCTGTATATCATCTTTTAACACGGTATTCCCTTTAATAACATGGATTTGAACGTTTTTTCTTAACAGAATTGATATAACCTTAAATACTTCAAGCATTGAGCGACCAAGACGTGATAATTCACTGACAATAAGGATATCACCGTCAACAGCTTTATCAACTATTTCAGCAATAGCGCGTTCTTTCCATGTTTATTTCCCTGAAATGGTCTCTGATTCAAAGTTTACGTTTGAAAGGTTGTTTTTATCAGCATATTCAATCACAGAATGCCGTTGGTTGTTGAAATCCTGTTTGTCTGTAGAAACGCGGATATAGGCATAAATCATAATTTTAGCTCCTTTTGCTATTCATTTAACTAAACGGGCAGGAACACATTAATTTAATAGTGTTTATATAAGGCAACCTCCAATAACCCTAAAAAAGTTCTATCCTGCTACGCATTTTCCATAATGTGTCATTTTTATATTGTTTTTTTGTGAAACAAACAATTTTTTAGCATAATTTATAACAAT
>JAIRQX010000041.1 GCA_031256375.1 Deferribacteraceae bacterium
GACTACAGATATTTCCCTGATCCGGACCTGCTCCCCCTTATTCTGACTGATAATATGATTGAAGAAAGACGCAAAGTCTTGCCGGAACTGCCGGACAGCCGCAAAGCGCGGTTTATTGAAAAATACGGGTTGCCCTCTTATGATGCAGATCTTCTTGTTTCAGACATTACATACGCTGAATACTTTGAAGAGGCGCTGAAAAACCACAACAGCCCGAAACTTATATCTAACTGGATAATGTCCGAGCTTTTACGGGTACTGAATGATAAAAACTGCGCAATATCCGATGTAGGTATCTCTCCTGCAAGTCTGGCGACGCTTGTTAAACTGATTGAAGACGGTCTTATAAGCGGCAAGCAGGGGAAAGAGGTTTTTAATGATGCGGTGTCAACCGGCAAAAATCCCGCGGATATAGTAAAAGAGAAAGGGATGGCGCAGGTAAGCGATACAGGGAAGCTTGAGTTAATGCTCAAAAAGGTAATAGAAGCTAATCCGGCGGAGGCCGAGCGCTACCGCAACGGTGAAATAAAATTACAGGGGTTTTTTGTAGGGCAGATAATGAAAGTCTCGCAGGGTAAAGCCAACCCCAAACTGGTAAACGAGCTTCTGAAAAAATTGCTTAGTTAGTTTATATACTGATATAATATGAACCGCGCCGTAAAAAAACATTTTCAGGAACACGCTGATATTGTCGCCGCACACATTAAAGAGGGAAACGATCTGTTAAATAGCGCAGCCGGCGAGATTGCGTCATCTTTTCTGAACGAAGGCAAACTATATACATTTGGCAGTGGTATTTCATCGCTTTTGGCAAATTATGCGGCATCACTTTTTATAAATCGTTGCCGTATGTTCCGCCCCCCATTGCCGGCAATCTTTCTTAGAACGGACGCCTCCGTACACTCCTATCAGGCAAGCGGTTACAGTGATATTTTTGAAAAACAGATATCTGCGCTTGCCACGCCTCAGGATATAATATGGGGGATAACACAGGGCGGCATTGAAGAAAGCATTATCTGCGGTATGCGTACAGCAGCGCACAACGGCGTAAAGACCATATCCCTGTCAGGAAAAGAAAACAACGCCCTGCAAGGGGTTTCTGATATCTTTATATCGGTAGATACAACTGATCCGCTGAGGATACATGAACTGCATCTGCTTATTATAAACGCAATCTGCGACCGTGTGGACGAGATTATGTTTAACCCTGACAGCGACAAAACCGAATCTGAAAATGAGGAGGAAGATTCCCTCAACTAATGCCGCAGATTACACATTATTCAAACGCATGGGGCGCAGGGCGCGCCCTGTTCATATCCAAATATAAAAGCGCTGGTAAAAAACTGATAATTGCGTCAAACGAGCGCCAAGCGGAACTTTTTTACAATGAACTGACCTTTTTCAGCAATAATCCGGAAGAAACTTACCTGTTTTCCGAATATACGCATGACCCTTTTGAAGATGTCCGCATAACTCCCGAAATATCCGCGAAACGCGCGGCAGCTACTTATGCCGCGCTTACAAAAAAAAATGCCGCTATAATAACAACCCCATACGCTCTGCTTAAAAAGCTGCCGCCGTCTGATTTTTTTGTAAAATCAATAATTACGCTGAATCTCGGAGATACAATTACTCGTGAGGATTTGACTGATACTCTGGATAAACTGGGTTATCTGCAGGTTGAGGTAGTTACCAGTCAAGGAGAGTACTGCGTAAGGGGCGGGATAATCGACCTTTACCCTCTGGGCGAGGAAAACCCTTTACGCATAGAATATTCTGATAACGAACTGGAATCGCTTTTCAGATACGACGTACAAACGCAGAAAAAAATAGACGGGATTAATTCCGCCGTTATAATGCCCGTAAGTGAAGTTCTTTTAAACGCAAAAGAGATGCTGTCGCGGAACCTTCCTGAAAAGATCAGAGAAAAGATTGAAAATTTCGGTAAATTTGCAGGGCATCACTGGCTTGTACCTGTTATGTATGACGCGCCGGTATTATTTACCGCTTACTTACCGGAAAGCACGGATATTATAATGCTGGACGAGCAATGGGACACACTCTTTGAAAGAACGCTTGTAACCGTCGGGGATCACTCCCGCAAGTCAGATATGCCCTCTCCCCTTACGGCATTCGGTACATTACCGGAAATAAAAAATTATATCCTTTCAAAAAAGCTGACTATAGTAACGGAGGTAGCAGTCTCAGACGATGCGGTATCCTGTAGGTACCGCAGTGTTAAGTCCCGTTTTGCCTTTGAGAAAGGTAACCTTTACCATGCCATTTCTCAGGCTCTGAAAGAGATAAAACGTATCCATGAGGATGGCGTCGCTGCGGTAGCGGCAATGGAAAGCGAGCGGTTTATATTGCTTCTGAAAGATTTTTGCAGAGACCATGAAATACCTGTACAGGAAATCGCTTCACACCGTGAAATTTACGCCGGAGGGCTGCGCGAAGCAAAAAACAGGAAAACACTGTATATATACCGGCAGCGTGTAAGCGGCGGTTTTATTGACGAAGCGGGAAAATTTGCCATTATCACAGACGAAGAGATCTTCGGGTTTGCGCGCAAAAAAAGCCGCGCCAGACATAGAGAAGCGTTCTCAACAACCATATCGGACATAGAAGAAGGCTGTTATGTGGTTCATATTGACTACGGGATAGGCGTTTATTACGGTCTCAGGCACATGGTTCTGGGCGGATTGGAAGGTGACTATCTGGAAATTTTATATGATAATAAAGAACTTCTCTTTGTCCCGCTTGAACAGATATCGCAAATTCAGAAATATATAGGTACAAAAGACTCAACCCCCCGCCTTGCAAGCCTTCAAAGCGCCAATTGGGCAAAACTGAAAGCGTCCGCACGAACACACGCCGCCAAGATAGCTCAGGATCTGCTTAAACTTTATGCAGAGCGAAAAGCCCGCAGAGGTTATGCTTTCAAAGATGACGGGGAACTGATTGCAGAGTTTGAAGAAACTTTTGAATATGACGAAACGGAAGATCAGTTTGCCGCTATTATAGACGTGTATAATGACATGGAAAAAGAGACGCCTATGGAGCGGCTTATATGCGGAGACGTAGGGTTCGGCAAAACTGAAGTAGCTATGAGGGCTGCCTGCAAAGCCGTGATTGCCGGGAAACAGGTTGCCATGCTTGTGCCTACGACTGTACTGGCGCGGCAGCATTATAATACATTTAAAGAGCGGTTTAAAAATTTCCCGGCGCGGATTGACTATATCAGCAGATTCCGTACAGACCGCGAAATAAGGAAAATATTGGAGCAGCTCGAGTGCGGAGATTTGGACGTTATTATAGGCACTCACCGTCTGCTTTCAAAAGATGTACGGTTCAATGACCTCCGTCTGCTTATAATAGACGAAGAGCAGCGTTTCGGCGTATCCCATAAAGAGAAGATTGCCGCAATGCGTACCAATATTGACACCGTTTCCCTCAGCGCCACCCCTATCCCCCGTACGCTTCAGCTCTCCCTTTCAGGGATAAGAGATATAAGCGTGATAGAAACTCCGCCTGAAAACCGTCTGCCGGTAGCGGTAAAGGTTATTAAAGACGGAGATGATGTAAAACGGGCAATCCTTTCAGAAATGGAACGGGGCGGTCAGATATTCTTTCTGCACAACCGTATCAGGGATATAAACGAAGTTGCCGGACGAATACGTCAATTAGCGCCTCATGCGCGGCTTGCTGTGGCGCACGGACAGACTGAACCGAAGGAACTGGAAAAGACGCTTAAAATGTTTTATGATGGAGATTTAGATATCCTTCTCGCTACAACGATAATTGAAAACGGGATTGATATTCCAAACGTTAACGCCATTCTTATAGACGGCGCCGCTAATTTCGGACTGGCTCAGTTGTACCAGCTTAAAGGGAGGGTTGGCAGAGGGGAGCGCAGGGGCTACTGCTACCTTATGGCAGATGATCTGGATAGCCTTTCTGACATATCGCGCAAACGCCTTTCCATAATTCAGCAGCTTTCTGATCTCGGGAGCGGACTTAAAATAGCGATGTACGACCTTCAGCTCAGAGGAGCGGGGGATATTTTGGGCGCGGCGCAATCAGGCTTTGTAATAAAGGTAGGTTATGAGCTTTTCCTCAAGATGATTTCGGAAGCGGTTTCAGAACTTCAGCAAAGTGCGCAAACAGAGACGGAAACAGAAGTTATAACACAATATACACACTACATTTCAGCCGATTATATAGAAGACCCCCGCATACGCTTAGACTACTACCGCACTTTCAGTTCTGTAAAAGACAGAGATGAATTGGGCAGCCTCTTCGACGAGCTGTCGGGGCAGTATGGGCAGCTTAAAGAGGAAACTGTACAGCTTGGGTATATAATGCTGATAAAAAACCTAGCTGCCAAATCTGGGATAATAAAAGCGGGCATATATCCGACCTTGCTGCGTTTTGAGTTTGGCATCTCATCAGGAGCTGATCCGGCAAAATTGACCGGTATAGCGCAGCGCATGAACCTACCTTACAGATTTGCGGGAGAGTACGAATTTGTTATTTCCAGCCCTGATCCCGCACAAACGCTGTCTTACGGAACAAAATTTCTTGAACATCTTTTTACAGCGCTGAGTCAGTCAATATAAATTACCCTGAACACAAGTATTATATGGGTTTTTCCTCCACGGAATTAACACACATATATTTTAGCAGTCTTGATTTAAGAATGCCGACTATTTCGGAATAAACTCTATTTATAAGCGGTATCTGTCCGCCGGCGGATTTTGTATGTCCCCCGCCGTAACCTATCCCTTTTACTATTTTCATGGCTATCCGTCCTACAGGTTTATTTGCGGATTTATATCTGAGTGAGAAAAACGCCGCGTTATCAAATTTACCTATTACAAAAACGCACCGTATCTCACGCATACGCGTCAAATAATCCGCCGTTTCCGCAATCAGATCGGAGTTGTGAACCTCATCTAGGTCACAGAACAAAAGCTCGTCAATAACAATACTGTTTTCAATAGCGCGGCGCAAAGTCTTAAAATGATAACGGGGCAGATCAGGGTTTTCAATCTTACCCAGTTTGCTGATTGATACATGCGGATACAAAAAACCCAGCATTTGCTGATCAACTAAACAATTATCTCTTGCATTCCCCATAATATCCGAAATTATACCGTAACAAAGCGCAGTAGCGGTATTTGTATCAGGGATAAGCGAAAGCGTATTATAATATTCAGCCACTATAGTGCAAGTGCTGCCGTAAGCGGGGCGGATATCAGCTATGAGATCTTTTTGTTTGGCTAATTTCAGGTTACTGATGTGGTGGTCTATAATTGTATTGACGTTAAAACCTTTGGCTATATAAACATTTCCTGCAAGAGGATGTGTATCAACAACTATAATATGATCAAAACGTCTGAAATTAAGCCCGAAAGAGTGCTGCATATCTATTTTACACTGTTTGACAAACTCTCTGTTTTCCAGTCTGCCTACAATCCCCATATATGCTATGGTGACTCTTTTTTTGTTCATCTGGAACAAATGTTTAAGCCCCATCGCCGCCGCCATCGCATCGGGATCAGGATTGTTGTGGGTAAGTATCAGTATATGCTTTTTAGACTCAATACTTCCCAATATTTCTTCAATCATCAATAAACAGCTCCCGAATTAAGGATAACTGTTACAGAGTTATCATCATATTCAATATCTTCAACACCGTTTATATTACTTGCTCTTAATTTCTGAGCAAACTCCTCCGTTGAAAAATAAAAGCTGACATCAAAAATTGCCTCGTCATAAAAAAACTCAGTCATTTCGTATTCTGTCAGATATTTGCGTTTTTTCAGCATATCTATAATACTATTTATAATTTTCAGTTCACCGGCGCCTTTAAAACGTAATTCATACTGTTTTAAATCAGCCTTTATGCCGGGTAACGAAACAAAATGTTTGCGCGTGTGCGAAAGCATGGTTTCTGTAGACAGGCGTATGGCGGTAAGTATGCATCCCGCAAGGTCTTTATCTTCAACGGTGGACTCGGTACGCAATATAGGGACTGATTTTGATATATTGTTTACGGATGTATATGAAGAATCGCAGATTAATTCACACGATTCCCCGCTTTTATAATTTTTTAAAGTGAATTTGATATCAAAAAGATACTGTGCGGATACGGACTGAAAAGCTGTCTGGATATCATTCAGGTTGGAACGGTCTATCAGCTCCTGCTCAAACTTGAGCTGGTTTTTTGTGGTAAAATGATTAGCCGAAAAAACTGATGATATTGTCTGACGCGCCTGATCGTTATTAACATAATTAGGAACCCCTGATGCCAAAAATACAGCGGTATTGAATTGCGCGGCAACGTTGCCCATAGTCTCTTCCGCAATTATATCGTCAATATCAATGCGCACTGTGGTCAGAATATCATCCCCCCTCAGTTCGCGCCGCAGAATTTTATAACTGTTTATAAACCCAAAATGATCATTTGTAATACTCTCGCTACGGTTGGGTGACACCTGCCGAAGATATTTGTGTATGCCGCCAAGCAAGGCGCTGTTTAAAGAACTTTTCTGTGCGGATCGCACATCGCCTTTTATTATACGCGCGCTTCCGGTGCTCTCTATTTCGCCGGCGTTTACCGGATAAGCGGGAAAAAGCAAAAACAATAAAATCAGCAATCTTTTTAAGTATAACATAAGCCACCAAACCAGAAATTTTACAAAAATTTTTCTAAAAATGCAATCATCATTATCAAACTCTAAATATATCAGATTGTTAAAAAATTATAAGTTTCTCTTTTCTAATTTTTTAATTAATTGTCATAGTCAACTTCACTTTTAAATACTCTTGTAGCGCTTTCCCCCATCCCTTTCAGTTCCAGTGAAAGTTCCACCATATGCTCCCTCTTAAGTTCTCTGCTGTCAGGCGTAACCTTTTTGTATTTGGAAGTGGTATATACAAATCCCAGACCCCAGCACTGATCAATCCATTTTATCGATACTGTGTTTTCCACAGGTTCCAATCCTGACATTGAAAGTACATCATTCGCAGCCTGCCATCTTACCCCGCCTTCAACCATAACATTACCTAAGGTGACCGATGCGTTCATCTGCAAACTTGTATTATAATCTTCAGTATAATTAATTTTATCATAGCTGTAAATACCGCTCAAGATAAACGAATTAACGGTCAGACTGACAGTATCCTGCAAAGCGATAAACCGGTCGCTTGATTTGTATGTGATGTTATCCGCAGCGTAATAATCGTATCTGAGAAGGAAAATATTGCTAAAAACAGATGGTTTTGTAATGTTTGAACGTATTTCCAGCGGAAGCAGAGATTCATTTGTGTCTATATATACCGCTTGCGTCAGAGATAAATCCGCCTGCCATGTTGATTTGAATCTGAGATAGTTTCTTACAGTCCAGCTTATAGTATTATTGCGTTCGAACCGGTCATAGGGGAGATATTCGGGAAGACCGGTCTGGTCAAGCCCCTGAATAAATCTATATTGAAAAATATTTAAAATGCCGTGTCTGGCTCCGTCCGGATATATTTTGTATATTTCATTAACGTCAGCTCTGAGTTCAATAATCGGCATAGATCTGTCGTAACCGTTGCCTGACTGGCGGAGAAAGGTAAAATCAGAAGTATTTCTCAGTTTAACATCAACTTCGTAGTCAAAATCCTGCCAATGAGAATAAGTTTCTATCAGTCTTGGGGTAAATCTCAGTAACGGTAGCCTGAAAGTGCGGTATATGGAGGCTCTTCCAAAAAACCGGCTATAGTTATATTCAATCTCATCAGGCTGTCTGTTAAAATAATTATATTGATTAAGATATCTCACATTATCCCATAAAAAAAGGTAATCAACATTAAACAATTCAAAATCAAGACGGTTTTTTTGCAGCGACAGAGAAGGTTTGCGCTCAGTCAAAGTATATGAATAACCTGTTTGTGTGTCATTGTACATTTCGTTAGCTCGGTACATTGCTGTCGCCTCAACCCACGGGGTTAGCCATTTTATATGATACTGCTGATAATAACTGTTATCATCACCGTAAATACCTTTGTAAAGCCCCATTTTACCAAAATCGCGCATATACATATAGTCAGATATCTTATAAGCGTCCGCAAGTATTTCAATGCCGTAAGGCAGATTGATGAGCGATTTTGAAACGTAGCGCCAGCGCCCGTCTGTATTTACACTGCTTTTATCATCGTTTATACCGTCCGCAGTCAGATATATATTGCTGTCCGGAGATACCGCGTACCTTGCTTCAATCACCCCGTGAACCCCCCTTTCTGTAAAAGCGTTGGCGCCGATAGTTATATCTTTGTCATAGCTTATTGCCCAGAAAAAGTTCTCCCTGACAAATGTCCCAAACTCTGAAGAGTATCCCGCGCTTGGGATTAAAAAGCCTGTCTGCCTGTCAATTTTAAGCGGATAAAATAACTTGGGGGAGTAAATAAGAGGAAAATCCCTTATATTCCCCGTTGCATGATCTCCGAAAATATA
>JAIRQX010000070.1 GCA_031256375.1 Deferribacteraceae bacterium
TCTCGCCTCGCTGTTTTGCAGCTATCAATAATTCTCGTTTTTCATTAGATATTGGTTTCATACAATCACCTCATTTAATGATTGTATTTTATTATAAAATATTATTAATGTAAAGTGGATATGCTATATAATATAAAATTCATGTAGTGTCAACACACCCTAACTACACTAAAGGGAATTTTTACCTGTGCGCTGAAATCAGGCAAAATAAATAAACATCCCGCTAAAATATCTGCATTAATAGAGGATAATATTTGTTTACGCTTTTTAACTGACGATGAGGAGTTATTATTGCCTCTTTGTGAAAAAGAGAGAATAGATGATGTGTTTCTTGTTGGTCTTTATACTGGTATGCGCCGAAGCGAGATAATGACATCGAGCCAAGAGGATATAAAAGATATTAAAATTCACATTAAATCTATCAACTCAAAGACAAAACGTGGGCGGATTATACCAATTCACAAAAAAATAACTGATATAATGAACGGCGACCTAAAGTTCAGATATGATTTTGACAGGATATTTTCAAATATTGCCCAAAAGCTGGATCTACAGGATGTTACTTTTCATACATTGCGTCATACTTTTGCCAGTAGGCTTGTTTTGAAAGGGGTTGATATTTTTACTGTGTCAAGGTTGCTGGGGCATGAGAGTATAAAAACTACTCAGAGGTACGCACATCTTTCTCCAGGGCATTTTGAGGAAACTAAAGATAAATTATAATCCTGCCCTACGCATTTTCATACCAACCTTTTTGCAAGCCTTATTTACCCTGTCAGCCATAATTGCTTGAGCAGCCTCTGGAGTACTATAATTTTGCCATATCTTCACTATTATTTATGTCTATAACAACACCTTCTATGAGATCCATATTTCCATTTGTCTGTACTCTTTGTCCGTTTTCATAGTAAAGATAAAATTCTATTCTATCACCTACTTTAATATTGTTATCACATTGTTTTAGAAACTTATTTTTTTGTATCTTTACTAAAGGTCGCAATTTGTGACCTTTGATTTTTCTATGGTTAATTGGATCAATCAGGTTTTATTTGAGATTCTTTTTTTTATCGTTTTGTATATTTCCATTTTATCTCTTTTCCCTATTCCCCAGATTTCAATTATTTCTATCTCATCTTTTACAATTCTATAAACAATCCTATATGATTTTTTTGCTACATATATTTTATAATATCCAGTTAAATCTATATTATGTTTATTTCCCAATGCTTCACCCAAAAACGGGTTTTCAATCAACTTGTTTATTTTGTCATTAACTAATTTTCTGATGCTTCCGTCAAGAAATTTATAGTCATTAACAGCTTCAGGAATGAATTGTATATTCACTAATTATATCTCTTCTTTGATATTTTCCCATAAAACGTTATTTTTGGGATTATATTTTTCCATACGAGTTTCAATAATGCCTTTTATCTCAAATTGTTCAAATACTTCTTCAATTTTCTTTAAATACTCATATTCATTATATGAAAGCAACACTGCTTCCATATTGTTATTTTTTAATATATACACAGCGTTCCCAGAATCTGATAAATCTCTTACTGTTTGAGTAAGTTCCTTTTGAAGACGTGTAATTGTCATCATTTGTTCTGTTTCAATCAACATATATCATTCCTCCTCATTGGTATATGTAAAATACTATGTATTATAATATAAAGAATACTCATGCGTCAAGTCTTAATTCTACTGCCCCCAAAACATTCCTCGGAAGAGATGATTTGAAAAACAATTTGCATTATGTTAATCTGTATCTGTGAATAAATACTTTTCTCCCGGCTGCGCCCTTTCTTTGTATAAACCGGAACTGGCGGAGAAAACAGAACTGCTTATCAACAGATTTGAAAAAATACCCTATATAAACTGCTGTTGCCGCATAAACCCTGAATTGCCGGACAAAACCGGCAAATCTGTTATAATAAATGTCTGTCCGGGTTGTGACTGGCGTTTTTCAAGGCTTTATGAAGGAATCGGCACAATTACCCTGTGGGAATATCTGGCGGACAAAGATATTCCGCTGCCCGATTATGGCGGGAGAGTAATGGCAGTACACGACTCCTGTTCTGTGCGGGGAAAAGAAACTGTTTATGACGCTGTTCGTACACTGCTTAGGCGGATGAACATCACCGTTGCCGAAACTGAGTGTAACCGCGCAAAAAGCATCTGCTGCGGTTCCTCAATGTACAAAAAAGTTTCAAAAGAGGAACTTAAAATGATATCCCGCAAGCGCACAGAGAGTATGCCCGCGGAAGAGACAGCCGTCTATTGCGTTTCATGTATGAAATATCTTCACAACGGAGGAGGAGGGAAGGCGCGCCACATTATTGACCTTTTATTCGGAGAGGAAAGCGCTCCGGAGCCGTCTGACCCCGAAGTATGGCAGACAAAGATATCGGAATATATAAAAAAAGCTGTTAAATTTTCACCCTAAACATTTTCCGTTATTTTTTCGGCTATATTAAGACTGGTTTGAATACAATCCGCAACGCTTATTCCGCGGCAACTGTTTCCCCCCATATAAAATGTGCGTAACCGTCCTGTTAACTCATCCGCTTTTTCCACAACAGCCGAATGACCAATATAGTACTGCGGGATAGACCTCTCATGGCGAAAAACTGTTACGCTCTCAGGAGAGGTTTTTACTCCGAGTATATCTTTTACCTGAGCAAAAATCATCTCTTTAAGCTCTGTGTCGCCAAGGGCAAACAACTCACGGTTACGATCCCCTACGGTAATGGATGTTATGAGAACTTTCCCGTCAGGAGCGCGACCGCTGAACACAGATGAACTGAAAAGCGTTCCCAATATAACGCTTTTCTCATCAGGAGCGGCAAGATAACCAAACCCGTCCAAAGGATGTGATATATTTCCCGCACTGAAGCCCATACCGCATATAAAGATGGGCGCATACACCACTTTTGCCAGCATTTTCGCCAGCGTTTCGTCAAGCGGGTTTAAAAAACCGGCGGCGTCATAAGCGTTACAGCAGACCGCAAGCCGGTCACATTCCAACACCCCGTTGTTAGTATATATTTTATATCCTTTATCTGTTTTTTCAGCTTTTTCTACAGAGGTGTTATAGCGAAAATTAACTCCCGCGCACTTTTCAGCCAATGCGGTTACAAGCCCCTGCATACCTGTATGGGAAGAGATAAGCATACCGCTGTGTTTCCTGTCAGCGCGTTCCCGTCTTTTCCCATCATTCCCTTTATTTAACATCCCTTTTATAAGGCTGCCATAGTTATGTTCTAAAGCATACATACGGGGAAAAGCTGATTTAACGCTGATTTTGCTTGAATCGCCCGCATAGATTCCCCCTACAACCGCCGCTATAAGTTTATCAGCCGCTTCAGCCCCTATCCGTCTCGTGGTAAACTCCGCTATTGACTCGTCTGAATCATCTGTTTTGGGAGGGGTAAAAGGTTCTTTTAACACACGCATCTTGCCCGGAAAAGAGAGAAGTTTTGATGTCAGCGCCGATATGGGTCCTGAAGGTACAGCGTGAAGTTGACCGCCTGACTGTATATATTTCCGTTTAGTTACGGGAGCGCTTATCTGTAGTACATTTTCTAAGCCAGCTCGCATATAAAGCTCTCTGACGTGCTTTTTGCTGTAAAGCACTCCGTTGGGACCGGATTCCACCTGAAAACCGTTATCACAGACAGTTTGTATGCAGCCTCCAGCTCCGTGACCTTTGTCAATAACCGTCACCGCGCCTATCGCCGGATTATCCCGTTTTATCTCAGATAACCGGTATGCCAGTGATATTCCGGAAATTCCCGCACCTATTATTATAATATCCATAAGCTATTTATATCACAGCTTCGCTTTTTTTACAATAAAAAAAACTGAAAATAAGTATTATCTACATTGCTGTATTAACCGCTTTTACAGTTAAAAGCATTCCGTTTACCTCCGCTACCGTAACCTCATCATCTTTGTTAAAAGGAGTGTCTGACTGAGCGTTCCATATCTCCCCGTTAAGATAAACTTTCCCTTTTTCATTCTCCCACTGAATAACTGTGCATACCGTTCCGACAATGGCGTCTAAGCCCACAGCAGGCTTTCTGCGAAAGTCTTTAATCAATAGCCGTCCCACAAAGAAAAACAAAAAGAGCAATACAGCTACCAAAACAACTATCAATCCTACAGACACGCGAATCCCTTGAGCGCCCGCCGTATCAAAAAGCAGACGCACCCCTCCGATAAACGATGCAATTCCCGCTACAGCAAACAAACCATAACTTGTTAAGAAAAACTCCGCAACAAAAAGAAGTATCCCCGCAACAATAAGTAAAAGCCCCAGCATATTGACAGGAATAATATTTATCCCTACCATAAATAGGATTATTGCCACTATCCCTGTACCGGCAAAAACAAATGATCCGGGAATCTTTATCTCCAAAAAAATCAACAGCAAACAAAAAAAAAAAAGTATCAAGAGGGTGTTCGGATTAGAAAGCATAAATGCAGCCCGTTCCGTCAGCGTTGGTTTAATATCCGCTCTTAACGGGGAAGCGTCCAGATTTAGTTCAGTTTCAAGCATAAGCAGGAGTGAATCATCGTTATTTACAACGCCGTCTATTAACCCAGCTTTAATGGCTTCAGACGCGGTGAAACTTTTGGATTCCGTTACTGTCAAAACCGCTTCTTCTATATTTCTGCCGCGTTTTTCAGCAATGGCGCGCATAAAGCTGACAGTATCGTTCATAGCTTTTTCGCGCATATCCCCTTCAATGTTTTTGCCCGTTATATCCACAGGGTGCGCGGCTCCGATATTTGTGCCTTCAGCCATGACTGCGTACTCACCCGCAAGCGTTATGAACGTACACGCGGAACCGGCGTGCGCCCCCTGAGGGGAAACATACACAACCACAGGCACAGGGGATTCAAATATATCTTCCACAATTCCACGCGTGGATTCTAAAACCCCCCCGGGTGTGTTAAGTTTTATCACAAGCGCGGCGGCATTATCTTTCGCCGCTTTGTCTATCGCTTTTTGAATATATTTACGGGTAGGTTCGGTAACAACCCCTTTGACTTCCACAAAATATACTGTAGCCGCGTCCGCTGTGGCGGAAAATATAAGAGATACGGCAAAACTAATAAATAATAGTGTTATTCGTTTCATTTCGATACCTTTTTCATATTAAAAAAGTACATACGCGAATTTTCGGCAAATTTACGGTAGTACTT
>JAIRQX010000088.1 GCA_031256375.1 Deferribacteraceae bacterium
TTGGATAATTTATCATCTCATAAAGTAAAAGGCGCACTTGATCCAATTTACGAAAAAGGCGCAACAGTATTATTTTTACCTCCATACAGTCCTGATTTTAATCCAATTGAGTTGAGTTGATCTAAACTGAAAAGTGTTTTGCGAAAAATAAAAGCAAATACCTATAATAAACTGGTAAAGGGGATGAAAATAGCTTTAAACAGTTTTACAATTTCAGATATTACAAATTGGTTTAAATGTTATGTATATATCACTAATATATAGTGGAAACGCTATAATTTGTCAATTTAATATTTAGACATTTCCTTAGTGTTACTTGGATTCAGCTGCCGACATATCCGCCCCTTTGTTGGCAAGTTTGTCGGCGGCTTTGTTTTGCTCCCTTGGGATATGTAAACAGTTGCAGTTTAACCCTGCAAGAATTGATTTTAATTCATGGTAAAGCGGCAATAGATGATTTGCTCTGACTTTATACTGCCCGCTTAATTGTCTGACCACTAGTTCTGAATCCAGCATAAAATCTACTTTTACCGGATTTAAAGATTTTATATATTTTGCGGCTTCAAGTATGGCGGTATATTCAGCGATATTATTTGTGGTACGCCCTAGAGGGATTGTTTCTGAATAAACCTGAACGCCTGTTTCATCATAGACTACATAACCGGCGCCGGCAGGCCCCGGATTGCCTCTGGCTGCACCGTCACTGTAAATTTTGTACTTCACAATTTTACGATGCTTTTGCTTCTATTTTGGGATTATACAGAAAGCGCTGACAATACGGACACTGGAAAAGCTCCTTCTCTTTTTTTACATCAACGGCAAGCTGGGGCGGAATTTTCATATTGCAGCCGGAACAGGTTTCATTGTTGACAGGCGTTATTGCAAGATTATTTCTTGCACTGCGCACACGCTCATATTTTGAAAGGATGCTTTTTTTTACAGTAGCGGCAAACGCGTCCCGCTCTTTTTTTAAAATGGCGACCTCTTCAAACAGTCCTTTATTTTCCTCTTCTTTCTCTTTTTTCTCTTTGATATAGATGTTTTCTGACTGCGAACACATTTCTGTTTTTTCAGTTACCGCGTTCATGAGCATTTCTGCCTTTTCATTCAGATTTCTTGTTTTGTTGTCCGAGTCAGATATACTTTTTTTCAGATTGTCCAGCTCTTTCAGCGCAGCTTCGTATTCTCTGTTATTATGCACTGATGTCAGTTTTTTTTGAGCGCCGGCGAGCAGTATTTTGTGATCGGAGTTTTCCGCCTCTGTTTTTTGTATTTCAGATCTAACCTCATTGTATGACACATCAAGCGATTTTTTCTCCTCCAAAAGCGTTTCATATTCAATACACCTTTCTTTCAGCATCTCCGGAATTGCCGCAAGTAATTTCTCCGCCTCATAAATTTTGGTGTCAAAATACTGCAGCCTTGTGAACTGTTCAATAGTTTCCTTTACCATATATGTTTCCTCCTCGTAATTATTACAATAACAATATAGGTGGATCTTCTTCCGCCACAAAAGTTTTTACGTTAAAATTATCTTCAAGCAACCCTGCAAGATACGTCATATATACACGTTCTGAGTGATAATGCCCTATATCTATTATGCAAACGCCCGCTTCTTTAGCATCCAAAGCGTCATGATGTTTTACATCGCCTGTAACAAAGACCTTTATGCCATGCTTCAGACATACTTTCCATAATGACGCGCCGCTGCCGCAACATACGGCAAACACTCTCGCGCCGTCCGGAAACGTTTTCATATTAGAACGTACATAACTTGTTTTGAATTTAACTTTCAGGAGTGAGATAAACTCTTCAAACGGGTATTTCCTTTCTGCGATCCCTATTCTGATAAAACCATAAGGTTCAGGACTTTTAACAGGGACTATATCAAACGCCGGAGTTTCATACGGATGCGCCTTTTTCAGCGCATCAACAGCTTTTTGTATATTTGCCGCAGGTACAAGTATCTCCTGTCGCGCCTCCTTAACATATTCCTCTTTGCCGATACTTCCGGTAAAGGGATTTGCGCCGTCAATAGGGGTAAAGGTTCCCGTCCCCTCCACAGTAAAAGCGCATCGGCGATAGTTGCCGATCTGTCCGCCGCCAATCTTGTCTATTGCGTCCAATACCGCTTTCTCATGGGATACCGGAGTAAACACAATCAGCTTTATATAAGGAATTTCGCCTTCAGATTCAAGAATACCCCCGTCTTTTGCGGATAAAAGCTGTAAAAGGTAGCTGTTCAGCCCTCCGGGCGACATATCAAGATTTGTATGGTAAGAAAGAACGGAAATATTGTTTTTGATAGCCTGAATAATAAAAGCATCTCTGGAATTATTTACAGACAGTCCTTTTGCAGGGGATAAAAAAAGAGGGTGATGAGTAACAATTAACTCACACCCTCCGGCTATAGCCTGATCCAGTACATACTTTGTGGGATCAAGCGCCAAGTATATTACACTTACACTGTGATCTCCGAGATAGATCTGTCTGCCTGAAAAATCCCATGCTGACTGCCGCCTTATATCAGCAAAACCGTGCTCAAAAAACACCGCAACCGAATCTACAGTTGCGGACATACTGTTAATTGATGCCATTCACACCTTCAATAATAATAAAAAACATTTATTCAATGTATACCTAAATGATGATATTATCAAGCAGTTTTTATTTCGCTACCCTCAATTTTTTCGCCTATTTTTTCAGCAAAGTGAGAAATCATGGTATTTACCCAGAAAATCTTCGGTGGATAATTGGTCATTTTGTTTTCTTTGTTTCTTGAATCTAAGAGCCTGTTTAACATCTTTTTTAATTTTCCTGTTACTGAAGATTATCGTTTGTTGTGGAAAAACTGCGAACGAAAGATACACAATACTTTACAAGCTGTTAAAATGGCATTCGTATCTTTGTTGCTGAGAAGATGCTAAACAGGCTCTTAGAGAAAGCGGCGGCACGCGGTCATGTTCTTGCCAATATTGATTTGACCAGAACTTGCAGAAGATATTTTTTTTGAAAATTACATCCGTGCATTTTAGGTTGCTTAATTTGCTGAAACTTGGCAGAATGTAACGACAGGTCGCGTTGCTATAGCAGTTCAACCTACGCCTGTTGTTGCGGGGCGTTATGACAAAGCAATCCGATAGGAGCTTTTGCCTGCATGGATTGCCGCGCTTAATAAAAAACATTCCGCTCGCAAAGACGGTTTATGTGTTGTGAAATAATATTTATATGGGAGGGATGTTCTATGATTGAAGGGTTAGAGGCTTATATAGAAGGTTTTCAACGGTTCAATAAAAACTGGTTTCACAACAGAACTGATACTAAAGAAATTTTTGGCAGCCAGTCGCCAAAAGTTCTGGTTATTGCGTGCAGTGACTCCAGAGTTGATCCGGCGATACTGTTTGACAGCGACCCGGGCGATTTTTTTGTAATACGCAATGTCGCAAGTCTTGTGCCGCCGTATATAAAAGACGGGTCTTTTCACGGCGTCAGCGCCGCTTTGGAGTATGCGGTTTGCAAGCTGAATGTTGGGCACATATTAATCTTGGGACACACTAGCTGCGCCGGCGTAGCCGCCCTTATGGAAGAAAAAGACACCGGTTACGAATTTGTCGGTAAATGGTTAAATATTGCGTTTCCCGCCCTTCTCAGGGTAAAGGTTATGGATCATTCCGATAATGACGCTTATCACCGTACTTGCGAACAGGAAACAATCCTTGTTTCTCTTGGTAATCTGCTGACTTTCCCGTGGGTAAAAGAGCGGGTTGCCTCAGGTGAATTAAAGATTCACGGGTGGTATTTTAATATGCAGCACGGTACTTTGGAAAAATGGTCTCCGAAAGATAAAGCGTTTGTACCGCTTGTTGATTAATATGTATTTTAACCCCCGGGGCTGATATGGAAAGACTGCCTTTAGGAAAACTTCTGCTGAATTTCGGGTATGTTACGGAAGAACAGATTGCAGTAGCCATTGATATACAGGGGGTCAGAAAGAAACTTCTGGGTGAGTTGCTTGTTGAGCACTCTTTTGTCTCCCCGCAGGAAATTGCTGTTGCCATTTCAAAGCAGTCAGGTCTGCCTTTTATAGATGTTTCCGAATACCACTCATCAAAAGAAGCCTTAAATATGCTGAACCGGAACATAGCCAAACAGCTCTCCGTTTTGCCGCTTAATATTCAGGGGGATGTTTTCTCAGTTGCCATGTCGGATCCGTTTGATATTAACTCTGTTGATATACTCAAAAGACGCTCCGGTATGGAAATAAATATATTTGTTTCCGACCGCGAAACTATATTAAAACGTGCGGAAATGCTCTATTACCTGCTGGAAAACCCTATTAACGCAACAATAAAATTGCAGATTGAACAGGTGTGTGTAACCGGAGCAATCTCCGATATCCCGGGTTTTATAAACAATATTGTCAACAACGCCCTCACTGAACGGGCAACTGATATACATATTTCGCCTGAAGAGCGCGTTACTCATATATTTTACCGTATAGACGGCATTATGCGTCATTATTACGCCTGTCCAAAGAGTATTCACGCATCGCTTATATCAAGGATAAAGATTATCTCAAATATGGATATATCAGAACAGCGTATGCCGCAGGACGGATCGTTCGCCCATACTTTTTTTGACGAACTGTTTGATATGCGCGTATCCACCCTCCCGACAGTGTTCGGGGAAAGTCTCGTTCTGCGCATACTTTCCAAAAACCTTTCATTGTTTAATCTGGAGGCCCTGGGATTCAGAGAAGATATTCTGAAACAGATAATAAAACAGTTTGAGCGTCCGCAGGGGATTGTGCTTGTAACAGGACCCACAGGTTGCGGCAAAACAACCACGCTGTACGCGGGGCTGCGCAGGATAAATTCGCTGCAGCGGCGTGTGCTTTCAGTGGAAGACCCTGTGGAGTATAAATTCCCGTTCATAATGCAAACACAGGTTAATGAAAAGTCGGGTTACAATTTTAACACGGCTATGAGGGCATTTTTCCGTCAGGACCCGGATGTTATACTGTTGGGCGAGATGAGAGATGAACATACTGCTGAAATGGCTTTCAGAGCTTCAATAACGGGACATCTTGTTTTATCCACAATGCATACAAACGATGCTGTATCCTCTATCCCCCGTCTGGCGGATTTGAATGTCAAAGGTTATTTTGTGGCATCAGCTCTCAGCGCGGTTATTGCCCAACGACTTTTGCGGAAAGTATGTGCATTTTGCGCAAAAGATCTCGATGTCACGATGGATTATTTACTCAAACTCGGATTCCGGAAGAGTTTGCTGGATAAACTTGCCGTGGTAAGCGATTCAAAGATTACCCTGTCTTACGGCGAAGGGTGTGAATATTGTCACGGAACCGGATATTTCGGACGGACGGTTATAAGCGAGCTTTTGGTTATGGATGAAGAGCTGAACGATATGATAGTGCGCGGACATACGCCGCTTGCGCTGACACAGGCGGCCGTGAGCAAAGGGATGGTTAGTATGATTGAGGACGGACTTATTAAATCCCTTATCAGAGTGACAAACCCTGAAGAGGTGAAACGGGTGGTAATGTAAGCATATATATTAGAGGAGCGGTTTTTAATGGTTTCGTACCGTCTGTTTTATTTAAACGATAAAGGGAAAAGGCTGAAAAAAATTATAGAGCTGAATGATGAATCACAGCTCCAGTCATTTCTTGGCGCCACATATCTGAATATACTAAAGATAGAGCAGTTGCCGTCTTCCGGTAAAATCTGGAATTTTCAGGCGCGGTTTGAAAAGGTCAGTAAGAAACAGGTTATAGAGATTCTGGAGAATTTGCAAACGGCTGCGGTCTCAGGGGTGCCGCCGAATACTGCCCTTCTTGATATGGCGAAAAGCGCGGATAATGTATATATGAGTGATATGCTGACAGATATATCATACCGTATGCAGATGAGTATGTCTATGTCCCGGGCAATGGAAAAGTATGACGAGGTATTTGACGGCACGGTGCTGGGGCTTATCAAAATAGGGGAGGAGACCGGCGAGCTTGACAAAACGCTGAAGGGCGCGGCGGATTATCTTTTGCGCATTAATAAAATGGGGGATAAAATAAAGATGGCGGTAGTTATCCCTGCGTTTACGCTGGCTGCTATGCTGACAGCCGTTATATTCTGGATGACTGTGGTAATGCCGGGCGTAAAGGATCTTTTTGAGATACTTAATGTAAAATTACCAACAATTACTCTGATCTTTTTGCGTATGTCGGAAATAGTGAAGGCAAACTTGTTTTACATTATTATAACTGTTTTTTGCGCTGTTGTTTTATTTATAGCTGCCAGAAGAAAAAACGAAAATTTTCGTTATGAAACCGAAAAATTATTCTTAGAATTTCCTGTTCTGGGCAGACTTTTAAAATATTATAATTTTGCTTTTATTGCAGAATATACACGGCTGATGATCTCTTCGGGCGTGCCGCTTTTTCACTCGCTTGAGATTCTGACAGGGGCGCTTAAAAACACTGTTTTTATCCGTAGCGTAATAAATATACGCAATGAGATGGAAGCCGGTAAATCTTTTTCAGTGGCGCTGAGTGGGCAGAATATTTTTTCTCCGATGATAATACGGATGATAGGTATGGGGGAATATTCAGGGCAACTGGAGAAACAGCTTAAATATGTTTCAGACTATTACTATGAAAAAGCGGATTATATGTCGGCAAATATTGCCCAGATAATTCAGCCGGTCTTAATATTATTTTTAGCCGCTTTTTTTGTGCTGATGATTTTGTCGTTTCTTTTCCCCATATATGATATGATATCAATAATTGGCGGTAGCGTCTGATATTTTTATGGATTTTATTAATATAGAAAATGAATTAAACCGTATGAAAGCTGAAACGCTCGGCGAAGCCGGTCGCAAGCTGGAAATATTATCCGGAATGATTAAAACAGAGCTGTCTTATCAGGAACGTACCGGAAAGATTATGACAAGATTGTCAGATAAACTGAAAGGTAAGGTTGGATGGCGCAAACGGACTAAATTTTCGCGCGTAAAAGAGAAACTGGAAATAAAGATTGCCAAATCAGCTTCCGCTTTGCGCAATATGAAGAAACACAGAGAAGAGCTTTACAGAAAACTGATCATGCAAAGGGAGGCTCTGGGCATCACAGACCATGAATGGATAAATAATTTTTATATGAAATGAGGTAATAAATGCACCCGTATCTTTTTAGGGTCGGCAGTTTTGAATTGCGTATTTACAGCCTGATGCTTATGATTGCAGTTGTAGTGGCGCTGTATTTTGCGGGTAAACGTGTAAAACGGCTTAATATGGATTCAAAGATGATAGAGAATGCCGTTATTATCATCTTTCTAGGCGCAATAGCCGGCGCAAGGTTGTATTATGTAATATTTAACTGGGCGTACTTCAGCCGGAAACCGGCGGAAATTTTTGCCGTATGGCACGGCGGTCTCGCTATCCACGGAGGGATTATAAGCGGTATTATCACTGCGTTTATTTTGTGCAGATATAAAAAGATATCTCTTTTTTTTATCTGCGATCTTTTGTCTCCGTTTGTAATTTTAGGGCAGGGGATAGGGCGGTTCGGCAACTTTGCAAACGGCGAGGCTCACGGGACGCCTACAATCACGCCGCCGGGTATAATTTTTCAATTTAAACCAATTTTTCCGAAATTTTGGGATTCAGCGCTGACGCAGATGCAAACGGCGGATACGCCTACGGCGCTTACAGCGCTGTTTAATAAGATTGCGGCAATTCCGCAGACCGTTACTTTTCAGGGGCAAGAATATCTGCTGAAAGAGTATGTGCCGTGGGGGGTGAGTTTCCCTGCTAAATATATGTCAATTGCCTACAGAGAGTTTGGTTCTATGCCGGTGCATCCGACTTTTTTTTATGAAATGATATTTAATTTTATATGTGCATTTCTGCTTATCCTTCTCTGGAGGAAAGATTCAAATATCGGCACGGGTAAAATTTTTGCGTTATATTTGGTTATGTACGCGGTGATAAGAGGTTTTGTGACTTTTTTCAGGGCGGATGATCTTATGTTCGGTCAGTTCAGGGCTCCGCACATCGCAAGCGCCTCAATGATTTTTGTTGCCGCTGTATGGTGTATGTGCGCAAAATATTTCAGGAAAAAATCATTGGTGTAATATGCGTATAGATAAACTTTTAAAAAACAAAAAAACGGTGTCATTTGAGTTTTTTCCGCCCAAAGAAGCGGCGCAGGAGTCAGTTCTTTTTGATACAATTAATAAACTTGCTCCGCTTAACCCTGATTTTGTCTCTATTACTTACGGCGCAGGCGGTTCTGTGGCGCATAAAACATTTGACTGGACGTTAAAATTAAAGGATGAATATAAGTTTAACTCAATGATGCATATTACCTGTTACGGCAACAACGCGGATTCCCTCCGTGATATTTGCGGCAGGATATACGAAAGCGGTATAGATAATTTGCTGGCGCTGCGCGGAGATCCTCCGAAAGAGGAGGGGCAGCTCCTGAAAAATAATTACAGTTACGCGGAAGAATTGGTTAAATTCATCTCGGACAACTATCCCGGTTTATGTATCGGTGTGGCGGGTTATCCTGAAAAGCATATTCATGCGGCATCAATGAAAGCTGATATAGAAAATGCTAAACGTAAAATTGACGCCGGCGGCTCCTTTATCATTACGCAGCTTTTTTTTGACAACGCGTTTTTTTACAGATACCGCGACATGCTGGCGCAAACAGGGATAAATGTACCTGTGCTGGCGGGAATTATGCCTATAGTTAATTATAAACAGATAATACGGTTTACACAGATGTGCGGTTCAACGCTTCCTCCGTCTCTGGTTGAAAAGTTCGAAAAAGCAACGGATTCGGATGCTGTAAAAATCGGAGAAGAGTACGCGTTTATACAGTCTCAGGATCTTTTTGCACAGGGCGCCGACGGGATTCATTACTATACCTTAAACAGATACTCAAGCGTTTTAAATATTCTGAAAAGGACATTTTAACTTGTGCAGGTCGGTATCAGTAAAATGACGCGCAGCGCCATAATAACAACTCCGCTTGGAGAGATGCTTGCCGCCGCAGATGAGGGCGGACTGACAGGGCTATGGTTTGCCGGACAAAAACATTTTCCGGATACTTGTGATTTTATGAAGGTACATGACGATCCTCTTTTCGCAAATCTTCAAAAAGAGCTGGACAGGTATTTCGCGGGCAGACTTACGGTTTTTTCAGTCCCAATAAATCTCCGCGGCGCGCCGTTTCAATTAGTAGTGTGGGAAGAACTTCTCCGTATTCCGTTCGGCAAAACCACAACTTACGGCAGGATTGCGGAAACGTTATTCTCCGCCGCAAAATCTGCTGAAAGGATCAAGAGGGTGTCTGCGCGGGCTGTGGGCGGCGCGGTAGGTCATAACCCTATATCAATACTGGCGCCATGTCACCGCGTGATTGGACATAACGGAAAACTCACCGGTTATGCCGGAGGTTTGTGGAGAAAAGAGAAACTGCTGTCTCTGGAAGGACACGCCGGTTTCGCTTTGCAAGGAACTGCCATCATATCTGTATAAACATATTATCTCTTAATTATAAAGGTTTTACTTAATTTTTATATGTTTGCCGGATAAAGCAATTGACTTTATGACAGGCAAAAATTAGAGTATTAAGCATCTCAGGTGAAATATGAAACTTCTAGTTAAAATAGGCTGTATAATTCTCATTATACTTTTTCTGTTAATACCGCTTTTCTCTGTCAGCGGGATAAGCGATGAACGTCAACGTTACAGAAGCCAAGTGATTTCTGAAATATACAACAGCTTTGGCAAGCCGCAAATACTGGTTGCGCCTGTGATTAACGCAGACTGTATTCAGATTGTCAAATATTTTAAAGATAAAGAGGTGGATTTTAAAGAAACACCGTACAAAATTACAGTTGTACCGTTATTTACTGAAATATCAGCGGATATGCACGTTGAAAGTAAAAATAGGCGTATATATTCCTCCGCTGTTTATTCAACAACCTTTAATATTAAAGGAGTTTTTAATGTGCCGGCGGATATTTTTGATGAACAGGACAATCAAAGTGTACTTATCAGAAAAACATATATTTCCATATCCATAACCGATCCAAAGGGGATAAAAGGGATTCCTGAAGGAAAGATAGGCTCAAAACCGCTTGTCTTTGATATTTCATCAGAAAAGTATAATACTTATACATTAAACGCTCCGGTTTCCATAGCTGAGATTACCGGCAGAGAGACGCCTTTTGAAATTAAACTGCCTATGAACGGGACAAAATCTTTATCTATTGTGCCGACCGGACTTGAAAGCAAAACAATGCTGACAGGCAACTGGCCGCACCCCGGTTTTTCAGGCGCATTCCTGCCGGAAAGCAGAGAGGTAAGCGACGCCGGTTTCTCCGCCACATGGGTTTCTACATGGATTTCAGGTCATATATACAATAAAATGGTTAATCTTCATCAAGCTCAGCAGGAAGATTATCAACACTACTCCTTTAACTTGGATTTTGTTAATCTTGTGGATATATATTCCCTTGTGAACAGGTCTGTGAAATACGGTTTCCTTATAATTTCACTTACATTTCTTGTTATATTTGTGTCGGAAATGCTTACAAAATGCCGTATTCACCTTGTGCAGTACGGGTTGGTAGGGACTGCTCTCGTACTGTTTTTCCTCCTGCTTCTCTCCCTTTCGGAACAGATTCCGTTTGGCGCGGCATATCTGACAGCCGCCGCCGCATGTGTTTCGCTGATAACATTTTATATATATTTTTCCCTCAAACGTATTGGCAGTACGGCGCTTTTCAGCGTATCTCTGACATCGCTGTACTTTGTGTTATACATACTGTTAAACGTTAGTGATTACGCGCTCCTAATCGGAAGCGGGTTAATATTTATAATTATAGCGGCAGTGATGATTGCCACACGAAATTTCAACTGGTATGAGGTATCTCAGTAATGTTAATTGTAATTTACCAATAAAAATTTTATATTTATGGTATAGGAGGGATGATGGAAGGCAGTGTCAAAAAGAAATGGGAGCTGAAGTGGATGGCTTGGGAGCTGACATCTCAATGCAATATGTCATGCGTGCATTGCCGTTCCTCATCGGAAATTAACTCCTCCGCCGGCAAATTTTCTCTGGAGGCGTCTGAAAAGTTGCTGAACGATATAGCGGAGTTTGCTTCCCCTGTTATAGTCCTCTCCGGCGGCGAACCGCTTCTGCGGGACGATCTCTTCGTAATAGCCAAGATGGGTACAGATAAAGGTTTCCGTATGGCTATGGCTACAAACGGGCTTTTGGTTACGGACGATATATGCCGTAATATAACAGAATCCGGCATACGAATTGTCTCTATGAGCCTTGACGGCGCTACAAAAGATGTGCATGACAATTTCCGCGGTCAGCATGGCGCATTTGACGCTGCTGTAAAAGCTGCGGAGCTTTTTAACAAACACGGGATTAAAATTATAATAAACTCCTCCTTTACGAAAAGGAACCAAAAGTATATCGGCGACACTTTCCGGCTGGCTAAAAATATAGGAGCTTACGCATGGTATATGTTTCTTATAGTTCCGACCGGAAGGGGGGAAGAGATAATGCAGGAACTTGTCAGTAAAGAGGATTACGAAGAGATCCTCCGGTGGCATTACGAATTGGAGCGCGGCGAGGAGAATATCCTTGTGCGTCCGACCTGCGCTCCTCAATACTACAGGGTGTGGCATGATATAAGTAAAAAAGAGGGAAAAAGTACGGAAAGACGTTCATTGTCCTTTTCAACCGGAGGCGGGAAGGGGTGTATTGCGGCGCAGTCAATATTATTTGTTAATTCTGACGGCGATGTGCTGCCTTGCTCATATTTCCCGGTCAGCGCCGGCAATGTTTTTGAAAAACCGCTTAAAGAGATATGGGAACACTCTGATCTTTTTAATGATCTGCGTGATTTCAGAAAGTATGAAGGAAAATGCGGGGTATGTAAGTACATTGGGGTTTGCGGCGGATGCCGGGCGCGCTCTTATGCTGTGACCGGTTCATATTTAGCGGAAGAGCCTTATTGTGAGTATATTCCCGCGAACTATAATAAATAATTGAAATAAGGAGGTTATTATGTCTGAAGAATTGAAACAGAGGATACGTGACAAAAGCTTGGTTCATCTGATAACAACGCCGGAAAAGCTGGTCCCGCTCTTCGCAGAAACTGTGAAAAGGACTCTTAACTTAGGCTGGTCAGGTTTTACACCTGTAGGCTATCCTAAAGTCATGCCCAAAACAATCGCTGATTATGTAGAACAGAACGGGTTACAGGGTAAATGGAAATTTAATCTTTATGTTGGCGCATCCACAGGCGCGGAGTCTGAAGACCGCTGGGCGTCCCTCAAGATGATTGACAAACGCTGGCCGTACCAGACCGGTAAAAATATCAGCAAAGGGATAAACTGCGGCGAAATACGCATGGGCGACAAACATCTATCCATGTTTGCGCAGGATCTCCTTTACGGGTTTTATACGAAAGAGCAGGGCGGGAAGCTGGATTACGCTATAGTTGAGGCTTCCGCCATTACCGAAGACGGTAATATTGTGCTTGCGGGATCTGTCGGCGCAACGCCGGAAATTATAGCAATAGCCGAAAAGATAATTGTTGAAGTGAACACAGCGCTGCCCTCTTTTGAAGGGATGCACGACATAATTACCGCCGATCTGCCGCCCCACAAAAAGATTATCCCTATCACAAAAGCCGGCGACCGCGCAGGAACAACTTATGTGCCGACCGACAAGAGCAAGATTATTGCTATTGTTGAATCTAAAATGAAGGACAGCGGCAGGGCGCTGCGCGGGACGGACGAAGATTCCCAGCGTATTGCCGACCATATTGTGGCATTTTTCAGTGATGAAGTAAAAGCGGGGCGGCTGCCTGAAAACCTGTTACCATTGCAGTCGGGGGTAGGTTCTATAGCTAACGCGGTTGTGGGCGGACTTACCGACTCGCCGTTTGAAAATCTGACCGCTTATACAGAGGTGTTGCAAGACACCTTTTTACCCTTTCTTGATTCCGGAAAGTGCAAAACTATAAGCTGTTCCTCCCTGTCGCTTTCAGAAGAGGGGTTTGAAATATGGTGGAAGAATTACGATTTTTACAGGAGTAAAGTTATACTTCGTCCGCAGCAGATATCTAACCATCCGGAAGTTATCCGCAGGCTTGGCGTTATTGCCATGAACACCCCTGTGGAATTTGACATTTACGCCCATGCCAACTCTACACTGGTCAGCGGAACTAATATGCTTAACGGTATAGGAGGTTCGGGAGATTTTCTGCGCAACGGTTATCTCTCTATAATGCACTGCCCGTCTGCGCGCCCAAGCAAAACTGACGAGCTGGGCATATCGTGTGTGGTTCCGAAAGTAACCCATGTGGATCATACCGAACACGACCTTGATGTGCTTGTAACCGAACAGGGGCTTGCCGATCTCAGAGGTCTGTCACCAAAAGACCGCGCCAGAGTTATTATTGACAAGTGTGCGCACCCTGAATATAAACCGTATCTGACAGAATATCTTGAAAGGGCTGAAGAAGCCACTAAACGGGCGCATGAACCGCATATACTGACAGAAACATATAAAATGCACATAAACCTTGCGGAAAAGGGGACAATGAGATTTTGGAAGTAAAAGACACGATGCTGAATAAACTTTTACCGGCGGTTGAACGCGCCGGTGTACGGATGAAAGAATTTTACGAAAGAAGGGATACGCAGGTATCCTTTAAAGGCGAGATAGATCTTGTGACCCAATACGATCTTGAGCTTGAAAGGATGCTGACTGAATCGCTGGGAAGCGTTTTCCCTGATTTCAGAATAATAGGGGAGGAATCCTCCCCTCCGGATATAGGCAAACAGCCGGGGAAAGTGATCTATATAGACCCGATAGACGGCACAACCAGTTTTGTACACAGATTTCCTTTCGCCGGCATATCTGTGGGGGTATATATTGATAATGAACCCCGCTGCGCGGTCGTATGCAGCCCTATGCTCGGAGAGCTTTACCATGCTATTAAAGGCGAAGGGGCGTACATGAACGGCAAAAAAATCAACGTATCCAAGACAGATAAGGCGATACGCTCCCTTTTTTCCACCGGGTTTTCTTATGACAGGGGGGAACGCCAAAAACAGGCGGCAATTTTCGCCCGTATTCTGGATATATCTCAGGGGATGCGGCGTACAGGCTCGGCGGCGCTAGACCTTTGTTATGTCGCGCGGGGAACGTTTGATTTTTATTATGAAGGTTCTCTGAAACCTTGGGATATGGCGGCGGGTATTTTGATAGTGCAGGAAGCCGGCGGGAAGGTTACCGATCTGCGCGGATGTCCGCACAATCTTGGTTCCGGGCTGATTTTGGCGTCAAACGGTTTAGTGCATGATGAATATATTAGCGAGATAACCGCGGCGGAATTATGAAACCTGCGGTTATACTTTTGAGCGGCGGGATGGACAGTTGCGTTGCCGCCGCGCTTGCAGTTCAGGCGGGATATGAATTAGCTCTGCTGCATATCAATTACGGACAGCGGACCCAGAACAGGGAACTTTCTGCATTTAACGATATAGCCGGTTATTACGGCGTTAAAAATCGTTTGATTGCTGACATTGCTTATCTTAAAGAGATAGGCTGTTCATCTCTGACCGACCATTCAATCTCTGTGAGAGATGGCGGGGTTAATAAAGAATCCGTCCCGTCAACTTATGTTCCTTTTAGAAACGGCAATATGTTGAGTATCGCTGTAAGCTGGGCGGAGGTAATCGGTTCGGGGAAAGTGTATATAGGAGCTGTAGAGGGGGATTCCAGCGGATATCCTGACTGTACCAAAGTCTTTTACGAAAAGTTTAACGCACTGCTTTCAGTGGGGCTTCCTGCGGGAAAAACAATTTCTGTAGAGACGCCCCTTATCGATATGAAAAAGTCTGAAATAGCCCGTTTGGGGATAGAACTGAAAGCCCCGCTTATGCTTACATGGTCGTGCTATCAGAGTGAGTCTATTGCCTGCGGAGTATGTGATAGTTGCAGGTTGCGCTTAAAAGCGTTTTGTGATATAAATGAAACTGATCCCATACGCTATATATGAGGATTATGAGGATATAATATGGAAAAAATAGCTATTATTACAAGTGGCGGCGATTGTCCGGGTATGAATGCCGCAATCCGCAGTATTGTCCGCACCTGTCTGTATTACGGAATAACCCCGTATGGGGTTGAATCCGGGTATAAAGGACTTATTGAAGGTCGTATGGAAGAACTTAAGAGCGCCAATGTCGCCAATTCTATTCATAAAGGAGGCACCTTTCTGCGGAGCGCGCGCAGTGAGGAATTCCATACGGAGGAAGGGCAGAAAAAAGCTCTGAAAAATATTGAGAAAAATGGTATTGAAGGTCTTATAGTTATCGGCGGGGACGGTTCGCTGACAGGCGCCAACGTTTTGTTCACCAAATACGGCGTTCCGGTTGTGGGATTGCCGGGGTCTATTGATAATGACATATATGGGACAGATCTTTCAATAGGCGTTGACTCGGCGCTGAATACGATAGTTAAAAGCATAGATATGCTGAACGATACCGCAAGTTCACATGACAGAACTTTCTTAATAGAGGTTATGGGTCGGCGCTGCGGTTATCTGGCTGTTACGGCGGCAATTACTGTGGGCGCTGAAGCGGTGCTTATCCCTGAGGTAAAATACGATCTGGAAGCGATAATAGAAAAAATCCGCAAACGTTACACCGCCGGCAAATCCAGAAGTATAGTTTTAGTTGCGGAGGGAGTTGGTTCCGCTTACGATTTCGGCAAGGCTTTTGCGTTGATAGGCGGGTTTGACACCCGTATTACGGTTTTAGGGCATTTACAGCGCGGCGGTTCACCCACATATTTTGACCGTGTGCTTGCCTCAAGGCTGGGTATGGAAGCGGTAAAGCAAATGAAAAGCGGTCAATATGGCGTTATGATGGGGTTACATAACTCAGCGGTGGTTCCCGTTCCGCTTAACGTTGTTCTTAGCAATAAAAAAGCGTTGGATCCATATCTTCTGGAAATTGCTGATGTATTGAGTTAGAGCATTTAATGAGGTTTACCCATGAGTTTAACAAAACGCACCGGGGATTCCGGAACAACTACAATATTCACCAATGATACAGTAAGAAAAGATCACCCTGTTATTGAGGCTTTGGGCGCATACGAAGAGCTTATAAGCAGACTCGGAGTGGCGAAACTGCATATAGACAGATTCAGCAGGACAATAGAGAGATTTCAGCGCTCTTTAGTTCAGATAATGGGGGTATTGTCAAGTCTCGGAAGGGTTGATTGCCATGATATTGAGAAGGAAGCGCATTTTTTGGACGTGCTTGTTGAAGAATATGACAGGGATATAGGGGACAGGCTGACAGAAAACGTTATCCCCGGTGAGGATATGCCATCGGCGGAACTTCACTTGGCGCGCGCCGCCTGCCGGCAGTTTGAGCGGCGTGTGGTCGCACTGCAATCCTTAATCACGCTTGACAGCAATATACTTAAATATGTAAACCGTCTTTCTGATGTTATATACCTTATGGCTGTGATTTCATCCGAAAGCGCGCACAAAGACGAAGAAAAGTTTGACTGAGAAAGTAACAGTATGTTATACACTTAATTTAAAATGTTACAGGATATTTTATGGCGATAAGAATCGCTGAATCTATGAATACGTATAATCCTGTCTTGTTTACCATTGACAAGATGGGGTATAAAGTGTTTGTACGTTTAAATGAGAGAAAAAACGCGATTGAACGCTGGGTTGCCAGAAAGGAAGGTTCAGAGTTTGTCGCTATGAATCCGATTTCGCTTTTAGGTATCATTATGGTCGGGGAGATGTACGGAGAAGATTGGCGGAAGGTTGATTACGGAAACAAATACGATGAAATTCTGGATAAAGCCGGTATATAATACATATAACAGGGGTAAGCGATGCCTTTAAAACTTACAATCAATGAAGATTTGAAAAAATATATGAAAGATAAAGACACCTATGCGCTTGAGGCTTTGCGTATGCTGAAATCAGAGGTAAAAAACGCGGAAATTGAGCATAAGAAAGAGTTTGATGATGACGATATAGTTAAAATATTGCAGTCTTCAATAAAAAAGAATAAAGAAGCGGCGGAAATATATGAAAAAGCTGGTCGAGCTGATTTAAGAGACAAGGAGAACAGATATACCGAAGTTTTGTCAAAATATTTGCCTGAGCAGTTTGACAGCGCCAAGATAAAAGAGATTATCATTTCAGTTATTAACGGAATGGGGGATATTGACCCTAAGACAAGTTTTGGCGTAGTTATGAAAGCAGCCATGCTGAAAATAGGCGTCCGCGCTGAAGGTAAAATGGTGAGCGCTGCTGTGAAGGAAATATTAGATGGAATTAATTGACGTTGTTTGTATTGTTTTTCTGATTATCTGTTTACTGTTTGGTTTTAAGCGAGGGTTGGTATTTGAACTGCTGACTGTTTTAGTTACTGCCGTCGCTGTTGTTATAGCCTACCTTGTACAGCCGATGATTCTTGATATAGTAGGTCGTTTTATGAACAATAATGACAATGTAAACCGGACAGTATTTCTTGTCTCTTTTGTGATCGCAATCTCTATAATTAAGATGCTGACCCACCGCCTGATAAAAAGTTTCGGGGAAGTTACAGAGTCGGGAAATGGGGTTCAATTTCTGGGAGCTGTACTGGCTGTTCCTCTGGGCGCTTTTTATTTAGGTGTAAATTTATGGCTGATAATTTCCCTTTTCCCCGGTTCATCGCTTACCAACCGTATAAATGAAAGTTTTATCGCAAACTATATGAAAAGAACCATTACTGTGGTTTATGAAAATATTGATAAAAATTTACGGAAAGATCAAATAGAATCATTTGGCATAATAGACCGCTTCAAGTGACGATCCTATGGGGCTTGATCTTGAAACTCTTGAGTTCCCGCTTTTTTGCAGCGCTCTGAAAAAAAGCTTTATTTCATCATTTTCGGCGGAGCGTCTGGGTTGTTTTTACCCTAAACAAAATTTGCTTGAGATAATCTCTTTTCAGGATGATCTGAAAACGCTTCTCCGTTTGTACGAAAAAAATACTCCGCCTCATCTGAATAACGACCAATCTTTTTTCCTTTTATATCAGAAAGCGTGCAGGGACGAAGGACCGTTTCTTTCAATAGAGCCGGAGGAGTATAATTATATAAAAGAACATATCCGGCAGATGTCTGCCCTGAAACTGTTTATGATTTCAAAAACAGCGGCGGCTGAACGTCTTGGATATTATATAAATCAGATACAGCCGGATTTATATATGGCGGATCTTATTGAACGAACCCTTGAGGATAACGGAAAGATAAGAGACAACGCAACTGCGGAACTGTTGTCTTTAAGGCGCAGAATAACTGACGTTAAACGCAGGGTGCAAAGTATTTTGCGCAATACCTTTTCAAGACCGGATGCGGATAAATTTATACAGGAACAGATTGTTGCGCTGCGTAACGGGCGTTATACCATACCCTGCAAAACAAATTACTCCCAATATATTTCAGGTATAGTGCATGACAGATCTGCGAGCGGTCAGACGGTTTACCTTGAGCCGGCGTCATGTATTGCAATAAACAACGATCTTCAGGAAACTATTATTGCCGAGAGCGAAGAGATAGCCAAAATTACGGCGGCGTTGCTTTCGCGTTTTAATGAAGGGCTGCCTGTTTTGCACAGAACATTGGCGGGATATTCTGAACTTGTTTTCAGAATAGAGCTTTGTGCGTTCTTTTATAAGTATGAGATTACATTTCCCGAATTCGGCAGCCGTTTATTATTTAAAGGAATCCATCACCCGCTGTTAAGGATTAATAAAGGCGATCAGTCTGTCCCGCTTGATTTGTCAATGTCGGAAAGGGAAAATCTGCTTGTTATAAGCGGTCCTAATACTGGCGGCAAAACGGCAGCCCTGAAATCCGCGGGATTAAACAGCCTTATCGCTATGTGCGGTCTGCCCCTGTTCGGAAAACGGGCTGAAGTTGTTATTTTTTCCGATATCCGCGCGGATATCGGGGATAAACAGTCTCTTGTTATGGACCTAAGCACATTTTCATCACACATGACAAATATACGCGATATTATCAGCGAAACAGGGGAACACGCGCTTATCCTTTTTGATGAATTAGGGACGGGTACTGATCCGAGAGAGGGAGCGGCGCTTGCTATTGCCATACTGGAGTACCTTTCCTCAAAAAATGCGTTTGTTATGATAACAACCCACTTTTCAGAGTTAAAAGCGTATGCTTTTGAACATGATAACGCCGTAATGTACGCAGTGGATTTTGATTATGAAAGTTATAAACCGTTATACAGGTTGCTTGAAGGGGTTGCAGGAAAATCTGATCCTATTATGATTGCCGTGCGTCTGGGGTTTCCCGATTTGGTGACAGAAAAAGCAAACGATTTTATGAATAACATTAAATCCCGTTCAGAGGTGATTCTTGAGGAGGTTCATCTGATGAAAGCCGAAGCGGAACATATAAAACGGGAGCTTATTGAGCGGGAAGATATACTTAGGCTTAAAGAAGAGAAAGTTAATTTTGGAGAAAAAGAGCTGCGGGAAAAACTTGAAAAAAAGGAGCTTGAGCTACTGGAAGATACATTTGCCCTGCTTCAGAGGGGGAAGCGACTTGCCGAAGAACGGACAAAAGATTCTCCGGAAGCTATATCCCAAGACCTTGAAAGTGTAGGTGAAAAGATTAAAACGCTTAAATCCAGACGTAAACTGATAACTGAACTGAAAGCCGGGGATATGATTTTTCTGGAAAAATATTTTAAAAACGGCAAAATTCTTTCTATAGACGATAAAAACGCACACATAGACCTTGACGGGATAAAGTTGCGCATTAACCGGCGGGAGCTTGTCGGACACAAAGTAGAGCAAAAACAGGCAAAAAACGTTAAGATAACTATAAAGGAAACTTCACCGGAGGCGAGGCATGAACTGCTGCTTGTAGGCAAAAGGGTGGAGGAAGCGTTTGATATTCTGGATAAATACATAGATGAAGCGCAGTTAGCCGGGTATAGTAAGGTTTATATAATACACGGAAGAGGTTCGGGGCAACTGAGAAGGGCTGTACACGATTTTTTGCGTACCTGCGGACGAATTAAGAGGTATAATATTGCATCCACGGAAGAGGGCGGCAACGCTATAACAGTGGTAGATCTGTAAGGATTGCCGCGCCTTCGGCTTGCAATGATGAATAGCGGCAAGATGTGCGGTGCAACGCCCGAGCTTAGGAAAATTATAACTTGTTTATTTGAGTCGTATATGATATATTATAAACTATAATCTATGAATATAGTATTGTTTTGTCATGCTATAAATCAAATTAGCGGCGCTTCCAAAGTCTGCATACAGATGGCGTCATACTGGGCGGAGAAAGGGCATTCCGTGACTATTCTCAGCCATTATGGTTTGCCTGAATCACATTATCCCGTATCTTCAAAGGTAAAGCTAAAAACAGCCGGCATTATAAGTAAATATGTGCCGAACAAAATTGTTTGTAACCTTTTATCCCCTTTTTTGTTGCCGTCCCTTTACTCAACCATAAAAAATGAAAATATTGATCTGATAATTACCAACAACGCCCCGTATTACGGTCTTTTATACGCTACATTACTGTCGTGGCTCACCAAAATTCCGGTTATAATATGGAAACATGCTGGGCATTTTATGAAATCTTCCCCGATGTATAAAGTTACAAGAAAACTTTGTTTCCCAAAAGCTGACGCTATTGTTCTTCTCACCGAAGGGGATGAAAAACATGCGTCAGAGTTGAGCAGAAACTGTTTCACCATAAAAAATCCGGCGGAACAAACGGATTTTACCGATGAGATACAAAAAGAACAAAACCGGGAAACGGATAACGATAACACTGCGCTTTTTGTCGGCAGGCTTGCTGAACAAAAGTCTGTTGATCACCTCATTCATGCGTGGAAAAAAGCAATACCTGAAATCCCGCAATGGAAACTGCTGATAGTAGGAGACGGTGAAAAACGCGGCAAATTGGAATCGCTTGCCAAACGTCTGCATATTTCAAAGTCTGTTTTATTTGTCGGAGAGGTAAAAAATGTTCAGCCTTATTATAAAAAAGCGGCGTTTTTTGTTATGTCCTCAATGTACGAAGGGCTTCCGGTGTCGCTCATAGAAGCTGTATCCAACGGTCTGCCGTTAATATCATATAACTGCCCCTACGGTCCCGAAAATGTGATTGAACATAATAAAAACGGGCTTCTGATTGAATCGGGCAATATAAACGCGCTGTCCGAAGCGATAATTAAAATGGCTACATCTTACGATATGCGCAAAACCTTTTCCAATGCGTCAAAGATTAAAAGCAACGAATTTTTACTAGGACCTATAGCCGAACAGTGGGATAAAGTTTTTGAATTTGTATTAAAAAAAACGGGGTAACTCTTTCCTGATTATTCCAATTCTAAATTAAACGTGCGTTAATTTAGAATTGGAATACACGGCATGGATGCTGTGACAAAATGCTTGGCATTTTGGAAGGCAAGGCAAGATAATACTCTTGCCGTAGGCGGTAAATAAAAATTGCAGGACGCAATTTTTATTTAAAAATGGAATTAGGTGTATGACTCCCCTTTGCGGAGTCATAAAAAAAAATATAATAATCTTATGAAACCGGTAATTATCTCTGTTGGGAATATAGCAATGGGCGGGACGGGCAAAACCCCGTTCACTGTTTTTTTGGCTAAACGCTATATGTCGGCGGGGGAAAAGGTGGCGATTCTCTCCCTTGGTTATAAAGGGAAACTGGGGTATGGCGCAAACATTATAAGCGACGGTAATAAAATTTTTCACTCCCCGCCGTATGCTGCTGATGAGCCTTATATGATGGCATCGGCTTTATCGGGAGAAAACGGCGCAGTTGTTATTACAGGCAAAGACCGGCTTGCGTCATATACCCTTGCAACGGAACGTTTTGCGCCGACTGTTTTTCTGCTTGATGACGGATTTCAGCATCATAGCTTACCCAAGGATGTTGATATTGTTCTGCTTGACTACGCTAAACCGTTTTCAACCGGATTTCCCTTTCCGTTCGGGTATTTAAGAGAGTTCCCCTCTGCGCTCAGAAGAGCGGATATAATAGTTTTTACACGGGCGTTAGCGGCAACGCTTCCGGAGGGGGCGGAAAAACACTGCCAGGGGAAACAGATTTTTTACTGCGCGAATAAATATATGGCGTTTTCAGCTAAACTGCCGTTGGATTATATTTCGGGTAAAAAAGTTTGGCTTATGTCCGCAATAGCGGGACCGGTACAGTTCGGCAAACAGATCCAGCAGCTTGGGGCAGTTGTCGCCGGGCATTCGGTTTTTAAAGACCATCACTTTTACACTGAAAAAGAGATAAAAAAAGTTATAACCTGCGCTGAAAACACCGGATCGGAGATATTAATGACCACTCAAAAAGATTTTGTGAAAATACCGGAAGAGTACAAACATTTATTTATTTACCCCGATATGTCTGTGCAAATGTTAAATCAGGGGTTATTTGACGCTATTGATAATATCAGGAGGTGACTATTATGGATATATACACACGCTTAAATTCACTGAACATTACGCTGCCGGAACCGTACCCGCCTTTCGGCGTTTATTTGTCAGTAAAACAAAGTGGCAATCTGCTTTTTACTTCAGGCATACTCCCCGTTTCAGACGGTAAACAGCTTTATACCGGTAAAATCGGCGGAGAGCTTACTGTTGAACAGGGGCAGGAGGCGGCAAAGGTATGCGTTCTGAACGCCTTGTCAAAGATACACGCGCATACTAAAAACCTGAATAGTGTAAAGAGTATTGTAAAAATGCTCGCGTTTGTCGCCAGCGCGCCGGGTTTTAATAAACAGGGGTTGGTTATGAATGCCGGTTCGCAGCTTTTGATTGATATTTTCGACTCCCCTGCGGGTGAACACGTCCGCACGGCGATAGGCGTAAATGAAATTCCGCATAACGCGCCTGTTGAGATAGAGATGATAGTTGAAGTATGATTAGGTATAATACTTATTAAACTTCTCTTTATACTGGATATCAATCATTTTCTGGATGACTGGCTGGCGGCGGCTGAAAAGGCGGCGCCGCATTGCGACAGAATATGGTTACGCATTAAAGGACGCGCAGACAGGCAAATGCTGGCTTATGCAGTTCAACTCAGGGAAAAACTGCCCGGAAAAACTTTAATTTTGTCGGAACGGGCGGATATAGCAATATGCGCCGGATTTGAAGGGGTGCATCTTAACGCGGAAACGCTCCCCCCCCACGCGGTAAAAGAGAGTTTTCCCGGGCTAATAACCGGTTATTCGGCGCATTCGCCGGATGAATGTGCGATTACGGGCGCGGATTATGTCACTCTCAGCCCGATATTCAGCGTCCGAAAGGGTTACAATGTTTCCCCGCTGGGAGTTATCCCCGCGCCGGCGTCCGGCGTTTACGCATTGGGCGGCGTTAATGCGGATACGGTTTCTTTGCTTAAGGGGATGGGTTATGAAGGGGTTGCAGGGGTTACAATGTTACCGGAAATAGAGCGGATACGCAGAATAATTTAAACGGTATAAAAGGGATTTAAGTGGCGAACTATAAAGTTCTTATAATAAAGATTGGCGCGCTTGGCGATGCTGTAATGGCGAGTTTTATGATACAGACGGTTCGTAGTATCTATCCGGAGGCTCATATAACATGGCTTTGCGGACAGGAGATCTTTGATCTGGTCAAATCTTTCAAAGGGATAGACATTGTCCTGTCTGTTGACAATAAACTGCTTGCCGGCGGTTTTTTCAGTAAAATCAGGTTTGTGCTAAAATGCTTGAAGACACTGCTGGGAAGAAAATTTGATCTGTGTGTGACAGGGAACAGCGATTTTCGTTACAGAATTTTGTCCGTTTCCGCAATATGCAAAATCCGCAGACATTTCGGAGGTCGTTTCGGTCCTCTGCCCGGCAGATATCACGGTATAGAGTACGCAAGACTTATTTTAGGGCATGATCATTCTGTGGAAACCCATTATTCTCCGGCGGAAATAGACGTAACCCCGTCAGAAGCCAGCAAAAATATGGTATTACTGCTTCCCGGCGGTGCGCGGAATATCATGCGCGAAAGTAACCATAGACGATGGCCGCTTGAAAAATACCGTGAACTGGCGGAAGCGTTAATTTCTCACGGCATCCCCGTAGGTATTATCGGAAATGAAGCTGACCTTTGGGTGGAAGAGGGGTTTAAAGGGCTTAATATTAAATCATTTATAGGGAAAGCGGATATACAGACACTTCTTTCGCTTATAGCCGGCGCGCGCGCGCTGGTAGCCCATGACAGCGGACCTGTGCATATTGCCTACCTGTTAAAAACGCCGGCGGTGGTATTATATGGTCCTACTATGCCTGAATCATTTCTGCCGTACAAACTCCATCAATCGGCAATCAGCAAAAAACTGCCGTGTTCCCCGTGTTATGACGGCAGAAACTACGCTGACTGTAAAAACAATATCTGTATGAATTCCATAAATACTGACGAAGTTTTAAAAAAACTGGAAGAGATGAGTTTAATATAGCGGCTCTCGCAAGTGGAACCGCTATAATTGAAGATAAACGTCGTAGTATGCGAAAACACTGGAACAAAGACTGTTTTGGACGGACTGATATGAATGACAAATATATTCTAACCAGACAGGAAAGCCTGTTTTTAGCCAAAAAGAAGTGGGATGAGAATATATATTGCGGTATGAGGATGGAAAACCGCAACGTCACATTTCCACAGACACAGACCATCTTAAATGGCGTAAATGTTGGAAGCGTGGCGTTAAGTGATATTCAGGCTATTCTGAATATGCGGGACGCATGGAAATATTTGCTTGATACCATTGATGAACCTCTTTCAATCGCATATATTTGCAAACTCAATGAATATATATCCCGTAATGAATCGCTTGCGTGGGGTGTTTTGAGAACAGGGACAGTGGGAATATCAGGCGTGAGCTATACGCCGCCAATACCGAATGAAAAAGAGGTTTCAGAAGAATTGGCGGACATACTCGTTGCAGATGGTACAAATACAGAAAAGTCTATTAACGTATTCCTGTGGGGTGCAAAGAAACAGTTATTCTGGGATGGAAACAAACGTACAAGTTTGCTTGCAGCGAATAAACTGCTTTTAGCCGGCGGAAAC
>JAIRQX010000016.1 GCA_031256375.1 Deferribacteraceae bacterium
TGAATTATGTATAGAATTTACAAATAATCAAACAATGAATGAAGTAGGTGAGGTTGATCCCGGCGGCAATAAAAAGGCAGGTATTAGTATTGATGGGATTGCGGAAGCTAATTTGCGCATGACGGCGAGCATTTTTGAAATGCTTGCAGATAAAGGCGTTTGTACACATATGATAAGTTATGAATATGGCGATGATATATTTCCGTCTATGAATGTACGCAGAGTAGAACTATTTAAACCCGGATTAGAATGGATTGGCAGGTGGATTTGTACCGGCTCATTTTTGCGGCGATACAAGTCTATCTCCGGATTAGAGGATGGAGTTAGAATAACAGAAGAGAAAACTCAAAATAGTCACTCCGCTATTGATTCTCCCATAATTGAAATAACAATAAAGGATGATGAAGCGGGCGATCCTTTAATATATCCTGATTTTCTTGTGCATTTTGGCGTTATAAAGACTAAACAGCTATTGAGTAATCTAATATTTAACACAAAGTACGTTATGGAACATTTACACCATATATTTGAAGAAAAAAATCTTGACCTTTGGGATGCCAAAATTGAGTGGGGTATTGACTCCAGCAGTAAGGTTGAAATAATGCTGATAGATGAAATAAGTTCCGCTTCTGTCAGAGCTTATGATAAAGAAACAAATATACAGATAAAGGGAATTGATCTAGCTAAACGATTTTTTGAATAGTAGCAGTTCCACATTGCATTGACCGTCTTTGCGAGCGGAATGTTTTTTATGAAGCGCGGCAATCCATTTATGTAAATGCTTCATAACAACTTGCAATTGAAAGAACAAATATCATTGCACCGGATTGCTTCGCTACGCTCGCAAAGACGAAAACTGAAACTATTGTATTGATTGCAATTCGGTATCAAATGGATTTCTTCGTCACTGCGTTCCTCTGTAGATTGCCCAAGCGCGGGTTCACATATCCGGATCTTTTTTCTCTTTCATCAGAAGCCGTGATATAATCACTAATGTAAGCGACAACAGAAAGATCAGCGTGCTTAGTGCGTTTATTTCCGGTTTTACGCCCAGCCGGACCATTGAGTAGATTCTGAGGGGCAGTATTTCAAAATCAGGTCCGGTTACAAAAAAGCTTCCTATAGCGTCGTCCATTGATATAGTAAAACTCAAAAGCCATCCCGCCGCAACCGCGGGGGTAAGCATCGGAAATATTATATGTAAAAATGTGCGGAATTCGTCTGCGCCAAGGTCTTTTGCCGCCTCCACTATATGTTTGTCAAACCCTGAAAGCCTTGTAAATAATGTAATTACTACAAACGGCAGACTGAATGTTATATGCGTAATCGTCAGCGTCCAAAACCCAAGAGGGATATTTAACGCTATAAAAAGCACAAGCAGCGAAATACCCATCACTATATCCGGCGACATCATAACAATGTAAATAAGGACATACAGAAAATTTTTGCCAGTGAATCTGAATCTGAAAAACCCGACCGCTCCGAGCGTACCTATAACGGTCGCTATTGTCGCCGAAGATGCCGCCAATAAAAGGGAATTGCCCACGGATGCCAAAAGCGGGGAATTTGTAAAAAGTTTTTTGTACCAATTCAGGGTAAACCCTTCCCATACGCTTGCGCTGTACATGGAACTGTTAAACGAATAAATAATAAGTATGATAATCGGAATATATAAAAAACCGTAAACCATTAACATATAAAGGCGTTTGGCGACGGAATAGCTTTTCATATAATCCCTTTCTGGCTTGCAGATTTGATGGTGCGGTAGTTGGCAAGAAGCAAAAGCGCCATAAGCGCAGTTAATGTGACGCTAACTGCCGATCCGAACGGCCAGTTGCGCGCGTCCATAAACTGATTTTTTATCAGATTGCCTAAAAGCAGCGTTTTTGAACCGCCTAATATGTCGGGGATATAAAAAAGTCCCAGCGCGGGCAAAAACACCAGCATACTTCCGGCAATAATACCCGGCGATGACAGAGGGATTATTATGCGTATAAACGTCTGCCGTTTTCCCGCCCCCAGATCATGCGCCGCCTCAATAAGCCTTATGTCAACTTTTTCCAGAGCGGCGTAAAGCGGAAGTATCATAAACGGCAACAGTGTATATACTAACCCTACAATTACCGCCCCACCGGTATAAAGCATATTTAGCGGCTCACTTATAACGCCGGTTTTTAATAAAAATGCGTTTATAATACCGTTTGTGGTAAGTATTGTTTTTATTGCGTATGTGCGTATCAGTGCGCTCGTCCAAAACGGAATGACTATAAGGAGCAAAAGTATATTTTTATTTTTGCTTTTGATTCTGGAAAGGATATAGGAGAACGGAAACGCAATAATAATGCAGCACACTGTGGTTACAAGCGCCATGACGAAAGAGTTGGCAAGCGCCCGAAGATATATAGGATCGGCTATCCTGAGATAGTTTTCTAATGTAATTCTGAACGCTATAAGATGCGCTTCATCACGCGTTAAAAAACTTACGGCAAAAACAAGTATATTTGGGAAAAATACAAATACAATAAGCCAGAAAGCGATAATTCCGATTGTAATGCGGCGGAAAATTTTACTCTCGTTCATCAGGCAGAATAACCTCCCATCCCTTTACCCATCCAATAGACACCTTTTCATCTATATGATAGTCAAAATCCTCGTCCTCTTCATCAAAAAACTCACTTGCCATAACCCGTTTACCGTTTTCAAGAACTATTACGGAATCCAGCGTGGCGCCCTTATAAGTTTTTATTTCAACGTTTCCCACAAGTAATCCCACTGTATCCGGCTCTTCACTAAGTTTTTCAACCCTCATGTCTTCCGGGCGGAGCAACAGTTTAAACGTTTCGCCCATACTCATGGGGCGTTTATTATCAACGGCGCAGCGGTAGCCTTCAACATCCGCAATCACTACGCCATCCTGTATATCCACCACCTGAGCGTCAAATATATTAATATCTCCCACAAACTGCGCTGTAAAAAGATTTGCGGGTTCTTCATAAACGTTGCGGGGAGAACCTATCTGCTGTATAACGCCTTCATTCATAACCACTACACGGTCGGAAATAGACAGCGCCTCCTCCTGATCGTGAGTTACAAGCACAAATGTAATCTTGAGTTTTTGCTGCAACTGTTTCAGCTCTTCCTGCATTTCAAAGCGCAGTTTGGCATCAAGCGCTGATAACGGTTCGTCAAGCAGAAGCACCAGCGGTTTGTTTACCACTGCTCTGGCAACGGCGACGCGCTGCTGTTGCCCTCCGGAAAGCTGTACCGGTTTGCGTGAAGCGTAAGGGGCTAATTTCACCATTTTAAGCGCTTCCATAACACGGTCGTTTATCTCCGGTCCGGGAACTTTAGACATTTTCAGACCAAACGCAACGTTATTAAAAACCGTCATGTGGGGAAAAAGCGCGTAACTTTGAAATACAGTGTTTACAGAACGCTTATGCGGGGGCAAACCAACGACGTTATGCCCGTTTATTATTATTTTGCCGCTGTCAGGGGTCTCAAAACCGGCAATAAGGCGCAGGGTAGTAGTTTTGCCGCAACCCGAAGGTCCGAGCAGCGTGAGAAATTCGCCGTTATTTATACTGAGATTGATATTTTTTAGAACCTTAAGATTGTCATAAGATTTTGTAATATTTTGCAGATCAATAAGCGGCGCCGCCGCCACAGACTCTAGTCTTCCGTTGCCGATTTTGTTGCGTTCCATCACCCATCCTTAAAAATTCGGACAATATCAAAGACGTTTTATATGGTATTATATGGTAATATGTCAAGGATTTAAATGTTTACTACTACATAATCCGCGCAACCGGACGGGGTGGTTGTCCGCCGTTTCCGAAAGAGTGAACCACCCCGCGCCAAAACATAGAAATACAAAAGTTATTCTGAGTCAGGAAGCCGCATTATACCAAAGCGGATTCCCATCATATTTCCTTTAGGACCGTTATATACAGCCGTTTCAGGCTGGTAATAAGCGTACATGGAAACATGCTTGCTGATAGTTGTGCCCATAGTTAATCTGAGCGCGTAACTTTCCACCCAGTCCTGTCTTTTGAAGTAATCAATCTCTTCCCTGCCCCCCCAGAGACCGCCGAATGAGATAGACGCATAAGTCCTTGTCTCTGGAACGATAAAGTATGTAATATGCGCTTCAGACCAGTATTCGGTATATTTTCTTAATGTGCCGTTCGGACTTCCGTAAACATCTTTGTTATCAGTAAATATGTCAGAGCCGGTGTTAATATCTATATGAACAGGACCGAAATTCTGTCCTACGCCGAAAAGAGGGCGGAAAGTCCAGCGGTTTGAACCGAGGTTTATCGGGGAATCGCTGTCATAATTGCCTAAAGGAGCTATAATTGAACCGCCTACGTTGATATAGCCGTTAAAATATGTACCGGCGTTCCACTGAACCGCTCTGAGCGCAATATTAAGCTCAGGGTCGCCAACGCCGGATGTAGTGAAACGCTTTGTCACAGGCGGTGAAGGTAAAGCGGGGTTGATCAAGCCAAGCGGGGTATTATAGTTATTGTCAAGGCTGGCGTCTCCGAACGGAATTATCAGAGACGGCTGAAGCATCATATCCGCCGGAAGCGAAATAAAACGACCGAGTCGCAGAGCGCCGACGTTCTGCGTTATTACGCGGTCTTTGCTTTCTTTGCCGTCAGTGTAAAACTTATTTGCGGAGTAACGGTTCATATACATAATCGCAAAGTTAGTGCCTGCAGGCGCCCACACGCCGTCCAGCGGCGCGTAATGAATCCCCTGAGCAGCAAAAGCGCTGCCGGAAAAACACAAAAAGATACAGATAAGAATCAATTTTCTCATTTTTTAACCTTCCTAAAAATTTTCCGTAATATATAGCAATCCGTTACATATTGCAAGCTGTCATTTTTTGGTGTATATATTGGATTTTATGGGAACGGATGAAAATTCAGCCGCAAAAGAGAAAAAAAACGCGGCGTTTCTCTCGCTGCTTGCGGCAATATTTCTGACAGCAGCAAAGCTTGCCGCGGGGATATACACAAACAGCCTTGGCATATTGTCTGAAGCGCTTCACAGCGCGCTGGATCTTTTAGCCGCGCTGGTAACGATGTTTGCGGTATATATATCGCTGATCCCCGCGGATAAAAAACATACTTACGGGCACGGCAAGATTGAAAATATATCCGCCCTTGCTGAGAGTATGCTGCTGCTGATAACATGCGCGTGGATATTTTATGAAGCGCTCGGCAGGCTGACAGGCAAAGACGCGCCTGTAAAGATGAGCGTATGGGCTCTTGTCGTTATGGGTCTGAGTATAGTTATAGATATTTCACGGACGCGCAACCTTATGAAAGTAGCGAAAAAACATAACAGCCAAGCCCTTGAAGCCGATGCTCTGCACTTTTCCTCTGATATTTTATCCTCATCGGTTGTTATTATAGGGCTTATTTCTATATGGCTTGCAAATTACGCCCCTGAAAGGTTTTTTATAAAAACAGTTTTGCTTAACGCTGACTCGTTTGCGGCATTGATTGTAGCGGTCATAGTTGTGTTTATGTCTATAAAACTGAGCACCAAAGCTGTCAGCGCGCTTATGGACAGTATAAGACCGGAAGACCTTGCGATGCTGGAGAAATCTGTTATGAATACGCTGGGGGTTGTGCGTATTTCCCGTCTGCGGCTGCGCCAGAGCGGAGATGAGTCTTTTATAGACATGAAAATAGTAATCCCTTTTGATTATTCACTACAGGAAGCCCATAATGTCACCAAAGATGTTGAAGAGAAGATATGCGCTATTCTGCCCAAAGCCGATGTGACAGTCCATTATGAACCTGAAGGGCAGGCGGATGACAATGTATAATAATTTAATTTTGAGGTAACCTATGCCGCTTGAATTTTTTATGCGCTTAATCGCGCTGGCGGGACCTTTGTCTGTCAGCGTAACACAGATAGCTTACGGTGGGGTAATAGTTTTATTCATTTACGGTTTTAAAAAAGGGCGGATACCCGTAAATGAGAGAAATCCTAATTCTGTATTTTTTTTGATTTTAATAATAGCTTTGCTTGTCACAACTGTTTGCGCGGAAGATGTAAAAAGGTCTTTCGGGCAGTATAAACAGGTGTTGCTGCCGCTCACATTTCTTGTGGGATATTATATGTATAAAAGACCTAGACTTGACGGTGTTTTCTTCTGGACCCTTACAGGCGGGGCAATAGCTACTGTCTGGGGTATTATAAGAGGGTTTCTTTACGGTTCACCGGACGGCAACTATGCTATTTTGCGCGTTGCCGGCACATTCCGTTCCTCAATCCGTTTTGGGAATTTAATTGCGCTTGTGACGGCTCTCGGGATATGCGCGCTACTTTTAAGGTTTTACCGCAGTAAACGGGAACGCAATATTTATATTGCGATGACTCTTCTATCCTTTGCAGGGCTTATAGCTTCCGGCACAAGGGGGGCTATGATAGCTCTTATGGCGGGGATAGTAGCGCTTCTGATTTGTGTATTCCGCGCCAGAGGTATATTACTATCGGCATTAGTCTGTGCAGTAGCCGTTCTACTGGTTTATATAATTCCGGATCTGCGGACAAGGTTTGCCGAATCGTTATCGTTTGCACGCTGGGGAGATCACACAACTTCGCTTGGGTGGCGTTTTGTACTGTGGGAGGAGAGCTGGCGGGTGTTCAGGGAAAACCCGCTTACCGGGGTGGGGTTTGGCAACCTTGCGGAGTACTATCTGAAACCTCTGAAAACGTTGCACGAGGATGGAATGTCTGTGGCGCACGCGCACAATAATTTCTTGCAGATACTGGCTGAACATGGTATTTTAGGGTTTGCGGCAGTATCGTTGCTTTATATAAAACTTGCCTTTGATCAGTTGAAAGGCATTATTGCCAAAAACCGTTTTGCCATAGCCGGGTTTGTTCTGCTGACTGTATCGGTATCTGAAGGGATTACGGAGTATTCCCTTTTTAACAGCGAACTGTGTATGATGTTTTGGTTGTTATGCGGGGGGCTGATGGCGGCGCAGAACAGCGCGCAAAATTATAAGCAGGGAAAGGACGGCTTTGCCTCCTGAGATAGAACGGCGCAGAGGAATCAAAATAATAAATAACATTTTTATAGGGGTAATTTATGCGAACATTTTTTAGTTTTTTTGTTTTGGCAATATTAATTGCTATTTCAGGTTGCGGCGGTAAAAGCGTGGAAGCGCCAAAAGCGCCTGTTAACCAGTGTATGGTAGGCGCTCCGGGTTGGGTAACAGGCAACTCGGATGGCGGCGTCACATCAATAGGCACAGCTACAATAGGGAACGCCGGTATGTCAATGGCGCGCACAATGGCGCTGGGTAACGCCAGAGATGAAATGGCAAGGTCTATCGGCGTAAAAGTCAATAATATGCTGAAAGATTTTACTCAGGTAACCGGCATAGGCAATGACGCTGTGGTGGATAAGGTTACCTCTTCCGTTTC
>JAIRQX010000102.1 GCA_031256375.1 Deferribacteraceae bacterium
CACGGCATGGATGCCGTGACAAAATGCTTGGCATTTTGGAAGGCAAGGCAAGATAACACTCTTGCCGTAGCCGGTAAATAAAAATTGCAGGACGCAATTTTTATTTAAAAATGGAATAAAAAGGTGAATACACAATCATGAACGATAAAGTAACTTCATTTCTGATGGCGGGCGTCGGAGGACAGGGGATTGTGCTGGCAAGCAACGTGTTTTGCATTGCTGCCGTGAACGCAGGGTATGATGTAAAAAAGAGTGAAATTCACGGTATGGCGCAGCGAGGAGGAAGCGTTGTTTCTCATATCAGATTTGGGAAAAAAGTTTGGTCACCCGTTATCCCTCAGGCGGGCGCGGATTTTATCCTCTCTTTTGAACGGATGGAATATCTGCGTTATATTTCATTTATAGGGGATAAATGTGCATTAATACTGAATTCAAAACGAATCCTTCCTCCCGGGACAACTATGGGAACGGAAGCGTATCCGGATGAACTAATTGACAGGGAAAAAGCGCGTTTTACTGAAGTATGTGAGTTTGACGCCGACGCCGCTGCGCAAAATATAGGCAATATCAAAACAGCGGGGCTAGTAATGCTGGGAAAACTTGCCGGTTATCTTAATATAGATGAAAAGCATTGGGTAGAGGCGGTAAAAAGCTGTGTTCCGGAGAAATTGCTGAATATAAACCTGAACGCGTTTAAAGCCGGCAGAGGATAAAATTTGGCATTATACGGGTAAGGTATTTGTTGAGCAACACCTTTTTAGCCTCTTCAGGTAAAAGTATTACCCATATAATAGCCAAGAGTAAGAGAAAAAATGCTGACCTGACAGTTATAATCAACGGGAGGTTTTGTATTGGCAGCCGCTGGCAAAAAAATGACAGGACAAAAGTCAGCAAAAGCGTTATATAAGAGCGTGTCAATTTATTTCTGAACATATGGGCGCGGTAGCTTGCCGCTGTCCGGAGCATATGGGAAAACAATCTTCCTGTGAGAGTGCAGTACGCAATCCCGATTGCTCCAAAAAATTTTACAAACGGATAAATAGTAACAAACATAAGCGCAATACCGGCGATTATAGAGATAGTGTTTAGATACATCTTTTTGGATATATCGGTTCCGGCTGCCGTAACACTAGAAAACACATCCATTATTATACTTAATGATAAGGGGAGTGCAAAATATATTCCGGGCAGATATCTTTTGGACGCGATTAAAGCCGTTATCGGTTCAGCAATGGCAATCTGCGCGTAAAGCATTGCAGAGAAGAGCGCAACGTATAACACAATCACGTTTTGTATTGTCTGGTTTGCGTTATCTTCATTGTATGTTGTAAAAAGCATAGGCCCCCATGCCGCATGAAAAGCAGTCAGCGGCAGACTGATAAACATAGCGTATCTTGAAGCAAACGAGTACAATCCCAATGTTTCAGCGCCAAAAAAGCGCGTGTACATCCCTTTATCTATAACAGGAATAAGGCTTGTAAAAGCTACCATCATCATACACGGAAGCCCGTATTTCAGCAGTGATGCCAAAATTTCGCCATCAATTTTAAGTGTGAAATCATCTCTTGATAAGAATACAGCCACTAAAATAAAAATAGAATTTGAAATGATCTGGGCATATATGGCGCCTGCTATTCCAAGTTTAAGAATTACTATAAATATATACGTTAATATAAAAATCATGGATGTTGGACCTATGTTCAGGACAAAAAACTCTTTTTTCCGGAAAGTCCAGCGCATGACGGAACGATAAAAGTTTATAAGGGCGGTTATAGGGGCATATATCAGCATAAGTCTGAATTCTCTGAGGTGTTCTGTGCCGCCGAAAAGCGCAGTAAGTATGGCGGAGGAAAAAAAGTATATAGCCGCCGCGCAAATAATACATATCATTATAACTATTACAAGAGCGGACATAAGAAGGGTTTTTCGGTCTTCCTCATCTGTTTTATCGTAATAAAACCGTCCGAAGGCTTCGTCCTGACCGGCTATCATAATAATAGTCAGCAGCGCGCCTGTAAGCATTATTGTGTCCAGAGCGCCGTAGCCGTCTGTGGACAGATATCTTGTTGTTATCGGTAATATCAGGAGAATCGCAAATTTGGATAAAGCCATAAGAATGCCGTATATAACCGAATCTTTCAACAGAGTGACCAGCCGTCCGGCAATTGATTGCTCTTTTATCTTTGTTTCGGTATTTTTTAAGTTCCGGGACATTATTAATGCAGAGTAATTAGTTTATCAAATTTATGCAATACCTGTTCAACGGATATATTTTGCAGGCATATATTGGACTTACAGCGCGCGTAATTTTTTCCGTCATAACAAGGGGAGCAGGGGGGATGAGAAGAGATAGCCATGGCTTTTTTTGTTTCAATCAGAAAGTCTTTATGCAGTGTCGGACCAAACATCGCTATAACAGGTATGTCTAATAGATATGCAATATGCATAGGACCGCCGTCGTGAGTGATAAGCGCCAATGAACCGGCAAGTAGCGACATCAACTCATGTATAGTGGTTTTCCCAATGAATGAAGTTACCTCCAACCCATCAAAATATTTTTCCGCCCACTTGTCACGTGGTTCGCCAATAAGCCCCACTCTAAATCCCCGCTCAATAAGTCGTTTAGCCAGTGATACATACTTCTCTACAGGCCAGCGGCGGAGCCCGTCATACAGAGGAATGTCGTATGAACCGGCGGGGAAAAGCATGACTGTATTATTTTTTTCGCTTGGTATTGATATTTTAGCCAACGGCGCGTGTTCGGAGAAATAATTATCGCTTCCCGAAGCTAAGCGGAAGTATTCATCGCCTCTGTATCTTCCGGAGAGCGGTCCGTATCTGCCGCCGAACATACGCACTTCACGGCATCTTGAAAAGATCGGCAAAAGCTTATATTTTATTCCAAGTTGCCCGATTATACAAAGGTCGTACTTTTTGAAAAAAAGCAGCTTCCAGACAGTTAATGTCAAAATAATTTTTTGCAGAACATTTCCAGATATTAACTTACGGTTGACAGTTAAAATTTCATCAATCCCGTCAATAAGCCGGACAAGAGGGGAAAGGTCTTTACCGCAAAGCCATGTAATATGGGCATCCGGTTCTTTTGAGCGTATAGTTCCTATCATTGTGCTGGCTGTGACTATATCTCCCAGCGCGCCTATCTTTATTATTAAAATCCGGCTTTTTTTATTATTCAACATAAGTGTAGTAGATTAATTTACATTATAATTTTAAAATGGTATAGGATTTTTTTGACACATTGCTTTTATGGCAAATTTGGCACATTTATTGCTTTGTATCTTTTAGACAGTGGAACAACCGCGTCTGTGGAAGGGAATCAATTCGGTTGGCAGGATGCCGACATTTTGTAGCCGCCTTACTTCATTTGGCCAAATGAGATAAGGCGGCTTCCCATTTTTGGAAATATATAGCATTTCAACTGTAAGTTGCTCCAGAGGGAAAAAATTTCCTGTAGATTACTCCGTCATAATGTTTCCCTCAACAAAAAAGCGGAATTATCTGATAATTACGAATTTTTCTATATCTGTGAAAATCTTGCAAAATAGCGCAAAAATGTATAATCTTATATATAGTACAATGAGGTAGCGTATGTGCGGAAAAAATTTTTTATTATTGACAATTATATCTTCTCTTTTACTGTCAGGATGCGCCGCTCCCGTTATCAGCGGTTCAGTTAATGTCAATGTCAGAAATTTTGATGATTTTTCTCAGGAAAAGAAAAAAAAGAGTGTGAATTATTTCTGTAGTTTTGACAAGATTGTTACGCGAAATTTTAACGCATTTGGAGATTATTGCTTAAAAGCGGATAATCACGATTACGTTTCTTATTTTATGACTTTTGACATTCAATCAACAACAGGGTTTGCCAGTTATCTTATGCAGTCAGTTTCCGAGATAAAAAGTAATAATACAAACTATAAATATTATCAAATATATAGTAATAATAATCTAAATAAATTATCACATTTTGATTTTGATACTGCACTGCCCACAAGTTTTGCTGTTACGCTTGACAGCGCTAGTTATGCAGTTGTTATAACCAAAAAAGACCTTCTTGCAAGGGTTACTGTTTACCCGGGTTTATTTATCCGTTCTCTAAAGCCGGATAATAACAGCGCGGGCGATCTGATAAAAGATTATTCAGTTACATTTTCCATCCCGCCGTATTCATTTAAGGTGTATTATGACGACAGCGTGATCGGGCGTTTACTGGGTCTTCCTGATTACAGCGAACTTACGGGAGTATTGACTGCTGAGCGTAAGGCGGAACTGAAAGCGTACAACGATGCACTGAATGAATACTGGAAGTCGCCGGAAAAATTTAAGTACAACCCTGATAAAATTACTGTTGTAGATTATGCAATCCCTCATTTGGGCGCTGAAAAATTCAAAAACCACGCAATACCCGCAGATTTGCCTCTACGCACAGGACCGCTGACCGGTGAAGAGAAGTTTATTAACGCGTATTTGCCATATTATGAACTGCGTTCGTTAGATATAGTGGAGTTGTCCGGCAGCGGGGAAAATATTCTGAAAACTTTTACTATTTATGATATATCCAATGTTATGATTTCTCTTGATGATTCCGCCGCGCTGGTTTATAAAGGCAAAACTGGTGACGGACAGATTATTGTGCGTTATAACCACGAGGCTGTAAAACCGCAAATATCCGGTCTTCAGAAGAACTATTCCGAGCGCATGGGTATTGGGTATATTTATTCTGACATAGCGTCAACTATAGAAACTAATCTGAATATTGAGAAATTTTATCCTCTGGAAAAGCTGCCTATAAACTGTATTGATAATAACAAATGGAATAAAAAGGAGTCTCTTGACAAACTTTTGCCGCGGTTGTCAAAAGAAAAGGCGCGTAACTGTACCATAGCGCAAAAAAGTATAGGGAGTGCGCTGCCTGACTTATATTGACCCATGAGTATTTAAAAATTGAAAGGGTTATTAAAGCAGTTCCGCTTGCGGGGTTGGAGTTTTTTGATGGATTATGACAGTTCGGAAGATAGTATTGATTTTATTAATGAACAAGAATTAACCGGCGTTGAGAGCGTTGATAAATTTATCTCTTTTTCAAATACAAATCTTAAAAAATTAGCGGATAGCGGAGATTCTGAGGCGCAGCTCGCTTATGGCTACAGACTTGCATTTAACTTTGATTTAATGTCAGGCAAAGAGGAAGCCGTGAAATATTTTGAAAAATCTTCAGCCGGAGGCTGTGTTGACGGGCTTTTCTTTTATGGCAGAGCTTTTTTTACGGGCGAAGGCGTTCATATGGATCTGAAAAAAGCGGTGGATTTATACATAGAAGCCGCTGAAAAGGGCAGCTACCGCGCCGCGCACTATCTTGGAGGTTGCTTTGACTTTGGTACGGGGGTAACCGCTGACAGGCAGCGCGCTGTTTCATGGTATGAGTATGCCGCAAATAAAGGGTTTAGCTTATCTCAGTTTAATCTGGCAATAGCTTATGAAATAGGGGATGTAGTTGAACAGAATTTTGATCTGGCGGTATATTGGTATGAGAAGAGCGCTGAGCAGGGGCATGAAGGCGCCATCTGCCATTTAGGAACCTGCTATGAATGGGGGCACGGCGTCCGTCAGGATTCTATAAAAGCGCGTGAAATGTATAAAAAATCGGCTGATATCGGATATCCTCTTGCGCAGTACTATCTGGCTCTTATGTGTATGCATGGTAGAGGCGGACCTGTAGATTTCTTTACCGGATTTTCATATTTTGATATGGCTGCTCAACAGGGGGATTTAAACGCGCAGACAGCCCTTGCCAGATGCTATGATCAGGGCGACGGCGTAGAAAAGGATAAAAATATCGCTCTGCAATGGTTTATACGGGCGGCGGAAAAAGGTCATGCGGTTGCCCAGCGGGAGCTTGGGCTTAAATATTATAACGGCGATGATGTTGAGCAGAATTTTGAAACAGCTATAAAATGGCTGACAGTCGCTTCGGAAGCCGGTGACAGTGTAGCGCAGACAAATCTTGCCACTGCGTATTTCCAAGGTCTTGGCGTTGAACATGACATAGATATAGCGCTGATGTGGGCGGAAAAAGCCGCTGAACAGGGATATCCCGTCGCTCATTATAATCTCGGGCTTTATTTTTTATATTCCGAAGACGGGCGCGGGGATGCGGAAAAAGGTCTTTATCACCACAGGCTGGCGGCTGAAGGCGGTTATGCCGAAGCTCAGTACGCTCTTGGTTCAATACTTTTTATGGGCAACAAAGTACAGACAGACAGAAAGGAAGCGCTCAAGTGGTTTATAGCCGCTGCGGAGCAGGGACATTTGCAGGCAATGTTCAGTCTGGCTGTCTGTTATGAAAACATTGAAGAAGCCGATATTTCCAAAGCTGCTGATTGGTACAAAAAAGCTGCTGAAGCGGGGCATTATGGCGCGGCGACAGCCCTTTCGCTCTATTATTTAAGAGGAGAGGGCATGGAACGGGACGTAGAGCAAGGTTTGTACTGGGCGCTTAAAGGCGCGGAGGGCAAAGAACCGGTTTCTTTATATCATTTGGGTCTTATTTACTTCAAAGAAGACAATGTGATAGATTATGAGTATGCTTATATATATCTGAAACAAGCTGTTGACGCCGGTTTTCCGCCTGCCTTTTACGAATATGCAATGTTATATGCAGATCCGGCGTCAAAACGTTATAATACTAAAACCGCCGGCAAATTTTTACGGAAAGGAGCTAAGATTGGGGATGCCAAATGCCAGTACGCTTTAGGTTATATGTTTGCGCATTCTGAAGAGGAACGAGTGCATAATATAAAAAAATCTGTTCATTGGTACAAAAAAGCCGCAAAACAAGGGCTTGTATGGGCTCAGTACGATCTTTCAGTTATGTATAAAAGGGCGGCGAATATAGCCGGGGCGTTTAAAAACGGTAATCCTGACACTCTTTATGAACAGGCTTTTCACTGGATATGTAAAGCGGCGGAGTATGAGGATTGTGACGCAGTTTTTGAGCTTGGTTTATATTATCACTCTGGGATTGTTGTTGCGCGGGATTATCTAAAGGCGGCGCAGTATTTTGAAAAAGCCTCCGGCTTGGGAAGCTCAAGAGCGTTGAATATGCTTGGCAGTTATTATTATTCAGGAATTGGGGTAAAAAAGGAGAAGAGGAAAGCTTTTGATTATTTTCTAAGGTCTGCGGAGATGGATAACTCCAGCGGGTGCAGTAACCTTGCCGGTTGTTATTATGAGGGAAGCGGTGTGGACGCTGATGATGAAAAAGCGTTTCAATGGTACACAAAATCGGCGGATATGAATAACGAAGAGGGAATACGCGGTCTGGCTCATTGCTATCTTGACGGGCGCGGCGCTAAAAAGGACAAAAAAAAGGGGATGAAACTGCTTCAGGAAGCGGCATATAAAGGGAGTTCACAGGCGCAGTACGAACTGGCGAAAATATTTTACTCCTCTAAAAAAGAGAGCGATCATTTGCTATACGCCTTTTATTGGATAAAACGCGCTGTGGAAGACGAAGAGTTTGTTCGTAATTTTAATAAGAACGCAAAAAAATTGTATGAAGAGATTAATAACAGACTTTCTACTGAAGATATGGAGAAACTCCGGCGGTTACTGAATAAAGATGACGAATATAACGATGACGAAAAGGCAGAGTGCCAAAAATATCTGGAAGATATGCTGAAAGCTTAAAATGATTTGCCTCATTCTTCATGATAAATTTTCTGTTTCTTATTAACTTTTTTGGTGAGACTTTTTATATCTCCGTTGTCAGGATAACTATCCACCAGCTCTTTCAGGTATTGCGAGGCGGAAACGGCGCCGTCATCCAGTTTGAGCGCGCTTTTTATCATGGATATATAACTATCTTCCACACGGTGGCTTGTGGGATAATTGTCCAGAAGATATCTGAACCGCATTATTGCGCTCTCAGGCTTACTTGTTCGCATATAGTAGCGTCCTACCTGATACTCATGTTCTGACAGCTTCATATACATATTTTGCCTTTCGCTTTCAGCTCCGTAATTTTTAAACTCTTCGGGGTGCAGCGCCTCCAGTTGGTCAAAATATTCCGTTGATTTAACGGCATAAGTTTGATCCCTTTTTGGGTTCATAGACATATTGCTGTAGCTTAGACCTAAACGGTTCAGGATATACGGCGCATAAGGGCTCTGATAGTAAATGTCGTAATACACCTCATAAGCCGCTACGGCATCCAGAAAATTCTTATCCATAAAGTAAGCGTCCGCCAGCCTTCTCTGGGCATCCTGTGCATCAGCCGGTATTTCTGCGTTAAGGATTGCGTTTTCAAATTTTTGGGCAGCTTTATTATATTTTTTAGCTTCCATCAGAGCAACTCCTTCCCCTATCAACTCCTGACTTGATTTATCCACCTCCACGTACTTAGAACAGGCGACGCATAAAGTAAACGCCGCTATAAAAATTAAACAGAACTGCTTCATATAGTCCCCATTAACTTCACATAAATATCTGGATAGGCAATTTTTGTAATTTTAGCGCGGTACGGACCATGCCCAAAAGCAGCTTCACCGTCAGTTACATATAGCATTCCGTCAACTTCCGGCGCCTGAAAAAATGCGCGCCCTTCCAATATAAAACCAAAATCTTCATTCGGTTTTTCCGCAAAACAGATTATCTCATTTTTTTTCATCTCTTTCAACCGCCGCATAGTATTCTTTTTTTGTAACGACTGTAAAATTTTAAGTCTGTTACGCACTGTTCTGTCCGGCGTCCGATCCGGCATTAAGACAGCCGGGGTTCCATCTTCGGGCGAGTAGGCAAAAAAACCGGCGTAGTCCGGTTTCATCTCAACTAGAAAAGTTTTAAGCTCTTCAAAATCTTCTTCTGTTTCTCCGGGAAATCCTACAATTACGGTTGTTCTGATAAAAGCGTCCGGAAGCTCCTTTCGTATCATGGAAAAGCATTTTTCAATGACCGCACGGTCTGAGCGTCTGTTCATCCTTTTTAATATCCTGTCTGAAGCGTGCTGAACCGGTATATCAAAATAGCGTAATACGTTTGGCAGCTTCTTAACGGCGGCAATCAGTTCAGGGGTTACACCGTCCGGATTAAGATACATTATTCTGAAATAAGTATCAGGATATGACAGTGCGAGATTATTCAGCAATTCCGGCAGATGGCGGCATCCACTCTTGTCATACCCGTATTTTGTGCTGTCCTGACTGATTAAAATTATCTCTTTTGCGCCGCTCAGGACGAGCTGTTTCGCTTCTGACAGCAATTCATCCGCAGACACAGAGCGTAGACGACCGCGTATTAAAGGTATGGTGCAGTATGAGCAGTGGTTATCACACCCGTCCGATATTTTCAGATATGCGTAGTAAGGCGTGTTAAAGAGAAAGCGTCCGTTTTTTTCATGTCCTTTTTTAAGGTTTGCGGCAAGGGATAAGATATAGTCCAGTATCTTTTCCCGCTCATTCACTCCCGCCCAAAAATCTATCTCGGGCAACAGCGCTGCGTTTTGTTCGGAAAGCTCAACTTTGTAACGTTCAGTCATACAGCCTAAAACGATAAGTTTTGCATAAGAAGGTATCAGACTACGCATTGAAAGAATAGCTTCTATTGCCTCCTCCACGGCGGGACGGATAAAACCGCACGTATTGATTATCATCAGATCGCATACAGCCGGATTTGCCGTGAAAAGAAACGATTCAGACGACAGGCTGCCCGCAATCCGTTCCAAATCAACCTGATTTTTTGCGCAGCCCAAACTGACAAATCCTACCTTCAGCATAAACTGTCAGCCGGGAAAATATGATTATCAGCTTTCAGATTCAGCTCTGCGCGCTTTTCCAATCTCTCATAAACTGCTCCAATCCGTTGTCCGTGAGCGGATGTTTCATCATCTGCATAAGCACCTTAAACGGAACAGTCGCTATATCAACCCCTTCCTGCGCACAATGAAAGACGTGCATGGGGTGGCGTATGCTTGCGGCGATAACTTCAGCGTCAAAATCGTAAGTATTTATAATATCTTGACACTGGGAAGCTATAAGAACTCCGTCATGTCCTATGTCATCCAGACGACCGACAAAAGGGCTGACATATCTGGCGCCGGCTTTACATGCAAGAAGCGCCTGATTGGGTGAAAAAATAAGCGTCATATTAACCGGAACCTCTTTTTCCGCAAGTTTACTTGCGGCTACAAGACCATCTTTGGTTAATGGTATTTTTATCACGACATTTTCGTGTATTTTAGACAGAGTGTACGCCTCATCCACCATCTCTTGGGATGTGGTAGAGGTAACTTCGGCGCTTACAGGTCCGTCTATAATTTCACATATTTTACGGATAACGCTCTTAAAATCCTTCTTTTCTTTCGCAATCAATGTGGGATTTGTGGTAACCCCGTCTATAACCCCAAGATCTGCCGCCTGACGTATCTCCTCAATATCCGCCGTATCCAGAAACAGTTTCATTTCATACACCTCATTCTAATTTTCTTTATATTTCAACGCTTTTTGCTTCTTTAAATTTTATCATACAATCATGTGAACAGAAATAGTATATCTTGCCGTAATATTTTAAACGGTATTTGCTCCCCTCTTCAACATAAGTTCCGCAAACCGGGTCTTTTGACATTTCAGTTGCGTTAATGGCTTCTTTTGCTTTTTCGCCCTTTTTCTCCGTAGGAAATAATTTGTTTTTTACAAGAAAAAACATAATTAAAAATGAAACAATCAATATTATATATTTTGGCATAAATACTCTTTATTATTTGTTGAAATTGCGGTTATCCGGTTTTTTATTATTACTGCCATATCTGCGAGGGGCGCGTGAATGCTGTTTATTTGTTTTCTCCGGCATTATTGTAACAGACTTAATTTGCCCTTCGCCATAACTTATGGTGGAAATACCCTGCACAGTTCTTGCTGCTATATGAATCTCTCTGCGTACTATTGACGCCATTGGAGGCATTTTGACCGGTCTGCCGTTTTTTTTCACTGAGTGCGCAAGACGTACAGCTTTTTCTTTTAACGGCAATATAATCCGCTCTCTATAGTTATCCACATCCACAAGGATACGCATTTCTGATTCATCGCCGCTTTTAAGCGCACGGTCAAGCAAATATTGAAAACTGTCAAGCGTTAACGCCGATTTGCCTATCAGCATATTGGAATCATCTGATAAGATATTCATAACACAGTCAGGGTAAACGTCTTTCATTTCTATATGATAATTTTCAAATCCCGCCTTGTTTAATATTTCTGAAATATAAAGCTTGGCTTTGCGTTTAAGATATTCATGGTCGTTAAATATTATTTTAACTTTTGCAGGTTTTCTGCCAATTCCCATGATCCCTTTGCTGCCCGGATATATAACTTCCATTTCCACAAACTCTTCAGGCGCTTGCTGCTGAATAAGAAACTGTTTCAGTATTTCATCAGGCGAATCACCGTCTACTTCAAAATATCGCATCTTTACACCATCTCTCCTCTCATAATTGTTAATTATGTCATTTTTCTATGAAAAATGACGGTGTGGCTCAAATCCTATTTCACCCGTTTATTTATAACATATTGCTGTGCAATGGAAAGTACATTGTTTGTCAGCCAATATACAACCAGCCCTGAAGGAAAATTCAGGCACATAAATGCAAACACTACCGGCATTACCAGAAATATTTTCTGCTGCATCGGATCCATTGTGCTGGGTGTCATCTTCTGCTGTAAAAACATTGTTATCCCCATCAGTATGGGGGTAATGTAATATGGATCCTTAGCCGATAAATCAATAATCCAGCCGAAAAACGGCGCACCCTTTAACTCTATTGAAACCAGAAGCGTTTTATAAAGTGCAAAAAAGACAGGAATCTGCACAAATACCGGCAAACATCCGCTCATCGGATTAATATTATTTTTCTTATAGAGTTCCATTGTGGCGGCATTCATCTTTTGCGGTTCATCTTTATACTGTTCCTTTATTTTTACCATTTCAGGCTGAAGTTTAGCCATGGCGCGCATGGAAATCATACTTTTCAGCGTTAATGGCAAAGTAATAATTTTTACAATAACCGTAAGAATTATAATGGCAAGACCGTAGTTATGAACGAAATCATAAATAAAATTCATAATCTTTTTCATAGGGATTGCAAGGAAAAAAAACCATCCGTAATCAATGCTTTTCTGAAGTTCTATTCCGAAAGCTTTAAGAGTTTCATACTCTTTCGGACCTACATAAAAAGCGAGGTTTTTCACACTTTCAGACATACCCGGCGCGATTTTAATATTCCCGGAAAATACTGTAACCGCCGAGTTACCGGATTTTGATATCTCCGCATAATCAAATCCTTCAGCAAATATTGCAAAGATAAAATATTTTGAGGTGTACCCGCCCCACAGAGGATCAGTTAAGGTGAGTGTTTTTTTAACGTCTTTTGCTTTCTTTTTTTCGGTTTTTTCTTTATTGTGAATTATGGGACCTGAATATACATATAACTCAGATTCAAATCCTTTCCCCATTTCAGGACCTACAGCCGCTGTGACATTAGCCGAAAGGATATCCTCTGACAGATTTTCAAAATAAAATTCAACAGGTATATAGTAACCTTTGTCAGGCAGGGCATACTGTTTTGTAACTCGTAAAATTTCGTTTTCCGCCTTAAACGTAACAATGGTTTTACCCGGTTGTTTATCAATAGTATGTGTGTAGCCTGACGCTATGCCGGCGGTCAAAGTGGCATAGTTTGCGGTTTCACTGTCAATACGGGCAAAGGTTACCGCTTCATTTGCCTTTCCGGTATAGGTATGCAAGGTCACAGAATGTATATCTCCGCACATTGCGTCAAAATTAACGGAAAAATCAGACATTTCCACCGTAAACGGCGGCGAGTATGCACTGGGAATATCTAAAACAGGGGTTTCCAGCGGAACTGCCACGATTTCAGCATTTTCTGCCTGTATTGCCGAATCCGGCTGAGTTTCCGCCGGTTTGTCATCAACCGCCCCCTGCATATTCTGAGTTTTTGGCATATAAAATAACTGCCACACAAAAAAGAGAGCAGTGCATAACACAACGGTAATAATCATCCGTATTTTTGTATCGTTGTCCATAAAATATATTAATCCTTTGCTGTTTTAACAGGGTCATACCCGCCCGAAGAAAATGGGTTGCAACGCATTATGCGCCACAGGGTCAGCAAAAATCCTTTTAAAAAACCCTTTTTACTGAAAGCATCAATAGCGTACCGAGAACATGTCGGATAAAAACGGCAGCAATTACTAACGTAAGGGGAGATACATCGCTGATACACCTTAATTACGTACACTGCCAGTATTTTTGGATGTAATTTTTCGGCAAAGCATATCAAAATCTTTCTGTAAAGATGTAAAATTAGCATTTGCGGCTACCGGCAACGCTATAAACATTATCCAGACGTTTTGAGGCAGTAGATTGCTGCATTTTCTATACAATTCCCGTAATCTGCGTTTCAGCCTGTTTCTTTTCACCGCGGAACGCGCAACCTTTTTGCTTACCACAAAAGCCGCTTTTTGCCCTTCTCTGATAACAACCGCAGCCCTTATTAAAACGCCGTAATGATGTTTTGCCCTGGAAAAAAGCGCAAAATTATGCTTTCCGCGCAGACGCTGCAACCTGGGAAATTCAGCATGAAACAAGTTTTTTGCGACCTTTTGCCCTTCTCCTTTTTAAAATAAGGCGACCGCCCCGTGCGCTCATACGGGCGCGAAACCCTTGCTTGCGTACCTTTTTTAAATTACTGGGTTTCTTCATGGTTCGTTGCTGCATAATTTATATCCTCAATTCCTTGTATAATCACAATGAGCGCAGAGTGTAACAAATAAGATAAAGATTGTCAATCTAAAACACGGCTCGCGTCCCTAATTTTTTAACAAAGTAAAAATTGCTGTATTTATTTAAAAAGAACTGCTATGTAATGCAGGGAGGGTTTCTCTGAAAAATTTTAGGGCTTTTGCCGGAGAAAAGATAACATTGTTTGACGGAGCTATGGGAACTGTCATACAAAACCGCTCTGTACCGGAATCATCTTATGGCGTATTTTACGGCAATAATGAAATACTGAATCTTACTGCCCCCGGGTTAATAACGGAAATACACAGAGAATATTATGAAGCCGGCGCCGATGTTGTGGTTACAAACACTTTTGGCGCCAACTCTGTGGTTTTGAGCGAATATGGTTTGGCGGACAAAGTAGCTGAAATAAATAAAGCGGCGGTGCAGTGCGCAAAAGATGCCGCCGCGGGGCTAGGAAACCGCTATATTGCGCTGTCTGTTGGTCCCGGAAGCAAACTGCCTACCCTTTCCCAGATAAATTACGAAACACTTTACTCCGCTTATTATGAACAGATATACGCAGGCTCGGAAGCGGGCGCAGATATTGTGATTATTGAGACATCACAGGATCTTCTGCAGATAAAGGCAGCTTTAGCGGCGGCAAACGCGGCGGCTGAAGATTTACCGGTTATGGTTTCATTCACTGCGGAAAAAAACGGTACATTGCTTGTGGGTTCAGACATAGCCTGCATCTGCGCCGTATTGGGAAATTATAATATATTCAGTCTGGGTATTAACTGTGGGTTCGGACCTGACGGTATGCGCATACCGTTGGCAGAACTGGCGGAAAGATGGAAAGGACGCCTTTATCTTTCGCCTAACGCCGGTATGCCTATACTGAAAGACGGAAAAACATTTTATCCGCTTGAACCGGAAGCGTTTGCAGATCAGGTTGCGGAACTTGTCCGGAAATATAGAATCTCCATTGCCGGAGGCTGTTGCGGAACCTCAGCGGCACATATAAAAGCGTTAAACAACTGTTTGGACAGGGCAGCGCAACGCTTTACCCCTGCAAAATCAGGAGCCGGTTTAATAGCAAGCGCGTATTCGGCGTATCCGCTGAAACAGACGCCGGCGCCCGCGATAGTAGGAGAAAGAGCTAACGCTACCGGCAGTAAAATATTCCGTGATATGCTGAAAGCCGGCAATCTCCGCGCAATGGTATCCGCCGCCAAAAAACAGGAAGGGGCTGCGCATATAATAGACCTTTCGTTAGCCGTATCAGGCGGTAATGAAAGAGATGATATGGAAAAAATAACCCCTTTGCTTAACGCGGAACTCACAGCGCCGCTTATGATAGACTCCACCTCTTATGAAGTTATTGAAACTGCGCTGAAAAGAGTATCCGGCAAACCTGTAATAAACTCCGTCAGTCTGGAAGACGGAGGAGATAAGATGAGAAAGATTTTGGGACTTCTCAAATTCCACCCTGCCGCTGTGGTGGCGCTTACCATAGATGAGGAAGGTATGGCGCTGAATACTGAAAAAAAACTCGCGGCGGCGCGCAGGATATGCGGAATATGGATAGATGAGTACGATTACTCTCCTGAAGATTTGCTGATAGATTTCCTCACGTTTGCCGTAACTTCCGGTGATGAAAGCTCTCGCTATGCCGCTGTTCATACCCTTGACGCAATCAGAATATTTAAAAAAGAGTACCCCGCTGTGGGTACAATCCTTGGAATCAGCAATATCTCTTTCGGTATGCCACAAACAGCCAGAGCTACGCTGAATTCCGTATTTCTGCACAAAGCGGTTCAGGCGGGGCTGTCGGCGGCAATCGTACACGCGGAAAAAGTCATACCCGTAAATAGTATTACCGCGGAAGACAGAGTTATAACTGAAAAACTTCTGAATGGCGAAGACGGCGCGCTGGATAATTTTATTGCCCATTTTGCCGCCGCCGCTGTAAAGATGTCCGAGAAAGAAGAAAAGGCGCAGACATCTGAAGAGCTGCTTACTGACAAAGTGCTCAAAGGGGATAACAGCGGTATCGCCGCCCTTTTAGATGATTTACTGACCGGATATGACGCCTCAAAAATATTAAACAGTATCCTTCTGCCGGCTATGGAAAAGGTTGGTGAATTTTTTGGCGAGGGGAAACTTTTGCTGCCGTTTGTTCTTAAATCCGCGGAGGTGATGAAAGAGTGTACAGATATATTGGCGCCCCGTATTAAAGGGCTGCATAACGCCTCACGCGGTAAGATTGTTCTTGCTACAGTGAAGGGGGATGTACACGACATCGGCAAAAATCTGGTTGATATAATTATGAGCGGCAACGGTTTTGAGGTAATAAATATGGGGACAAAGATATCCGGGGATGAAATTGTCCGCGCCGCGATTGAAACCGGAGCTGATGCAGTGGGGATGAGCGGGCTGCTTGTAAAATCGGTAACCATTATGAAGGAAAATATTGAACTGATAAAACAGGCGGGGCTAGATATAAAAGTATTGCTGGGCGGGGCTGCCCTCAGCGAAGAATATGTGGCGCGTGAGTGCGCTCCTGTTATGGAGGGGAAGGTATATTACTGTAAAGACGCTTTTGACGGGATTGCCGCTTTGACAGGGGGGGAAAAGAGCGGTGAAACCGCTTTAACAGATATTTCCGCGGATAAAAACCCTTTCAAAAACATACGATGGGATTTTCCGTATTTTGAAGGTTCCGTTGTCGCGGATTTTTATGGTTATTCTTCGGTTAAATCCGTTACCGTGGCTGAGATACTGCCATATTTGCGTAAAAAATCGCTTTTTGAAGGGCGGTGGGGATACAGGGATAAAAACTCACAAAGTAAAGAGGCGGAAGAACTTCTTGAAAAGACGCTTCAACTCCTTGAGTCCGCTTCAATCGCCCCCAAGATGACTTACGGTTTTTTCCGCACGCGGGTACAAGATAACAGACTTTTGATTAATTCGCCTTCTGACACATCTGTAAAAAGTTTTACAGCTGACAGCAATATGGAATGGAAATTATTTTCCACATTTCCCGTTGGAGAAAACGGGGAATGTTTTACAGATTTGTACCGCACAATGTCAGGTATTTCCGTGCTGCCTATTCAGCTTGTTACATTGGGGGCAAACGCCTCTTTATTTGCGTCATCTTTTTTCGCGGATGATAAATATGTGAAATATTATCAGGTTCACGGACTTTTGGCTGAAATAACCGAAGCTCTTGCGGAATATGCCCAGAAAGAGGTTCTCTCGCATCTGACTATAGAATCCGGCAGTGATCGGCGTTTACCCGGAAAACTCATCCGTTACAGCTTCGGGTATCCTATATGCCCTGATTTAAACGGTAATAAAATATTGTGTGATCTTCTTAATGCGGGAAGATTTAATGTTATGACCGGCGAAAGCTGCCAAATGGAGCCTGTTTATACAACTTGCGCTATGCTGTCATGGCGTCAGGGGGTATAATATATATTAGCATAATTACTCTTGCACACCTAAATACCATGATTTCTCACTTTGCTGAAAAAATAGGTGAAAAATTGGGGATAAGCGACTATTTTTCTGGCGTACCCCCAATTTTTTATTGGCTATATCCGTAAGATATTGAATACATTGAGTTTTATATAACTATGTGGATAAAAGAGACTTTTTAAAAAATCGTAAATGTAACGTTTAAAAATGCT
>JAIRQX010000108.1 GCA_031256375.1 Deferribacteraceae bacterium
CATGAGCATAGCGCGTCTTTGCGAGGAGCAACGCGACGAAGCAATCCAGAATAAAACAATCTGGATTGCCGCGCCAAAGGTGCGGCAATAACAATCAATGTAAAGTGGAACAACTATAATAATCGCACAGGACGTGCGGCGCGAAAGCGCAAAGGTAAGTATATGAAATTATTAAAAACCGGAAATGCCTTAAAACGCTTTGAGCAGCTTGTGGTATTAAAAAAAGTTACGCAGACGGTTGAGAATTTTGAACCAGTCAACAGTTACATTAATATGCCGATAAAAGCTGTGATACAGCCTGCAAACCCCGAAAGGCTGAATATATATACAGTGGATTTTAAATTACGTTATATAAAAATTCACTCAATATCAGAAATGGCGGTAAACGACATTATAGTTTACAAAAACAGGGATTACATACTGATAGAGTTACAGGATTACGACGATTACGGATATTACGAAGCACTAGGGGAAGAGATAAAAACAGCGCCACGGACGGCGCGTGAACGAAGTGAAGTCATGCGGACGGCAATAGCTACGCAATAGAGCGGCGCTGCTGTCTGCAAGACCGCCGCCGTCCACGGATGGACGATATTAATTCGCGCATGACGCGCGGCGCGGAGTGCAAATGAATTCAACATTGCCTAAATGGATAACGATGTTCAGCAAGGGCGCAGGGCGCTCTTTTTCGGATTCTTGCGATTGGATAAAAACGTTCACGGACGCGGATAAAAAAGATGACCGATGGATAACGGTTAAATCCAACGGTGAGCATATATTGATTGGAAAGGGCGGCGAGATAAAAGCCGGACTTGGCGGAAAATTTACCGGGCAGAAGATAAGCGGGATAAAAAACAAACCAACTGATAAAACTCCGCCGCCGAAACAACCGACAAAACCTGCAACAGTTAAATCAACTTTATCTACAGACACGAAAAAAAATCCGCAATCTTTAATATCCGGCGGGAGTGTGAAAAAAGATAGTAAAGAAGCGCTTGCCATACAATACGCTGCAATGAAAGACAGACTTGACGCATGTAAAACATATGAAGAGTTTAAAACATTCAAAAAAGAACATAAACATACATTTAAAAGCGGGTTAATAACTGACGATGCAAGTCCAAATACGTGCTATTTACCCGGAGGTGACAATTGGCTGGCTGAAAAGGATATGATGTCCGGCTATTTGGATACTGTAAAAGTAGTTGCCGGAAAAGGCGCAACATTGCCTGCAATGCAGTTACTTACAAAAGATAGTGAAAGAAAATACCTAAACAGAGATACTATGAATCTTATCAATGATCCTAGAAATTATAATGGTATTTGTGGTGACAGAAAAAACATTGTTTTAAAACGTCCAAAAAATGATCTATCGGAAGTTGCAAATGAGTACCAAAAAGGGGTTAAATCATCAAAAAGTCTACATAGAACTTTAACGCACGAAATAGGTCACACAATAGATAAAGATTTCAGTTTTAAATATAACGGCAAACAATACACAACAGACAGTATGATGGGGTTAGGTGAGGATTTTATTAAAAAGAATGTAAGCAGTTACGGTACAACAAACAAAAGAGAATGTATGGCTGAATGTTTTTCAAGGTATGTAGGATGGAAAAACGGAGCAGATAAAAAACCCTCTGATTTCGCTTTAGCTGTAGCAGAGGGTATGCTCAAACAGAGGGAAAAAGAGTAAAGGTTATTTAATATGATTATTAAAACGATTATAAAAATAAACCAATTGCTCGAGCTCTTCAACCTCTGCATCTGTAGGAGGGTACGATACTATTTCTACATGAAGGCGACCTTGATCAGTGTACCTACAATATTTCTCAAAAAGATACATCATTCTTTCCCATTCTTTTTTCGGCATATCCATAATTCACCCATTAATAATTCATTTAACGACATACAAATTATAGTGTATTTTCGCGGATTTTGCAATGAAAAAATGATGAAAAACATAAAAGGTTATTTAATATGATTATTAAAACGATTATAAAAATAAACCAATTGCTCAAGCTCTTCAACCTCCTCATCCTTAGGGGGGTACGATACTATTTCTACATAAAGGCGAGTTTTATCCCATTTACAATATTTCTCAAAAAGATACATCATTCTTCTCCATTCTTTTTCCGGCATATCCATAATTCACCCATTAATAATTCATTTAACGACACACAAATTATAGTGTATTTTCGCGGATTTTGCAATGAAAAAATGATGATAATCAAGGAGGAAATAAAATGAAAACCCTCTGTATTTATATTCAGAAACTGCTTGATTACCCGCCGGAGTTAATTGTTATCGGCAGGATGAATTTTGAACGCTCTAATCTTAAGGGCGAGTACATTGTCGTTGATGAGACTGAAATAGTCATAAAAGGGCAAACGCTTAATTACGACCATAAAACAGATACTGAGTTTTATACTGTTTATAAATCTTCGCGCTGCGTTATATCGTTTTACGGAGATAACGCCAAAGACACTCTTATAAGGTTTGCGGCATTACAGAAATCGCAAAAAAGCAATGATTTGCAATCGGAACTTAACACTGCAATATACAGATGCCATAACCCGAGACATTTAAAAACACAGGACGGAACGCAGTGGAATGAACTCTGGCAAGTAAATATAGTATGCGATTATAGCGCCGGAAGTTCAGAAACCGCAGAAAGCATTGAAACGCTGGAAATAAATATTTATGACTGACTTATACGAAATAATAAAAAAGATAATCCGGCGTGAGTTCGCGGATATTCATACCGTATTGCCTGCAAAGGTAACAAAGGTAAATGAAACTACAATCAACTGTCAGCCTGTGATAAACCGCGTAAAGGATGATGAATCAATAGATATGCCGGAATTCGCCGAAGTTCCGCTTATGACATTACAGGGGGGCGGCTGTTATATCCAACTGCCTGTAGCGGTGGGTGATTACTGTTTATTGCTTGTGTCTGAACGGTGTTGTGACAGATGGTATAAAGGGCAAGACAATATGCCTCCGCTGTCTGGCAGGATGTTTGATTATTCGGATTGTTTTGCCGTTGTGGGGATAAACCCTGAAAATACGGCGTTTGAGATACCGGAAGAGGGAGAGATAATCATAAAAACCAAAAACGGCGATTATGTCAAGATTAAAGACGGTGATATTATTGATATTTACACTAAAGGCAAATGTAATATAAAAGCTGACGGAGATGTAAATATAGAAACAGCCGCTAATTTGACAATAGGTGATGGTACAACGCCTGAAACGCCTTTCGGGACAAAACTTTTAAAATGGCTTAATGAACATCAGCATATAAGCGGAGCGCCGGGCGCTCCTACAAGTCCGGCTGTGACTCCGGCAACTGACTCGGAATTTTCACAAAAAGTAAAAACGTTTGCATAGGGGGAATGTTATGCCATTAGACGGAAATATATGCGGGAAACAAATATATGCGGCATTATTTGAGGAAAACCCATCAAATTTAGCTTCTTCTGAGAAGTTAGAACAGTTCTGTACGGAACTATTCAACTATATCAAAACAAATATGACGGTGACGTGCAACCTGACAGTAGCTACAACCGGAACTGAAAGCGCTCAGACAGGAACGGCAACCGGAAGCACAACAAATCAAAAGGTAACAATATCGTGAAGTCCTGCGGATGGCGGTATTATAAAGAAGGGCGCGTAGCGCATGAATCAGCGGCATGGATGCCGCGTGAACGCAGTGAACCCGCTGGATGCGGCAGGACGCCGACGCGCACGGATGCGCGTTGGTTAATCGGACAGGACGTCCGGCGCGGGAGCGCAAAGGTAAAAATAGCATGAGAGTGCGCAGAGTAACCAGCGGCGACTGGACATTCGGTCAGGGGGCTGCAAACTACGCAACAGGCGGCGAGGCTGTGCGACAGCTTATAATAACCCGACTGAAATCTTTTAAATATGACTGGTTTCTTGATATGTCAGCGGGAATAGACTGGATAGGGATATTTGGCAATAAAAATACAATGGGGATTATCCGCCGTGAAGTATGGCGCGTAATCAGAGATACTGAAGGAATAAGGGATATAAAAGATATATCAATCAATGTGATTGACAGAAAAGCGACAATTACCGTGAGCGTGGTAACCGCTTACGATTCAGAGTTCACGGAAACGATAGATATTGGAGCGGCTTAATATGAAACCCATAATAGACCAGACCGGAATACAAATACAGACGTTTCAGGAAATATATGATGAACTTGCGGGAGCGTTAAAAGAGATTTACGGCGCGGACATCAACCTTGAGCAGTCAACCCCTGACGGGCAAAGGATAGGGATTGAGGCTAAACTTATGCTTGATTTGCAGGCGGCGCTAGCTGCGCTTTATAACGAGTTAGACCCTGATTTTGCCGCAGGTCAGGCGTTAAACAGGCTTATAAAACTGTGCGGAATCAGGCGTAAACCAGCGGCGCGTTCCAGTGTGGATGTAACAATAACGGCTCAATATAATCTTACATTGCCTATAAATTACACAGTACAGGATATAAACGGGAAAAACTGGGTGACAGCCTCTGAATATACGCTAACACAGGGCATAAATGCTGTAACAATGCACTCGGAAGAGTGGGGCAATATTGACGCCGGAGCTAATACAATAAATAAACCTGTGACTGTTATTCTTGGCGTACAGTCAGTCACAAACCCAGAACCCGCAATACCCGGCGCAAACGAGGAAACAGATCAGCAGTTGCGTTTAAGAAGAAACAGAAGCCTTGAAAACGCTGCATATTCATCAACAGGGAGTTTGTATGCAAAACTATATAATATCAGCGGAGTAACAAAGTTAAAAATATATGAGAACAGCGCTGACATTTATAACGATACATTATCACTAAACCCGCATTCACTCTGGATTATAATTGAGGGAGGAGATATATCAGACATAGGTGAAATTATAGCCAAAAACAAAACAGCCGGAACAGGGCTTAAAGGAGGTATGACGGCAACATTCACAGAAAATATCTATAAGCCTGACGGAACGATGTTTTATATGGTTCATACGATGTCTTTTGACAGACCTGTTTTAACACAGCTTTATATCCGCGTAATTATAAAAAGAAAATTGATAAATTACCCTGTTGATACCGAAGCGATAAAAGAGAGTATAGAACGCGAAAACGATTTTGATATAGCTGAAAATGCGGTTGTGACAAGCCTATACGCGGCAATATACAAAGCCGGGAATACATTTATAGCTTCTGAACTTCAGATAAGCCGTGACGGTGTAAATTGGTCGGGTGAGTTTATAGAGGCGGGGGCTTGGGAACGGTTTGTTGTGTCTTATGAGAATATAGAAATAACGGAGATTATATAAGTTGTTATATCAGCGGCAAGGACGCCGCGTGAACGAAGCGAAGTCCTGCGGAGGGCAATAGTTACGCCATAGAGCGATACCGCCGTCTGCAAGACCGCCGCCGCGCACGGATGGGCGTTATTTATTCGCGCAGGACGCGCGGCGAAGCTAAGGAGATTATATAAATGGGCAACGACTTTATAAAAGAATATCTCGCTATGCTGATACTGCAATATTCCGATATGCCAAAAGCAAAAGGCGAGATGACGGCAATAATTGGGAACTTCAGTAAAATTTATTCATTATATGAAAATTTCCGCAGTGAGTTTGACCTTGACGCGGCGACAGGGAAACAACTTGATTTAATAGGAAAAATTATAGGCTTACAGCGTAATGTACCGTATGCAATCGCAAAGAGATTTTTCGGGTTCTCAGAGTATGAGAAATCAGGCGCGTTTGCTGATAAAAACGACAGTTTTTTAGCCGTATATCCTTTTGCTGATAAATTCAGCCCGAAATATACAAATTTTCAGATGGATGACTATACATATAGACTGTTTATAAAGCTGAAAATAGCGAAAAATATATCATCCGTATATATGATTAGCGGTGAACGCACAGGCATTCAGGAAGCGGCGCTAAATGCTTTCGGCGCAGCGGCGTATGTAATAGATAACCTAAACATGACACTGACAATTTATATTAACAATAAGATTGCGGAATTAATTGAATACATAGTTAGTTTAGATTTGCTTCCGCGCCCGCAGGGAGTGAGCTACAAATATGTTATTATTGCTGATATAGGCTATACGCTGGGGTTTTCAGACAACCAATATTCATTGGGTTTTTCAGATAAATTTAATATGGGTGTGAAAGGCGGGAAATTTGCGAAGAAATTGCAGAGAGGAGCGGAATAGAGCGATAGCAATGGCGTGCGCCCACAGGAAGTGGGCAAGACATCCGCCAGACGAAGCCGCAAAGCGGCTGACTGAATGGCGAAGCGGCGTACCGCAAGGCGGATTTACTCCGCCGAGGATAAAGCCGCGTGTGCGAAGTGAGCGCACGGATGCGCGAACGGAGAAAAATAAATAAGGAGGCGCATAGTGTCTAAAATAGTCAGACCGGATAAGAATGTAGGGACGTTTGCCCAAAATGCGACAGGTTATAACCGGACAGTGTTCGGGGAAACAACACAAAGTGACGATTTAACTGAAAATCTCAGCGAGAAATTTTTAAAGGGCTGGGAGATTGTGAACGTGAATGAAGCCCCGACAAAACAGGATTTTAATGCAGGATTTTTTACTCTCAGTAAACTTACAGCGTATTTATATCAGGCGGGAATCCCTGAATGGAATGTACATCAGGAATATCACGCTGATTCAGTGACAATTCACGATGGAGTGATATACCAATCGCTTGCTGATAATAATATTGGCAATAACCCGGGCGCGTCATCTGAAAAGTGGCGGAAAATAATACAAGACTATACTGAAACTCCTGACGCTACAGAGACGGTGAAAGGGAAAGCCGCGTTTGCCACCTTGGAAGAAGCGCGTGAAGGGATAATTGACAATAAAATAATGTCTCCGGCACAGGTAAAAGATGTTACATCTTCAGCAATATATGGCGCGAAAGTTGGCGATGTTTTACTGCCTGTTGTTGACGGCATTTTAATGATTCCTGATATGACAACGCCCGGATTTGAACCGTATCAGACGGTTATAAGATCATCAGAAAAATGGACAGCGCCATATGATGGTGTTTATGAGTTTGAGCTTTGGGGTGGCGGCGGCAGCGGCGGCGGTGGCGGTATGTGGGTTAGTGAATTGGGTGGCGGCGGCGGTGGCGGCGGCGGTAGCGGTTATTATGTGCGGGATGCAAAGGTATTAATGGCGCAGCAAACATATAATGTTGTTATTGGCGAGGGTGGGGTTTACGTTGATAGTACGTCTGTTAATGGTAAAAACGGCGGATTTACAGATATATCGGCGCTGGGGTTAAGGGCGCTTGGAGGTAACGGCGGTTATGGCGGCGGTAATGGCGGTGATGGCGGTGGCGGTGGAATTGGCGGCATCGGTGGCGTTAATGGCAGTAACGGCGGCAATGGTTCTTACGGTTATTTAGGCGGCACTGCGGGATTTAGTTCAATCGGAGGCGGAGGCGGTGGCGGCGGAAGAAATGTAGCGAATTACGGTAATGGAGGAGGAGGTGCAACCGGATATGGCGATTGGACTGATTATTATAGTGGATCTGGCGGTTTACCCGGCGCAATTAGAATAACAAGAGTTTCATAGGGAGGATATATGCCGATATTTTATACGAAAGATGGAATGGCAGAGGTTTGGGATGTACAGCCGGAAGGGTATTTAACTCAGGAAGAATACCTTGCAACGGTATCTTCTGAGAAAAAAGCGTTAGATGAAATTACCGGTTATAAACGTATGCTTGCCGCAATGGATTACTACGCACTGAAACATTATGAGCGGCAAATTTCAGACGCTGAGTTCGCAGTATATGAAAAAATGCGGTTTGATTTAAGAAATAAAATAAGAACATTAGAGGGCAAACCGGCGCTGCCCAATGTACAGAAAAAAGAATATGCGCTTAAATCACATAATCACACAGTATCGCAAATAATTGATTTTTCGTCTGCTTTTGCTCCTATGCCACAACCTATATATTTTGTATATGAAGAAGGATTTTATGATGACAAAGGCAACTGGTATGAAGAAGTAGGATGGTGGGATAATGGCGGCACATTTCATTCATATCCGACGGGATTAACAATGCATGATTATAGAGTTTCTTTTCTCGGGGGATGGGCAAGAATAGTTGTTACACAAAGCAAAAACGGCAACTATATGGCTAATTTACCAAATGACGGTACATGGGCGTATTATATGAAAGGTAGCGCCGGGATAGCTGCCGGCGGCGCAGCAGTAAAGGCTAATTCTGCTGATGACGCAGGTTTTGCATGGAGGATAAAATAATGGAAAAAATAATACACAGACAGGATAACACTTTTGTAATTGAGCATAATGGAATGCCTTATCATTTAACGTCAGCGGCAGAGCCGGAGCGGGGTATATACGCCGCTACGCTTGATCTGTACAAAACGGACAAGACGGAATTTGAAGAGGAATATCCGCCTGAACCGCCGACACCGGAAGAGATCCGCAAAGCTGGTATATTAGCAGAAATAGCAGAGTTAAAAAAGTTTCTGACAGATACAGACTACCGCGCAATTAAGCATTTTGAAGGGTTTTTAACTGAAGAGGAATATGAACCTTACAAACAGGAGCGGAAAAAAGCGCGTGACAAGATCAAAGCGCTTGAAGCGGAGTTAATATGAATTTTTTTACTGCTGAAAAAATTACGTATTTCATAATCATAGCGGTTTTCATTTTTTTGTTCGCCTTCATCGGTTGCGAAGAATGGCGTATCGCAAGGCTTAACGCCGCGCTTGATAAATCAAACACGGAAACCGCTATTGCAAAGCATGACGCGCAAATGTGCAGAGGTACAATAGACAGACAGAATGAGTTAATTTCTGCGCACGCTATGGATATGGAAAAGAGCAAAGGTGAGTATGAAAAAAACGTTGCGGAGTTAAGGGCGGAAAGCGGTAAAAAACGTACAGAGGTTGAAAAACTATATGCTCATGGGATAAGTTGCAATCAGGAGCTTTACTTGATAAAAAGCCAGTTGGATGGGTTTTATGCGGTGTATTAATTTATTGCTATTGATGATATGTACAGCCTGTGCGGCAAAGCCTGTTTACGTTTATCAGGATATTTACATACCGCAGAAATGTAGAATTGAAACGCCTGTAAAGCCTGTAAAATCTGATAACGCAGGGATTATGCTGAATGACTTAATACAATATACGCATGAGCTTGAATACGCTCTGAATGCGTGTAAGGGGGAATAAAACTATACGGGCTGGAGCAGGCTCCCCCCGTATGCCCCCCACGATAATGGCATTAATCAGAAAAAGCGTGGTCTTTCTGATTAATGATACAGATTACGAAGGCGCAAAGCGCCGCACGTGCGACGAAACGCAGTGAGGAGCAGCGAAGCAAGCGCCATTGAGCGGGATTTATTCCCGCGAAATAGAGCGAAGCGCTCGAGTGTGAGCGCAGTGAACATTACGAGAGGAAAATAACATGAACAGGGTTATTGATTTTGTTTTCCTGATTGGCGCGGCAATGGCTGCGGCAGTGAGTTATGTAAGTTATCTGATAGGGTTTTAAATGCCTGTACACATGACTTTTGAGCATATAGTTTTTTTTATGATTATTTCTGTTTTAGGCGGCGTTGTAGCGTTTTTCAGGAAGCATAAAAACGGAGAAACAGGAACGGAAAGAGTCGCAATAGCGGCGGGATATGTTTGTGTTTCTGTTTTTGCCGCTCTTCTGACGCACTACGCGCTGACATATCTGGAAGTACACGAGGGACTGCACAGGGCTGCGATAGGCCTGGCGTCATATATGGGCGGCAGTTTGCTTGACGCGGCGGAGAAAAGAGGGATTAAACATATTGAAAATGGTAAACATGTAGAAAAGTAACAGGGGGAAAAGATAATGAAATTAGGGGATTATCAAGAGATTTTTAGTTCAAACATAGCAAAATTATTAGTATATGCTCAAACGCAGGGGTACGGCTGCCGGTTACGTGAAGTAGAACGGACAGAATATCAGCAAAAAGAGTATTTGCGTATAGGAAAAAGCAGAACATTAAACTCCATGCACATTAAGAGTCTTGCTGCGGATATTTATTTTACAAAGGACGGGAAACTTATTGAAACAAAAGACGGCTTGAAACAAATCGGAGCGTACTGGGAAAGTCTAAGCAAAAATAACCGCTGGGGCGGGAACTTTACAACACTGGTTGACTGCCCTCATTTTGAGATGATGGAAAATTGAAATTATATTACAGACTTGAATATGAGGAATAAATGAACGCGACTTCGGAACACTTTGAGGAAATATCAGTAACAAAGCCTTTTATGCGTTTTCTTAGGGAAAACGCGCGTTATAAAGTAGCTTATGGCGGCAGAGGAGGGGCGAAATCTGAATCTATCGCACGGATACTTCTCGCAAAAGCTGTGAAACAACAGATGCGTATTCTATGCACCCGCCAATATCAGGCATCAATACGCGACAGTGTTCATAAGCTGTTATCAGATATAATCCGTTCATATCCCGTCACACTTGATCCGTATTTCAAGATTACCAACGATTCAATAGTCTGTAACGGCAGCGGTTCGGAATTTATCTTCAAAGGGCTGCAAAACATAATTGAAATAAAATCGATGCAGGCGGTTAATATTTGCTGGGTAGAGGAGGCTGTAAACGTTACAGCCGACAACTGGAATATACTGATACCGACCATCCGCGCAGAAAACTCTGAAATATGGGTGAGTTTTAACCCTATAAATATCACAGACCCGACATATCAGCGGTTTGTATTAAACAGGGCAAGCGATGATCAGATTACCCTTTCTGTAACTTACAGAGATAACCCGTTTTTCCCCGGTGTGCTGCGCCGTGAGATGGAGCAGTGCAAAAAGAATGATTACGACCTTTATCTGCATATCTGGGAGGGTAATCCGAAAACATTGTCTGACGCAATTATTTTTAAAGGCAAATATGAGATAAAGGAATTTCAAACAATGCCATGCCCGCGTTGGAGGCTGGGAGCGGATTGGGGGTTTGCCGCCGATCCGTCAACGCTTATTGCCATGTATATAAATGAAAACAATTTATATATACGTCACGAGGTTTACGGACATGGCATTGAAATACGCGATATGGAACAATTCTGGAAGCCTGTACTTGATAAGACAGGGAAACAAACTGTTTACGCCGATTGCGCAAGACCTGAGACAATATCGGACGCGAACAGGTATTCCGGAACAACCGTAACCGCCGCAAAAAAGTGGGCTGGCTCCGTTGAGGACGGCATTGAGTTCATCCGCGGAAAATTCGGGAAAATATATATCCACCCCGAATGCAAACATACCGCTGAAGAGTTCGGCAGGTACAGCTACAAAGTTGACCGGAAAACGGAAGAGATATTGCCGGTTGTGGCTGACGCTTTTAATCATTGCATAGACGCTGTACGGTACGGGCTTGACGGATATATACGAAATAATAGCTGTGACTACGGGGAGTTATTATAGCAATTCATTAACACAGCAAATATTCATTTGACCTCCGTTAACTATAGCAGTTCCATAATACATTAACCGTCTTTGCGAGCGGAATGTTTTTTATGAAGCGTGGCAATCCATGCAGATAAAGGCTTACACTGGATTGCTTCGTCACTGCGTTCCTCGCGGTCCACAAAACATTGCTCTAAAATCCATGCTCTGATGGCTCAATCCGTCTGATTATCCGGTTTTGAGTATTTGGACTGCGTATTTTATTAATATATTCATATGCTTTTACCTTTTCGCCGCAAATATAATAAAAGAGGGCAAGATCAGCAAAATTGGAATCCGGATGGTTTAAGCTGTAATCTTTATAGAATGCGATTTCGTCTTCATATATGAGGGAAGGACTTTCACGGAAGAGCTTAATCAGCTCTTCCGGCGTTGCAATATCAAAGACAGTAACGGCTTCTCCGGAAAAAACGATCGGAGTTTCTATCTCTTTATAGATAGCCCTGATATTTGTAATAATCCTTTTGCCAAAAAAAATTTGAAGCTCTTCCGGCGTTGCAATATCAAAGACAGTAATAAATTTGCTGTCAGCAACATCTGAATTTACATTACTTTTATAAATAGTATCCAAAACTTCAAAAATATACTGACGGCGTTTTGTGTCAATAATTTTGTCGGCATACTTTTCAGCTTTTACCTTATCGCCGCGTTCAGCGTATAAGCAGGAAAGTTCCGCGTAATTAATATCCGGATTTCCCAAAGCCCGTTTTTTAGCGGAATCATAAAATTCCTGTTCCTTTTTCTCTTGCGATGTCTGCATCCTGCTCAGAACGCTGACATTTGTATTCGGATAATTTTCTTTGGTATAATCAACATAACCGTACTTATGTTTCAGTTCTTCAGTTGTGGCAATATCGTAAATTGTAAAAGTTTCGCCCGTATAAGAAAGTTCTGAGGTTTCAGAGTCTGTTTCCCCTTTTATTTTCAATCCGAGGTTTGCAATAAAAAAAAACGCGACAAAAAAAACAGCAATAACGGAAGCGGATATAATGAGCAATTTTTTCATTCGCCCCTCTTTTTTTATAAGTATAATGATTGTACTTTCAATTGCAAGTTGGTATCAATATTCTTCTTAATATTGACAGTTTCGGCGCTCTGATATCCGAAGGGATTGTCATTATTTCGTTTGAACGGCTGAATTCCAGCGACACCCCCTTACTGTTTCTGATCTCTTTTACTGTCAGATCATACTCTTTCAGCTCCGGCGTCAGCAGTGAAAGCGTTTCTCCCGTGATAAATTTACCCGTACATTCCACTTCAAGGCAATTGCCGTTATTTCCCCGCGCCACTCCGAGAAAGTCTGAATTACGGATATATGCGGAACTGTCATAATTCATGGCATCCCTGTCAGGCACACCGGCATAAAAACCCTCAGTATAGCTCCGGTTGCTTACGCTTTCCAAAAGAGTACGCCAGTACGGATCTGCGGAATACTCTTCAGGATTTTTGAGCGCAAGATCTATAGCGCGTCTGTAAACCCCGGTTACAACAGCCACATACATAACACTCTTCATCCGCCCTTCTATCTTCAGGCTTGTTATCCCGATCTTTGCCAATTCACCTACCCTGTTTATCAGACAGAGATCTTTGGCATTGTAAAGATATGTGCCGGCTTTATCTTCCGCGATCTCCATATCCTGATTGCGGCGCGTTTCTTCCCTGATAGCCGCGGATTTGTATTTCCAGCGACACGGCTGCGCACACTCGCCGCGGTTTGCGTCTCTCCCTGACATATAGGCGCTTATCAGGCATCTGCCGGAGTATGATATGCACAGCGCGCCGTGAGCGAATACTTCCAGTTCGCACGAAGGTTTATGAGACATCGCGGCAAGTTCTTCCTTTGATAGTTCACGCGCCAGAATAACTCTTTTTGCCCCCTGCTCAGCCCAAAACCTTACGGCGGAAGAGTTTGTGGTATTCGCTTGTGTGCTTATAAATCTGTCTATATTAGGCGCAGTATCAGCCGCAAGCCAAAAAACTCCGGGATCGCTGATTATAAAAGCATCCACCTCAAGCGCCGCCATTTTTTTGAGATAATCCTTTAAACCCGGGATCTCGTGGTCTCTTGCGTAAGCGTTTACGGCAAGGTAACCCTTTTTCCCCCTGTTATGGAGATATTTCATAGCTGATCCGATCTCTTCTTCGGTAAAATTACCCGCGTATGCGCGCAAACCGTATTCAGCGCCGGAAAAATACACGGCATCCGCGCCGTAGGCAACGGCTGCTTCAAGTTTTGCCATATTTCCGGCGGGGCTTAATAATTCCATCTATTTTTCCTCCGCAAAAAATTTAATTACGTTTCGGTTGATAAAATCTTTCTTATGAGTTATATTAGTCTAATTATAAGTTTATGGTATTTATACATCAATGTTAAAATTACTTAAAAGTTTTTTTGGAAGCAGAATTTTACGTTACACCGTTTTGGCTGTATTTTTAGGTGTTTTTGCCGGCGTTTCCTTAACCGGTTATCACCTTTACAAATTGGCGCATACACTGCCCTCTGTGGAAGAAATTACGCGGTACCGTATGAGTCAGCCGTCAATGTTGTATGATGAAACGGGCGCAGTGATTGCAGAGCTTGGCAATGAGCGCAGATACCCGATCCCTATAAGCAAAATGCCGGTGTATCTCCAGCAGGCTGTCATCGCTACAGAGGATGCGCGCTTTTATGAGCATAGCGGCGTTGATTTTTTAGGTATATTCCGCGCAATGCTTACAAATGTTAAATCAGGACGGTTTGCCGAAGGCGGAAGCACACTAACCCAACAGCTTGTCAAAAATATCTTTTTCACTAAGGAAAAGAAGCTTATACGTAAATATAAAGAGGCTGTGCTTGCGTACCGTCTGGATAAATATCTTACAAAAGATGATATACTTGAGTTTTACCTTAACTACGTCAACTTCGGCAGAGGCGGGTACGGCGTGCAGGCCGCCGCCGTCAACTATTTCGGCAAAAATGCCGCAGATTTGAATCTCACTGAGTGCGCCCTTTTGGCTGGGATACCAAAAGCTCCGGGGATTTATGCGCCCCACCTGAACCTTGACCGCTCTCAGCAGCGCCGCAATCATGTGCTCCTGCGGATGTATGAAAACGGCTATATCAATGAAGACGAATACCTTAAATCTATAGAGGAACCTATAGTCATCACTGAAACTATACCGCTCAGGCTACGACACGCGGGGTATTTCCTTGATTTTGTGTTGCGTTATCTGTCTGATGAACTGGAGATAAGCGAGCCCCAGAATAAAGGGCTTAAAGTTTATACAACACTGAATGTAACCTTTCAGGATAAGGCGGAGGACGCTGTACGCAACAATCTTTTGAAAACATCCAAACGTCAGGGTTATTTCGGACCTGCCGGAAAGATATCAGACTCGCCGGACGAAGAGATTGTGCTTGCCGGAAATGTTGACGGCGATCCGGTGGTAATTAATAATTCGCCGGAATCCCTTTTGCAGATTCCCCCTTACCTTGCTGTTTTGGGGTTTAAAAAGGCTGTTGCCGTTAAAGTTGATGATCAGCAGGTCAGTATAAAGATTGATAATAATACTTCAGGCGTTTTGAAACTTATAGACAACCGCTGGGCGAGAGCTGAAAACAGCAACAGCGGACAGCTTAACAGCTTTAAGACAATCCTTGAGCCGAATGATGTAATTTATGTGCTTCCCAAGGAGAAAGAACAGGGCGTATATCTGTTGGAGCAAGATCCGCCGATGGACGCGGGGCTTGTCGCTATTGATTCAAAAACCGGCGCGATTAAAGCTATGGTCGGAGGGTTTGCTTTTGAAAAAACTATGTTTAACCGCGCCGCACAGGCAAAACGGCAGGTCGGCAGTTCGTTTAAACCTATCGTTTATGCCACGGCAATTGAATACGGTATGCAACCGATGACAAAGATACTTGACGCGCCGGTAATAACTTCTCCCAATGAACGCGGGAAGGTTTGGCGCCCGAAAAACTTTGAGGACAAATATTATGGGGAAACTACTATTAAAGAGGGGCTTACCCGCTCAAGAAACATCATAACCATAAAAATAGCGGAAAGGCTTGGAATACGCAGAGTCTTGGATATGGCGCAAAAGTTCGGCATTACCTCCGATCTTCCGGCTGATCTTTCCATAACTATCGGTTCCGGTTCTGTATCTTTGCTTGAAATGGTTTACGCTTACTCCGTGTTTCCGAATATGGGCACGCGCCCGGCAAACCCATATTTTGTAACAAAGATTGAGGACTCTGAAGGAAATATTCTTTATGAAATGAGTCCCCCCGCACATGTAAGAGTTATCCGTCCGGATACCGCTCATATTATGACAGATATCCTTATAAATGTCGTTGAAAACGGCACAGGCGCCCGCGCAAAGGCGATCCCCCGCCCTATCGGCGCAAAAACAGGCACCACTAATGAAAACCGCGATACTTGGTTTATTGGTTTTATGCCAAACTTTGTGGTAGGCGTTTGGATGGGATTTGATGAATTCCGCGAACTGGGATCGGAGACAGGGTCTCAGGCTGCCGCCCCTGTTTGGGTAGAGTTTGTTAATTCGGTATTGCCTTATATACCGAGGGCAGTTTTCCCTGTTGCTGACGGAGTTATATACCGAAAGGTTGATTTGATCAATTGGGAGCCGACAGATAAACTGGAATCGGAAAATATCTCGTTTGAACCTTATTCTTTCACGGATATACAGGACGATTTTTCAGACGAACTCATTTCGCAAGCGCAATAGACTGTTTATATGTTAGAATTAGCCGTATCAAGTAAAAAAATGCAGAAAATTGACAGGCTGCTTGATAAAGCATCCCAAACCAACACCGCTGTTTTAATTATTGGAGAAAAAGGGGTGGGGAAAAGCGCGTATGCGCAGCGGATACATGGTTTCAGCCCGCAAAAAAACTTACCTTTTGTACTTTTTAAAGCGAACAGATATGACGGCGATATAAGCGGGTGTATAGTTAAGGCGGGCGGCAGCACACTATTTATATACGAAGTGGCTTATATGCAGCTAAAAGATCAGGTTGAGCTTATGAAATTCCTTATAAGCGCGAATCATTCAAATAAATTCCGTTTAATAGCGTCAACTTCCGTCCCCCTTGAGCCTCTTGTAAAAGACGGTTCATTTATGGAAGACCTCTACTTTTACCTGCGCGTCATGCAGATACGCATCCCCGCTCTGAGGGAACGCAAAGAAGATATCCCTTCGCTTATTGATTCTATGTCGGAAAAGATATCCGGCGAATACGGCAGAAATTACCGGTTTGACAATGAGAGCAAAAAAAATATTTCATCAAAACCGTGGAAAGGAAATATAATTGAACTGGAGAAATATATCCGGTTTATTTTGGACAGCGCCGGTACCGATACAATAACCGCAGCTGAACTTGAAAGGATTGATGCGGCCGCAAGAGAAATGAAAACGGCGGAAAGTTTAAGTGAAAAACTTTACAGCATTGCCTGCGAATTCTTGGAGACAGCGAAACAAAGTTCCACTTACACCGTTTTTGAACAATATAAAAAACTGGTAACTCCGCCGGTTTTGCGCGCCGCCCTGCATATTGCGGACAACAATAAATCTATGGCTGCCAAACTCTTGGGGATAAACCGCAACACTTTAAAAAAGAATATGAGAGATTATAATATTGAAGATTGATAAGCGCCGAAAAGATCGCGGCGGCGGCAAAAAACCGGAGGGTTCCTGTTTAACGCTGACCGGTTGTATAACGGCGCATCCTGACGGATACGCTTTTTTTATGCCGGACGGCGGAGGCGAAGATATCTTTGTGCCGGCGTCAAAACTTTATCCGGCGATACATGGAGATCGTGTAAAAATAAAAAAAATATTTTTACGCGGACGCCCTGAAGGTCATGTTGTCAGCGTTCTTGAACATGGGTTGGGGATTATTGTCGGGCGTATTGAAATACGCCGCGGTTATTATAACGTTGCGCCGTTCAACCGGCGGTTTCCGTACACTCTGTTTGTGCGTAAAAAAGACGGCGATAATTATAGAGACGGCGATATTGTTGTATGTGGTATAAAACGCTATCCGGATCGTAAAAACGGCGCGGAAGGGGAGATAACAAAACATCTCGGCAATATAGAGAATAAGGGAATAGAAAACCTTATCGTTATAAACAAATACGGTCTGACTCGGGAGTTTTCAGCAAAGGTCAGCGCTCAGGCTGACGAAGCCGCGCAATCGCTGCCAGTTAAAGGGGAAAATAAAGGACGTACAGATTTAAGGGGACTTTTTACCGTCACAATTGACGGTGAAACGGCGCGGGATTTTGATGACGCTATAAGCGTAAAGAAGTGTAAAGACGGCTGGACCCTTTATGTCCACATTGCCGATGTGGCGCACTATATCCGTCCCGGCGCGGAGCTGGATGAAGAGGCGTACCGGCGCGGAACCAGCGTTTATTTCCCTGAATTTGCAATTCCTATGCTGCCGGAAGCGCTTTCAAATAATGTATGCAGCCTCTGTCCCGAAGAAGACCGGTTTGCGGTAAGCGTTAAAATAAAGTACAGCAAAACAGGGGAACGGCTGGGTTGTTCATTTTACAATGCTGTAATACGAAGTGACCGCAGACTTACATACGGCTATGTAAACGAATTGCTTGCCGGAAGAGAAGTATCTGACCGTAAGGTAACTACGCTTGCCCAAAAAAGCGCGGAGCTTATGGAAATAATCAGTAACCGGCGCAGAAAACAGGGCGCTATAGATTTTGATCTGCCGGAGGCGGAGTTTTGTTTTGATAAAAACGGAGAGATAACGGATATTTTTCCCGAAGAACGCGGCATAAGTGAACGGATAATTGAAAATTTTATGATAGAAGCAAACGAAGCCGCGGCGGAACTGCTTGAAATAAAAACTTCAGAAGGGAACCCGCGCCGCAAGGGAAGAGGTCGTTTACAGACTGATACTCCGGCAAATGCTAAAGGTTTTGCGGCAATTTTCCGTGTTCACGATTCCCCTGATATGGGAAAAATATATCAGTGGGTCAAATATGCCCGTATTTTTGGCGTACCGGCGGGTAAAATCCCGGGTAAAATTGAACCGCAGACTGTACAGAGATGGTTTGCCGCAACAGAAGGGAATTCATGTTCGTATCTTCTTAAATCAATGCTTGTGCGCAGTATGCAGCGCGCCGGATATTCCTGTGAAAACATAGGACATTTCGGGCTTGCCTCTGATTGCTACACACATTTTACAAGCCCTATAAGGCGTTATCCTGACCTGATTGTACACAGGCTGCTTAAACGGCATCTCTTCGGGGAGAGTATTGATATTCCGGCAAGTTATGTAAAATCGGCGGCTATGCGCTCCTCTGCGACAGAACGCAGCTCAGAGGATGCTGAACGTGAAATATCGCTTTATAAAAAACTGATATATTTGCAAAACAACGCTGAAAATGTATATGACGCCTATATAAACAGGGTTACAGCGGACGGGTTTTATGTATTTCTTGAAAAACTATTGATGACAGGATTTGTGGATATTGCCGCGCTGCCGAAAGGTCGTTGGTTTGCCGATCCGGGCAGTTGCGTAATCTATAAGCGGAACGGTTTTGCCTATAAATTAGGCGATCATGTGCGAATAAACTGGATAAGCTCTGACTGGGACAGGCTTGAGGCTTTGTTTGCTCCGGCGCATTTAAAAAATTGACAGTTTGGAATGATATACGTTACAATCAGCTATTGTTGAAAAGATACTTTTGACAGCCTGCTATGATTTTTGTTTTTCAGGAGAAACAGTATTATGCATATGGCAGACGCGTTGTTATCCCCCGCGGTCGGCGTGACTATGTGCGCCGTAAGCGCCATCGCTATCGTATGGTCAGTGAAAAAAATTAAAAAAGATGATCTCTGCGAAAAAAAGATTCCCGTTATGGGCGTGATGGGCGCATTTATCTTTGCCGCACAGATGATTAACTTCACGATTCCTTTGACGGGTTCAAGCGGGCATATTGGCGGCGGTATTTTGCTTGCCGCAATGATCGGCGGCTTTCCCGCGCTCATTTCCATGTCGGCGGCGCTTATAATTCAATGCCTGTTCTTTGCTGACGGAGGTTTACTTGCCATAGGATGCAATATCTTTAATTTGGGCGTTATCCCGTGCCTGATTGTATATCCGCTGCTCTTTAAACCGCTTGTCAAAAACGGCTTTACTTTTGGCAGAATAACGATAGCGTCCGTTGCGGCGGTAATTATAGCTTTACAGTTAGGCGCGTTTGCCGTAGTTCTTGAGACTCTGCTTTCAGGCATTACAAAGATACCTTTTTTAACTTTTACATTTTTGATGCAGCCTATTCATCTTGCGATCGGCTTGGCTGAGGGTATAATAACCGCCGCTGTGCTATCTTTTGTCTATAAGGCGCGTCCGGAAATAATAGAAAGCAGCTTTGACAGAAAGGCAATAAACAATGATGTTATTACGAGAAAAATAGTTATTATGCTTGCGGTTATTACACTGTTTGCCGGAGGTATTCTTTCCCTGTTCGCCTCTTCATATCCTGACGGTCTTGAATGGGCAGTGGAAAAAGTAACGGGGGGAACGGAGCCTGAAGTGTCCGGTTATATTGTAGAGGGTGCGGTATCAATTCAGAAAAAGGTTTCGGTTATGCCCGGCTATAACTTCAAAGATACGGAAATCGAAGGCTCAAAAGCGGGAACAGCCGCTTCAGGGATTGCAGGGGGGATAATAACCTTTTTACTTGCGGGCGTTTCTGCTTTTGCCATATCACTTGTAAAGAGAAAACAAAAAAACAGCGCGGTTGTTTCCCTGCGTTAAGGTGAATTGCGCCGCCGGCGGCGTTTTCAAAGATATGAAGATAGCGTTTACCTCGTTTGGCTGTAAAGTAAATCAGGCGGAAACTGATAAACTGATTTGCAGTTTGCCGGAGCTAAACTCGGAATATATAAAAAATGCCGCGCAAGCGGATATTTTGGTTGTAAACACTTGTGCGGTCACTGAAAAAGCACAGAATGACGGGGAAAAGTATCTTAAACGCCTGAAAAATATTAACCCTTCACTATTAATCATCGCCACAGGCTGTCTTGCGGAACTCCTTAAGGAAAAACTGAAAGACCGTGGCGCTGACGTTGTGATCCCTAACGCTGAAAAGGATTCCATACCGCAAACCATAGCTTATATAATTAAAAAAAAGCAATCCGCGGATATAGCTTACAGAACAGTAAAGGCATTTTCAGGCGCGAGGACGCGGGCGTTTTTAAAAATTCAGGACGGCTGCGCTTCTTTCTGCGCGTACTGCATTATACCGTTTTTACGCGGGACGCCGCACAGCAAAGATATTGATACTGTATATAATGAGATGACCGCCTTTGTGCGCGGCGGCTATAAAGAGATTGTGCTGACAGGCGTGCATATAGGGATATACGGTAAAGATGCCGGCGGAGATATCTCACTGACAACGCTTTTGAAGAGGCTGATTGAAATAGACGGCGATTACAGGATAAGGTTAAGCTCCCTTGATGTGCATGATATAACGCCTGAACTGATTTCGCTTGTGGCTGAATCCGGCAACAGAATCTGTCCGCATTTTCATATATCGCTGCAAAGCGGAAGCGGGGAGATACTTTTAAAAATGGGCAGAAAGTACGCTCCCGAAGCGTTTATTTCAGCGACGGAAGCAATCCGCGCCGCTATACCGGACGCCTGTATCGGCTGCGATGTGATAACCGGTTTCCCCGGAGAATCAGAAAAGCATTTTGAAGAAACATCCTCACTTCTGAGGCGGACAGAACTGAATTATCTGCATATCTTTCCGTATTCAAAACGTCCGGGTACGTCCGCGGCAAAGATTACGGGGCAGTTGCCCGCCGCTGTCAAAAAGGAGCGGGCAGACAGGCTGCGTGAGTTGGGGGATGAATTCCGGCAAAAAAGCGCTGCCGCCATGACGGGCAAATCTGTCCGCGTACTGTCAGAACGCGGCGGAAAAGGGCATTCGGATAATTTTTATATGGTCAGACTGCCGGCGGGAGTTGCCGAAAATACATTTTTTACGATAACTGTTACAGGTTCCGGCGAAGGGTATATGCTTGAAGGGGAAATTTAAAGCCCGGAAATGTGAATCCGCGAAAAAGTGTTGACATACGGCGATTATAATCCTAACCTTTCCTTTTGTTACTTAAAAATATCGGTAAATTCTGTTTTACGGTTTGGGAGGAAAATATGGAATTCAAAATACTGCCTGATCTGATTAGTAAGAATGCTGCCGCATACCCCGATAAAGTATGCATATTTTTTAAAGAATGTACATATACTTATGCTCAGGTTGAACAAAAAATAGTTTCCACCGCAATCACACTGAAGAACAACGGTGTCCGGCGGGGCGACAGGGTGGTTATCCTTTTGGAAAACAGCCCTGAGTTTACCTTCGCATATTTCGGAATAATGAAACTCGGAGCGATAGCAGTACCGACCAACGTCTTTCTGAAAGACCGTGAAATAGCGATTAATATGAACGACTGTGACGCTGAATATATAATTACTTCTGAAACTTTTGCCGAAAGGATGACGCATATATTTGAACTGGCGCTGCAACTGAAAAAGATATTTTCTTACGGTAAAGTGTCTTTTAATACTGTACATATAGAAGATCTGACGGAGGAATTACCGGAAGTAAATATTTTACCCGGCGATTTAGCGCTGGTTCTCTATACGTCCGGAACAACCGGCAGACCAAAGGGCGTTATGCTTGAACATAGAAATGTTCTGGCAAACGCTGAAACTGTCGCGGCTTTCATGAAGTATAATAGTGACGACAGAATGTTGCTTGTACTGCCGATGTTTCACGCCACATCCATGCTGGCAAGTATGCTTGCGTCGCTTGCACAGAGCGCAGGCGTAATAATTCTTGAATCCATACTTGAAGTTTCAAAAGCATATTATCCGAAAATGCTTGCAAAACTCAAACCAACCCTTACTGTTGGCGTACCCGCTCTTTTTGCAACCCTTACCAGAGCAAAAGTCACACCGGAAACGAGGGAAGCTGTTTTCCCGTTCCGTATCGCCTTATGTGGCGGGGCTCCTCTGCCGGTTGAGATTATAAATCGTTTTAAAGATGTTTACGGCAAAATTATACTTGAAGGATACGGATTAAGCGAAGCTTCACCTGTGTTGTCCGTTAATCCGATTACAAAACAGAAAGTCGGCACCATCGGCGTGCCGCTTCCCGGGGTGGATATTAAGATTGTTGATGAAAATGACAACGAAGCGCCTCTAAATACGCCGGGAGAGCTGATCGCACGCGGACCGAATGTTATGCGCGGTTACTGGAACCAGCCGGAGGAGAGTGAAAGAACCCTCAGAAACGGTTGGCTGCATACCGGAGATATTGCCTCTCAGGATGAGGAGGGATACATTACAATAATTGACCGGTTAAAAGACCTTATTTTGGTAAAAGGGATGAATGTATATCCGAGAGAGATAGAGGAACTCCTTTATAAATACAGCGGGGTAATCACGGCTGCGGTGGTAGGCATCCCTGACGGAGAGGGGAGTGAAATTCCGGTAGCGTATGTAAAGATAAACCCTGAATCGGAAGTGACTGTGGATGCGCTGAAAAAATATATCCGTCACAACATTGCAAGTTTCAAAGCGCCGCGCCGGTTTATAATAACCGACGACATCCCGCTTAACGCAGGCGGTAAAGTGATGAAAAAAGAACTCCGGGAACGCGCAAAAAAAGACTTTATGTAAGACTGCGGCGGATATAGCAGTTCCATAATACATTAACCGTCTTTGTGAGCGGAATGTTTTTTATGAAGCGCGGTAATCCATGCAGGTAAAAGCCCAAACTTGATTGCTTCGTCACTGCGTTCCTCGCAATGACGAGTGAAACTGCTATGACCGCTGAGAAATTACATTAAACCGCTTTATGTTAATAACCGTTGATTTTGAACATACTGAAAATAATCCGGACAGATATATCATCGTTGATGTGCGCAGCCCCTCGGAATATGCGGAAAGCACTATAACGGGGGCAGTTAATATCCCCCTTTTCTGCGATGAAGAGCGCGCCCGCATAGGTACGCTTTATAAACAGGAAAGCAAAGCCTCTGCCGTAAAAGCGGGCGTGGAGTATGTAAGCGGATCGCTTCCGCAGATTTACGACAGGTTTGCCTCTCTGGCGGTAAAACAGAAGAAGTTTCTGATCTTCTGCGCCCGCGGAGGGATGCGTTCCGAAGCTGTGGGCAGCTTTCTTGCATCTGTGGGATTTCCTGTTATAAAGCTGGGGCAGGGGTATAAAGGCTACAGACAGCATATAGTCCGGCATCTGCCTGAACTTATAAATAAAATTTCCACCGTAACGCTGTATGGCAAGACAGGCGCAGGGAAAACCCTTATCCTGCACGAAATTAAAAAGTTGGGGTATGATGTTCTTGATCTGGAAGGGTGCGCAGGTCACAGAGGATCTCTTCTCGGCGCGATAGGACTTCCGCAGAAACGTTCACAGAAGCGGTTTGAAACATTGCTTTACGATTCACTCAAAAGCGCAAAATCAGATATAATCTTTACCGAAGGGGAGAGCAAACGCATCGGGAATATTTATCTTCCGGGTCTTCTTATGGAAAAGATGAATACCGGCAGGAAACTGTTAATCGAAGCGGATATTGCGACCAGAAAGGGGATAATAAAACAGGAATATATCGGGGCTGATTTTGATAAAACCTCTGTTATTCCTGTCTTGGAAAAACTAACGCGCTATGTAGGCAAAGAAAGGATTGCCAATTACAAAACTCTGATTGAAACGGAATCTTACGATACGGTTATTGAAGAGCTGATGACAAAGTATTACGATATTGCGTATAATACGCCTGAAGAAGAGTTTGAACGCTCATTTTTTAACTTTTCACCTGCGCGCGCCGCATCAGAGATCGTTGAATATATATACAGCGGTTATAATTACATTAAATGAAACGGCGCTTTTATGACTCATAAAAAACGGGCGTGGATTTTGTACTTGTCAACAATGTAAATATCTGATAAACGGATTATGCATATACCAAATAAAATTACAGAAAAGGGCATATTGATATACTGATGCGCAGTTATTATATACATACCTACGGCTGCCAGATGAACGGGTATGATTCGGAAAGGATAGCCGCAACCCTTGAGTCTGCCGGGATGTTTTCCGCTGCATCCCCTGATGAGGCTGAACTTGTAATTTTAAATACCTGTTCTGTCCGCGAAAAACCTCAGCATAAAGTTGAAAGCCATGTCGGGAAACTCCGCCAAAATCAGATTAATGCCGGGTTGCCGCTCAAAATCGGGATAATGGGCTGTGTTGCCCAACAGGAGGGAGATAACTTCCTCAAACGTTTTCCTTATGTTGATTTTGTGCTGGGTACGGATAACATTGATATGCTTCCTTATGCCCTAAATGAGATAGCTTCGGGGAAACGACTGTCAGAGACAGCAATGTATGGTGACGGAAAGTTTCATATCCTTCCGTTTGAGCGTAAAGATAGCGTATCCGCTTATGTCACCATAATGAAAGGGTGTGACAACTTTTGCAGTTACTGCGTAGTGCCATATGTACGCGGCAGAGAGAAAAGCCGGTCTCAGCGTGAAATTCTGGATGAGGTTAAACGCGCTGTTCACTCAGGGGTAAAAGAGATAGTACTTTTGGGGCAGAATGTAAACTCTTACGGCAAAGGCATTCCTGATGAAACGGGTTTTGCCGGTCTTTTGAGAAGCGTGGCGGAGACGGACGGAGTATGCAGGGTGCGTTTTGTAACCTCACATCCGAAAGATTTTTCTGAGGAAATAGTTAGAATTATGGCATATCACCCGAATATATGCCCGTGTATTCATATGCCGCTTCAGTCAGGTTCCGATGAAATCCTGAAAAAGATGAACAGGGGATATACATACAGCGGATACCGCGATAAAATCGTTGCGGCAAAAGAGATTCTGCCGGATATTCTCTTTTCATCCGATTTTATACTCGGTTTTCCCGGGGAAACTGACGAAGATTTTGAACATACTTTTGACGCTGTGCGGGAGATCGAATATGAAATGATCTTTGCTTTTAAATATTCTGTCAGACCGGGTACAAAGGCGGAACTTTTTAAGGATAATGTTCCTGACGAGGTAAAAACGGCGCGCCTTCAGAGACTGATAGAAGCGCAGGAGCGAATAATATCAAAAAGGTACGAAAAGATGATCGGCGCTAAGTTGAGAGTGCTGGCGGACGGAGTGAGTAAACGCGGCGGGAATGTATATACGGGTCGCACGGAACACAATAGGGTAATGAATTTCAGATCGGATTCTCCGGTAAAGCAAGGTTTAATAGTTGATGTCAGACTTACGGAAGTTAAGCGCAACAGTTTGTACGGAGAGTTAAACAAATGAATTCACAAAAAATAGCTATTACAGGCGTATTGACATCGCTTTTCGCGGTCAGCGCGTTTATACGCATACCGACTCCTTTTGTACCGCTGACTATGCAGACATTTGTTGTGCTGCTTGCGCCAATGCTTGTCGGGGCAAAATACAGCTTTGCGGCGGTGGCGCTATATATAGCGCTGGGGCTTGCAGGGCTGCCTATATTTGCGAACGGCGGAGGTCCCGCTTACATTTTTCAGCCCACTTTCGGTTTTCTAATCGGTTTTTTACTTTCAACTATACCGTGTGGTCTTTTGAGCCGGAATAAAAACGGTTTTTTACCGCTGTTTTTATCGGGAATGATCGCATCAGTTATAATACATCTGGCGGGCGGCATAGGGTTCTGGCTGAGCATGAATCTGGCGCAGGGGAAAGACGTTTCTCTGTATAAAGCTGCAACGCTGGCGGTTGTCCCGTTTATAGTCCCGAATTTTATAAAGCTTACAGCGGCGGTATTTATTGCGCGCAGATTAAAACCGGCGCTGCGTGATTTGTCATCTGTACAAAACGCCAAAACTGTGCTATAAATATGCCTGTGATTTGCGTGATATTAAGTGCAACATTTTTGAATAAATGAGGGTGTTTTAATGCAACTTGCCGTGCTGGGACTTAACCATAACAGTGCGCCGGTAGCCGTGCGTGAAAAGATGTCAGCAGCCCCTGACAAAATAGCGGAAATATACGGTAAATTCCTTTCCTATAAAAAAGTTAGTGAAGCTGTCATACTCTCTACTTGCAACAGGATTGAGTATTATCTTGTCACAAAAGATAATCTTGATACGGCGGATATTCTTTATATGGTTGCTATTAACTGTGAAGTCGGAGCGGCTGTCCTGCGCAAACATTCATATACATACTGCGGTTCCGATGCCGTCAGACACCTGATAACAGTAGCCTCGGGGATAGACAGCCTTGTTTTGGGCGAACCGCAGATTTTCGGTCAGGTAAAAGACGCCTTACGCGGCGCGCGTAACAACGGGGCAGTAAAAAGCTATCTGAACAGACTTGAACAGTTTGTGCTTAACATAACTAAAAAAGTGCGTACTGACACGGGGATATCGGAAAATGCCGTGTCTGTCAGTTACGCCGCGGTTGACCTTGCCAAAAAGATCTTCGGTACACTGGAGGGGCACAGAGCGCTGATTATAGGCGCCGGCGAAATGTGTGAACTGGCTGCGGAACATTTGACAGGAGCGGGGATAGGGCATATAACGGTAACAAACCGTACCTATATCCGCGCCAAGGAACTGGCGCGTAAATTTTACGGCGATGCTGTAGAATTTGCCGATTTTCCGGCTATGTTACACGAAGCGGATATCATTATCAGCTCCACCGGAGCGCCCACTGCGGTAGTTACGCCTGAAATGGCAGCCGCCGCTATGAAAAAACGGAAACGTTCCCCTATGTTTTTTATTGATATAGCGGTACCCCGGGATATAGACTCGGCTGTGGGCGATATTGAAAATGTGTATGTTTACGATATTGACGACCTCAAACAGGTAGTGGAAGCGAACAGGCGCGAGAGGGAAAACAGGGCTGTGCAGGCAAAAGAGATGATAGACGGCGCTGTAATACGTTTTGAAAAAAGGATTGAATCTCTTTCCGCAACCCCTCTTGTTGTAAAACTGCGTTCCAAAGCTGATTCAGCGTTAAAAGAGGAGCTGAAGCGTTATTGCCGCAAAAATAAAATCAGTAACCCGGAAGAGGCGGAGCGGCTTGCGCAAATGACAAAAAGCGCCGTAAATAAAATGATGCATACCCCCACAAGAAATCTTAAAGATTTTGCGGGTGACGGGAAAAAATATACTTTGGCGGAAGCGGCCGCGCTGCTTTTTGATATAAAGTAATACCGGAGGATTATTAAAATAATGACTGTTACAATAGCCACAAGAGGTTCAGAATTAGCCCTTTGGCAGGCAAACCACATAAAAGATATGATTGAGCGTGAACATCCGGAGGTAAAAGTTTCGCTGAATGTTATAAAAACCACGGGGGATAAGATACTTGATGTTCCGTTAGCGACAATTGGCGGGAAAGGGCTTTTTGTGAAAGAGATTGAGGATGCTCTGCTGGCGGGGAAAGCGGATATTGCCGTGCACAGCATGAAAGACGTGCCGGCAATAATACCGCAGGAATTGGAGTTTTATGTCAATCCTAAAGGGGAAGAGCCTAATGACGCATTCCTTTCCGTAAAATACAACAACATAAAAGAGTTACCGAAAGGTTCGGTGGTTGGCACCTCCTCGTTGCGCAGGAAATTGCAGCTTATGCAAATCAGGTCTGATTTGGCGATAAAAGATTTGCGCGGCAACGTAAACACACGGATAAGAAAACTCACCGAAGGTGAATATGATGCGGTAATCCTCGCAAAAGCGGGGCTGGTAAGACTTGGTTTAACACAGCATATAAAAGAAACCCTGCCGGTGAACGTTATGATCCCTGCGGCTTGTCAGGGGGTGCTGGGAGTGGAGGTACGCAAAGATGATGACAGAGCAAAAAAGCTTCTTGATTTTTTAAAAGATAAAGAAACATCTCTTAAAGTAGCCGCGGAAAGGGCTTTTCTTCAAATTCTTGAGGGGGGGTGTCAGGCGCCTATAGCCTGTCATGCGGTAATCTCCGGAGATAATCTGTGTATATGCGGTTATCTGTCTGATCTTGACGGAAGCGGCGTTATTAAAGAAACTGTCTCAGGAAACGCGGAAAATGCCTCAGATTTAGGAATTGCTCTGGCAAAAAAGATACTGGATACAGGCGGTGATCAAATTCTGCGTAAAATATACAAAAACTGATGAATGTCCTTATTACCCGCGCTGCTGAACAGATCGCAGAAACAATAAATATCTTTTCCTTTTACGGTCTGTCGCCTTACTGTATGCCGATGATTCAGTCCGTTGCGTTACAAACCCCCGAATTTAAGTACAGGTTTTATGACTACTGTATCCTTACAAGCCCTACAGCGGTGAGATATTTTGCCCCGCACGGCATAGGCGCGTCAAAATATGCGGCAGTCGGCGCAGCAACCGCAAAAGCTATAAAAGAACTGCTTAAAGTTCCGGAGGAAAACATTTATACTCCGGAAAACGCTTATGTAACCGAAATAGAAAAGTTTTTTGCCGGTGCGGATTTAACGGGAAAAAAGGTAACGGCGCCGGGAGCGCGGGAAAGAATAAAAGATTTAGGAGCTGTTTTTCAGGCGAAGGATCTCTTTTTTGAATCGCCGGCGCTTTATGAAACGGCGGCTGTGCAGTACGCTAAAGGAGAGGTTGAATCAACTATAGATAAATATCATATAGAAGCTGTAACATTTTTTTCTCCGTCCGCGGTAAACGCATTTTTCAGACAGACTGAGCTGTCCGGAGATGTAATAACTGCCGCTATAGGCAGCACAACTGCAAAAAGCCTTTCCGCTATAGGAAGAACTCCCGTCTGCGGACGGGAGCAGACAGCGGAATCGCTTGCGCGCGCGCTTAAAATAAACAATTAATAATATCTAGAGGTGGATAATGTTTCCAATAACCAGATCGCGCAGATTACGCGCAACCCCTGCCATCAGGCGTTTAGTACGCGAAAACGCCCTTTCGTCTGACGATCTAATATATCCGGTCTTTGTCTGTGAAGGGGCGAACGTTAGAGAACCTATCGGCTCCATGCCGGGGATAAACCGCTTCAGCGTTGACACTGTCTCCGGAGAGTGCAATGAAATTGAAAAGCTGGGGATACCCGCCGTACTTCTTTTTGGCATACCGTCTCACAAAGATGCTACAGGCAGTGAGGCTTATAACGCTAACGGGGTAGTACAGCGAGCTATCCGCGCAATCAAAAAGAACAGTAAAAATCTCCTTATTATAACCGATGTATGTATGTGCGAATATACAGACCACGGTCATTGCGGCGTAATAAAAGGGGATAGTGTGGATAACGACGCAACTTTGGAGCTTTTATGCAAAGAGGCGCTCTCCCACGCTGAAGCGGGGGCGGATATAATAGCTCCAAGCGATATGATGGACGGACGGGTTTCAGCCATAAGGAAAAAACTTGATGAAAACGGTTTTGAACTCACACCTATAATGAGCTACGCTGTAAAGTACGCATCCGCGTACTACGGTCCTTTCAGGGAGGCTGCTGAATCCACTCCGGCGTTTGGCGACCGCAAAACGTATCAGATGGATCCCGCAAACCGCAGGGAGGCAATTAAAGAAACTCTTCAGGATATAGCTGAGGGAGCGGATATGGTTATGGTCAAACCTGCGCTCGCGTACCTTGACATTATCCGCGATGTCAGGGATATTACCGATCTGCCTCTGGCAGCGTACAACGTATCCGGCGAGTATTCAATGATTATGGCGGCTGCCGAAAAAGGGTGGATAGACGGTGATAAAGTTATTATGGAGAGTCTGCTTTCCATGAAGCGCGCGGGGGCGGATATGATTATAACATATTTTGCAAAAACGGCGGCGCGGCTTCTGAATAACTGATAAATAAGAATATGGGGCTTTTTATAAAAAATGACGTTACTGAGTGAAGAGAAACTTGAATGTTCGCACCGTGACGAAATATCAAGACTTATCAGAGAGATGCGTCCGAATATAAGCGAGTACAGCTTTGCCAATCTCTATCTGTTCCGCCGCCAGCATGATTACAGGGTACTGCGGCGGGACGGGCGGCTTTTTCTTCAGGGGGTCACTTACGACGGCGCGCAGTATCTGATGCCCTTTTCACACCCTGCGGATATAGGGGAGTCTCTTCTTGCAGAATTAATGAAAGATGGCTTGCGCCTTTTCCCTGTAGATGAAAAAGATTTGACAGTCTTTCCGGAAAACAGATACCGGTTTGAGTTTAACGACAACGACTCTGATTATATATATACAAGAGATAAGATAGCTCTGTACCCCGGCAGACATCTCCATAAAAAACGCAATTTAGTAAAACAGTACCGTACTTTGTATAAATATGAAGATATGCGGTATAGCTGCGAAAGAGCAGAGGACGCCAGAGCTGCGCTCCGGCAATGGCTTGAGCTAAGCAAGGAACCGGTTGAAAATACAGATTTTGAGGTATGCGCCGAAGCGATAGACCTTTGCGAAAATTTAGCTCTTTCCGGCATGGTGTATTACGCGGACGGTCGGCCCACAGGTTTTCTTCTGGGGGAAGAACTTAACGCAAATACATTTGTGATACATTTTGCCAAAGGCGTCACTATGTTCAAAGGGATATATCCGCATATGTATAACAGTCTGGCAGCCTCCCTGCCTGAAAAATACACTGTGCTTAATTTTGAACAGGACTTGGGGAAAGATACGCTGCGGTACGCCAAGTCCGCATATATTCAGGACTCAATGCGGAAAAAATACAGAGTATCGCTGAAATAAGTTTTACGCTTTGTGGCAGGAAAGGCATTTATCCAGTTCCGCATGATAAGCGTTTTTAGGCCATTCGTTGTGGCACAGGAAGCACCGTTCGCCGCAGCCGCCGTTGATGTTGGTTTTGGGTATAACGGATAATTTTTTGGATTTGCCGTTGTGACATAACGCGCAGGTTCCCAGTGACAGATGATCAGCTTTACCCTGTAGCTGCGGATGACACGAGTAACACGGTCCCGAACACCCCGATACCCCTTCTTCCGGAAATATTAAGAACAGAAAAATTACCACAAATACGACATAACAGAATCCAATAATAAAAACCCTTTTTTGCTTGCTTTTATCCTGTTTCCCGCACATTTAAGCAATCCTTCGCCCGCAAGGACGTTTATTTTATCTGTAAGCTCGTTTGTTATAGCGCCAAATTTTTCTGTGATTTCAAGAAGATCCACCCCTTCAACACATCTTAAGCCAAACACAACGCTTTCAAGCGCCGCTGTTTTGCAATCATACATCTCCACATCAGCTTTTTCAAGAGGATCTGCTATATACGTTTCTATATCGGGCAAATGGCTGTATCTCACCCGTCTGCCCTCCCTGACTACCATTGAGTGAGCTCCCGCGCCGACTCCGTAGTAAGGCTGCATCCTCCAATATTTCATATTATGAATAGATTCATGCCCGGGGATAGAGAAATTTGATACTTCATAACGCATATAACCCGCGTCCTCCAAGATACCGGTAACCATTTCAGTCTGGTAAGAGTCATCAGAGGCTTTATCTGTAAGATACCCCGTATCAGGGCTGTATGAATAAGCCGATATATGTTCCGGTCCCAGAGCGATAAATTTTTTGACGGAGCGTTTAACGGTTTGCGCGTCAACTGAAGGGATGTCGTACATCAGATCAAGATTAATATCACATCCGGTATTAGATCGTATTATATCATACGCGGCAAAAATCCGCTCAGATGTGTGAATACGCTCTAATAGCCGCAGAACGGAATCGTCTGCGCTCTGCGCCCCGACGCTTATTCTGGATACCGGAAGCCCCGACAAATCACTCATCAGCTCTTTTGTTACGCTTTCAGGGTTAACCTCAACCGTAAATTCAGCGCCGCAAAACCCGGTGAGAGAAACGATTTTCTCAAGGAGTACCGGCAGTTCAGCTCCCAGCAGAGAAGGGGCGCCGCCTCCGGTATAGACAGTATCAAAAGAGTTTCCCTCAAGGCTTTTTATCTCGGTTAAAAGCGATTTCAGATAGGCGTCAAGGCAGGTCCGGTCTGTGACTGAGTAAAAGCCGCAATAAGGACATTTCCGCGCGCAGAAAGGGATGTGAATATAAAGTCCATGATTCACTGTTATTTATTGCAATGACTACAGCGTAATCATTTCGCCGTTAAGTATTCTTTTTATTTCCTGAATATTTTCCACGAAAACATCAACTATATCAGGGTCAAAGTGAGATCCTTTTTCATTTTTAAGATAGCTGATTGATTTTTCAATACTCCACGCCTCTTTATACGGTCTGCTTGTTGTAAGGGCGTCAAATACATCAGCTATAGCCACTATGCGTCCGTACAACGGAATCTCCAAGCCTTTCAGCCCGTTAGGATATCCGGCGCCGTTAAATTTTTCGTGGTGAGTCAGAGCAATTTCGCCGCCCTGCCTTAAATATGGGCTTTTTGCGTCTTTCAGCATATCATAGCCGATTTGTGAGTGTCTTTTCATTATTTCAAACTCCTCAGGCGTATAGGACGCTGGTTTAGTCAGTATACTGTCAGGAATTCCTATTTTGCCGATATCGTGCAGCGGCGCGGAATGAAATATAATATTCTGTTCTTGGATATTTTTCCCGAACCCCCGCATTATCACAACGGAATAAGAAGCGACGCGGGTAATATGAGTTCCGGTGTTAGGGTCTTTGTATTCCGCCGCGTTGCCGAGAACCGAGATCGCTTCGTGTTCCCGCTCCTCTATGACACAGACGGACTTGCGCACTTCCTCTTCCAGCAGCAACGCTTTATCTTTAAGAAGGAGCTGGGATTTGCATAATTTTGCGAGGCTTGTAAGTCTGGCTTTAATTTCGGCGGGGTTGAGGGGTTTGTTTAAAAACTCCATTGCCCCCGCCTCCAGCGCGTCTAAGAGGAGCTGATTGTTGTCCGAAACGGCGGTGATCATAACTATAGGCAGATCGGGGTGATACTGCCGCACATTTTTAATAAAATCAATCCCGTGCATTTCCGGCATCATATAGTCGGTCAGTATTATATCAACAGGGTTACAAGATACGTATGTCAAGGCTTCCATGGCTGAGGTAAAACTATGTACATTCATCTTCAGATCTTTTGCAAACGCTTCTATTAAAAGCAGATTTACAATGTTGTCGTCAACGGATACTATATTAATGTCATGCATTAAACACCTTGGAATCAGTAGTTATTCTGTGTCTTCTTCCGGTCTCATATGAGGAAACAGTATGACCTCTCTGATATTACGCTGACCGCACAAAGTCATTACAAGTCTGTCCACGCCCATTCCCGCCCCCGCAGTCGGCGGCATACCGTATTCAAGAGCGGTTATATAGTCGTTGTCCATAAAATGGGCTTCTTCATCTCCGCTCTCCCGCGCAATGACCTGTTTTTCAAAACGTTCCCTCTGATCAATCGGGTCGTTGAGTTCATTAAACCCGTTTGCCAATTCAATACCGCCGACAAACAGTTCAAACCGTTCCGTTATCTCAGGGTCTGCCTTGCTGGACTTAGCCAGAGGGGAAACATCTTTAGGATAGTTAATTATAAAAGTCGGATTGAAAAGTTTATGCTCTACAAGTTGCTCAAATAACTCCATTACCAGTCTGCCTTTTCCCCATGAGGCGACCATCTGCGTATTATTATCCGTTGTTAATTTCTGGTGACAATTCTTTTTTAATATATTAATGACCTGTTCTTTTGTAACCATTTCTTGTACGGGGATGCCGGCATATTTTTCAATAGCTTCCTCCATCGTAAGGCGCGGCCACGGAGCTGAAAGATCAATCTCGGAAAGTCCCGACGGACCCTCACAGTATCCCACCGGTTTGCCGTTAACTTTTATGGCAATCTCTATAAAAAACTCCTCAATCATATTCATAAGATCATGGAAATCGGCATAAGCCATGTACCACTCTATCATTGTAAATTCTGGATTATGGCGCACAGACAGCCCTTCGTTGCGGAAGTTGCGGTTAATTTCAAATACACGCTCCAATCCGCCGACAACAAGGCGTTTGAGATAAAGTTCCGGGGCGATGCGCAGACAAAGCGCCATATCCAAAGCGTTGTGATGGGTAACAAACGGTTTTGCCGCGGCTCCGCCGGCTATCGGCTGCATCATAGGGGTTTCAACCTCCATAAAGCCCTTTGATACAAAATATTCTCTGAGCAAATGAACGATAAGGCTTCTCTTGATGAAGGTTTTTTTTACACTATCGTTAGCAATAAGGTCTACATAACGATGACGGTGGCGTATTTCAACATCTTTCAGTCCGTGCCATTTTTCGGGAAGATCCCGCAATGTTTTGGTTAGGATTGTGAATGATGTCGCGCACATTGTAAGTTCGCCTGTTTTTGTGCGGAAAAGGAAACCTCCGGCTCCGACAAAATCGCCGACATCGCAGAGTTTAAATACATCAAACTCATCTTTTTTCAGCATATCCTGTTTTATATAGAGCTGAAGCTCGTCAGTTCTGTCTTTTACGGTAATGAATGTAGCCTTGCCGAATGTCCGCATAGACATGATTCGTCCGGCGGCGATATATTCAGGCTTGTTTTTCTGAAGGGTTTCTGAAGAGTCATCTTTATGCGCAGCGGCAATCTCCGACAAATCTTTGTTCCCTTTAAAATAGTTAATATATGGAGAAATACCCGCTTCCTTCAGGCGTTCCATTTTTTCCAGCCGGTGAGAGTCCATTATATACCACCTTAAAATTATTACTGTCATTATAACATCTCCCCTTTTAAAAGACAAGACCGGAGATAAAAATAAAAATTCATCTGTTTACCTTGTTGACAAATTATTTTTTTATGTTATTAACGTTTTATTAAATGAGTTTTAAGGAGGGCAATATTAAATGTCAAATCTCAAAGGTCGGATTCAAGAGATCTATGATCAGGTTGTGCGTAGAAATCCCGGTGAGCCGGAATTCCATCAGGCGGTAAAAGAGGTCATAGAAACCCTTGGAACAGTTCTGGAAAAGCATCCTGAGTATGTTGAGCAAAAAATTATTGAGCGGATATGCGAACCGGAACGGCAGATCATATTCCGTGTGCCATGGATTGATGATAAAGGGGAAATTCATATAAACCGTGGCTTCCGCGTACAGTTTAACAGCGCGATCGGACCGTACAAGGGCGGCTGCCGCTTCCATCCGTCAGTGTATCTCGGAATTATTAAATTTCTGGGTTTTGAGCAGCTGTTTAAAAACTCCCTGACCGGACTGCCTATAGGCGGCGCTAAAGGGGGCAGCGATTTTGATCCGAAAGGGAGATCCAATAACGAAATAATGCGTTTCTGCCAGAGTTTTATGAACGAACTGTACCGCTATTTGGGTGAACATACGGACGTTCCCGCCGGAGATATAGGCGTTGGCGGCAGAGAGATCGGCTATATGTTCGGTCAGTATAAAAGACTTACCAATAGGTACGAAACCGGAGTTTTTACAGGTAAAGGGCTGACCTACGGAGGTTCTCTCGCCCGCACGGAAGCTACCGGCTACGGATTGATTTTTTTCACGCACGAAATGCTTGCAACCCGTAAGCAGTCGTTTGATGGCAAAACTTGCCTTGTTTCCGGCTCAGGCAATGTGGCGATATATACGATGGAAAAAGTTCAAAAGTTTGGCGGCAAAGTTGTAGCTTGTTCAGATTCAAACGGTGTAATTTATGACAAAAAAGGGATTGACCTTGTTACGGTAAAAAGGCTCAAAGAGGTGGAACGCCGCAGAATACGCGATTACTGTGAAGTACACCCCGACGCTGAATACCGTGAGAAGGGCGTTATATGGGAAATTCCGTGTGATATTGCTTTACCGTGCGCCACACAGAATGAACTGAACGGAGAGAGCGCCGCCAAACTTATAAAAAACGGCTGTATCGCAGTTGCCGAAGGGGCGAATATGCCTACCACTCCGGAAGGGATCAAAGTTTTTCAGGATGCGGGGATAATGTACGCTCCCGGTAAAGCCTCAAACGCGGGCGGAGTTGCCACAAGCGCGCTGGAAATGCAGCAGAACGCCTCAAGAGATTCGTGGGATTTTGATTTTACTGAAAAAAAACTGCACATTATAATGAAGAAAATCCATGCCTCATGTTTTGAAACAGCGGATACTTACGGCTGCCCCGGCAACTATGTAATAGGCGCGAATATCACCGGATTCCGCAAAGTGGCGGACACTATGATAGCTATGGGGTTGATTTAATACTTTATTATTTATTCTGGAGATACTTATTTTATGCTGAAAATACCGGAAGATTTACTGGAGGTGTTGGTTTGCCCAAAATGCAGGGGGAAGATCGAACTGAGTGAAAAAATGGGCGGAATTATCTGTAAAAATTGCAGACTGGTATATCCTGTAACGGAAGATATACCGGTTATGCTTATAGATTCAGCAAAACCTCTTGAAGAGAATTAAAATCCTCTGTATGTGAAGAGTTAAAAACGGAGCGCTATGGAAATCCTGACAACGGCGCAGATCAGAGAGGCTGAAAAGGCTGTTATAGAAAAGATCGGCGTTCCGGCGGTTGTATTGATGGAGCGTGCGGGGTTGGAGGTGTACAGAGAGTGCGCCAACCGGATACCCGCAAACGCCGGAGTATTAATTCTCGCGGGAAGAGGCAATAACGGCGGTGACGGACTTGTTGCCGCCCGTCTTTTTAAAAACGCCGGTTATGATGTTACCGTTATGATGCCCGGTTCCAAAACCCCGCTGTCGGCGCAAACCGCTCTTCAGCGGCGCATATTGCGGGGGATCGGCTTAAAGATTTATAAAATAGCTCCGAATCGCGCTATTCCGTCTCTGGAAGGATATGATCTTATAATAGACGCTCTTCTCGGCATCGGGCTGAACCGCCCCGCAGATGAGTTTTTATCAAAGATAATAGCCGCGGCAAACCGTGCGTCCGCGTTAAAAGCGGCGGTTGATATACCCAGCGGGCTTGACGCCTCTTCACACAATATACCCGGCGAAACGTTCAGAGCCGATCTCACAGTTACTTTTTGCAGACCAAAGATCCCGCATATCCTGCATCCTGCCAAAGCGTACTG